>JAHEAR010000055.1:0-2298 GCA_024642665.1 Bacteroidota bacterium
AAAATGGGAAATATTTCCAATATCTATTTGGACAAAACATCAGGTTATCCAATGATAGATAATTATATGATGGAATTAATTAAAAATGCCCCGGGACAATGGGAGGTCGCTGAAAATGCCCTTGGTGAAAAAGTGGATCAGGAGTTAGTCCTGTCGTTTGGCATTTTGGGATGTTAAGGATTTGATTGCATTTATTTGGGGAGGCTCCCATACAACTACCTGGGAGCCTTTTCCATTACCATGATTTTTAGAAAGATCAATAATGTTATGGTTTCAAAAGCAGGTCATCCAAGAAATTATTTAACAAAACTTCCATCAGGCATTCATCCTTATCATCCATGCAGTCAATTGAAATTCTGATGACGCCATAAAAAAACAAATCAGTATTCGTGAAAAGAGTCTGCCCTGGTGAGTATCATGATTGTTTTTATAGATGGAAAACTGACTGGTAAATCACAATCCCGGACCTCAACACCCATTCCTTATAGTTTTAAAAAATTCCGCTACTTCCATAAACACCTGAAGTAGCCTTTTAGTCAATCGACCCGAGGAGAACAAAAACTTCGGATAGCCAGTGAATCCAATGCTTTTTCAGTAAAAGACTTTTTAATACTAACCCGATCCCAATCCCGAATTAGATCAACCTGAGGGGTGGAAAAGCCCTAAAAGACCGTCCAATCGAGCAAATTAAATAAGGCCTTTTAGCGCTGAAAAAAATATTTTGCAACAATATCAAAATACACCTTAATATTGTGGTGTCAATCCAATTTTTCTTTTTGGAAATCCCTCCTATTACATTTTTGGAAGTCCCTCCTTCTACATAGCTGGTTTTAATTTTTGAACTTTTTTCACCTTGTCTTCCCGGTTGATTGATATTGCCTGTGTATAGCAATTCATCTGGCCTGAGAGGCTTAAATCCTAATCCATGAATATTAAAATGAACGCCATTGTTTTACTTTGGACAGTCTCCTGGTTAGGCTCTCCACTCCTTGCCCAAAAAGGTGTGGTCAGCGCAGGCATTGACATCCAATCTGCCGGAGGTTCCGTCGCATCTACGATCGGCCAAACTGCCTACCAAGTTATTGATGGAGAAATCGGTATTGTCCACCAAGGCTTGCAACAACCCTATAGTTTTAACATTGTAGGCATCGAAGATCTCCAGGAAGACATCGTCATCCGCCTCTTTCCAAACCCGGCGGAAAGTGCTGTCTTCGTACAATTGTCACCACCCGCACCCGGATCCGCACAGGGTCCGTTTACTGCTCGTATGTACAGTTTTGAAGGGAAACTGGTATTGGAACAAACTTTACCAAATGAGGTCAACACCATTCCCATTGACCAATTGAATGCAGCTATGTACCTCCTGCAGGTATGGCAAGGAAACACCTTTATTAAATCTTATTCACTCACTAAAGTCAATTAAACCATGAAACATAAATATATACATACCCTATTCCTGATGCTCTTAATCAGTGGATTTCTTCCGCTGATTGCCCAAGCGCCAAACAAAATGAGTTATCAGGCCGTCATACGCGATGGAAGTGGTGAACTTATTACTAACCATTCTGTACGAACGAGAGTAAGTGTTCTGAAAGGAAGCGCAAATGGCTCTAATGTATTTTCAGAATCACATCTGACCACCACCAATGCCAATGGACTTGTAACATTTGCCATCGGCGGCGGTACACTTATTTCCGGTAGCCTGTCCGGTATTAACTGGAATCAGGGCCCATACTTTATCAAGACAGAAACTGATCCAACCGGAGGTAATAATTTTAGCGTTGTCGGTACCAGTGAACTGCTGAGTGTACCCTATGCATTATTTGCAGCGAATAGTACACCCGGTCCCGTCGGACCACAAGGTCCTCAAGGTTTGCAAGGAGCGCAAGGTCCACAAGGGTCACAAGGTCCCAGAGGTTTTACAGGGGAGAAAGGACTTGATGGCATGATTGGAGAAAAAGGAGATCAGGGAAACCCTGGTCCGGTAGGTCCGGTGGGCCCAACTGGCCCGGCAGGTCCAAAAGGAGCCATGGGTGATCTCGGCGATGATGGCCCAAAAGGGGACAAAGGAGATAAGGGCGATAAAGGTGACAAGGGCGACAAAGGACTGAAAGGCGATAAAGGAGACAAAGGCGACAAGGGAGATAAGGGGGATAAAGGCGATATGGGTGCCATGGGATTCCCTGGCCTTACCGGGCCTATTGGTCCACAAGGTGCGCAGGGCCCGGCAGGACCTATTGGTGGTACAAACCAACAAATCATTTATAATGATAACAACACCGCAGCCGGTGACCCTGA
>JAHEAR010000055.1:2398-9745 GCA_024642665.1 Bacteroidota bacterium
GGCAATGAATTGGATGTGCGGACGAGTTTTGGTTCCGGCGGCCAGCATGCCCAGGGATCGATTTTCTATTATGATGATAGCAACGGTAGTTTTAATGCTGCACCGGCAGACGATGTCGACTTTCGGGTACGCATCCTTGTACCATCATTAGGTTGGAAAAATCTTCATTAATCTTTTTATCCCGGCGGCGGTGAATCCGGTAGTGGATTCACCGCCGTTTGGTTTTTAATTTGCAGATCAGCAAACGCCATCCTCTCCAAATTACTCCTCAGACGCTTACTGCTTCAGTAGTAGCAAAAACCTTTTATCATCAGGATTGTATTAAGGGCATGAATTCAGAACATGGTATTTCTGGACCCGGAGTCCCAATGACTTTTGCTTCGGGAGCGATTATGAAAAACAGATTCATGCTGGCTCCGATGACCAATACACAAAGTGATGAAGATGGCCGGCTGTCGGAAACTGAATTCCGTTGGTTGACCATGCGAGCAGAAGGAGGATTTGGTTTGGTCATGACCTGTGCTTCGCATGTGCAGGAAATTGGAAAAGGGTTTTCCGGGCAGTTGGGAATTTTTGGTGATCAGCATATGGAAGGTCATCGAAGATTAGCTTCGCGTATAAAATCATATGGCAGCCTTGCCGTCATTCAACTACATCATGCCGGCATGCGGTCTCCCACAGAAGTGATTGGGACTGCGCCAGTCTGTCCCTCAGATAATGAAAGATCAGGGGCACGTGCGCTATCCCTTGAAGAAGTGTATCAATTGAGAGATGACTTTATCGATGCTGCCCGGCGTGCTCAAAAAAGTGGTTATGATGGTGTTGAAATTCATGGCGCGCATGGTTACATGCTGGCGCAATTTATCAGCAAGGAGATTAATCATAGGACTGATGCCTATGGCGGGAGTTTGGCAAACAGAGCGCGGATCATATTTGAAATCGTCGATGGTATTAGAGAAGTTTGTGGTCCGGAATTTTTGTTAGGTGTACGTCTATCACCTGAGCGATTTGGAATGCATCTTCCGGATACGATGGAGATCAGTCAGCGATTGATTGACGAAGGGAAAATTGATTTTCTGGATATCTCCTTATGGGATGTATTCAAATATCCGGAAGAAACGGAATTCAAATCAAAATCATTATTGAAACACGTGACGAGTCTTGACTTTAAAAATGTTCGGCTTACCGTAGCCGGAAAAATACAAAGTGGTCATGATGTTCAACAAATCCTTGATGCAGGGGTCGATTTTGTTTCCATCGGTCGCTCAGGAATTCTGCATCATGACTTTCCGAAACAAGTGATTGCAAATCCTGATTTCGCGCCTGTTGAAACACCTGCTTCCAAAGTATATTTAAAGCAGGAAGGTGTTAGTGAAAGATTCATTCAGTATTTGAAGCGGTGGCCGGATTTGGTGGAGGAATGAAAAACAAAAAAGGTTGAATTAAACTTTGATCTTTCATGATCAACTGTCATTTCGGCTTTATTAAAGTCGAGATTAAGGCTTCCGGATCTGGCTCGCTATATCGCTGGCATTCAAACTATGCCACTATTGCGGTGAACGTAATTCCACACAAAATTTACCCAGGGAAGCAACTCTGTTTAAAAAGCAACTTAAACACCGAAAAAATCTTATTTAAAGGTGTGTTAAAATTGGCTATAGGTCATTATGTCAAGGGAAGCTTACAATTTAGAAAAGTCTTCAAGTGAAACACATAAACTGCCGTCATTTTTAATTAAAGAAATGTTCCCGAACATAGCGTTTGCTATAGCCTGTTCGTTCTGATATCTGTTCCATCGAGGCCCCATTTGCTTGCATTTCGTTTGCAATCTCCTTTTTAACTTTTTGCATTAAAGTCAATGGAGTTTCACCATAGGGTTTAAGCTTACGGTTGAGTTGAACGACAGAAAGGTCCAGTATTTCAGATAAGGCTTTAACGGAGGTAATGTCATCGTGTTGACGAATAGCCTGGATCACCATTTCCTTTGAAAAAACCGAGGCAGGTGCCGTAGTATCCTGAATATTCTTGCTTCGTTGATTCATAAAATTGACAAGTAATCCGGTCAGTATGGCTATGACAAGACCTAAGCCGAAAAGCCATAACCAAGGAAATGGGCTTGGATCAACGGCAATGATATAGGGGGTAAGCGTGGGTAAAATTTTGGCATCGAAATGAGTAAGCTGAATTGTATACAGGCCATCCACGGATCCTGCATAAAGGTAATTGTTGTATATCGAAAGCGCTCGCTTATTAAATTCGACATTAGGAATAAGCGTGTGATAGGTTCCGTCCCGTAAAAGGTAGAGGCCATTGAGCGTTGAGATGAAGAGATTAGATCCATAGGCGACGGTCTGCAATGCATGCATATGGGAAGAAACTAAAGCAGGTTCAAAATCTCTGTTAATCCGGTATATCCCTGAATCTGATGAGGTTATGATTTCGTCTTCTTTTATAAGCAGATCATGAATAGCTCCTCTCAGCTTTATGGTATCTGTATTTCCGTCAGCCTGGATTCGAAGTACAAGCCCGGATGACGTGGAGCAGAGAAGATCGGTATCAAATAATTCAACATCATTAAACTCATCTCCATCTGCTAATATTCGACCTTCCGTAAAAAAAGAAAGATCATAATAACATACGTGGTTGTTAAACAATGCAATGGTTTCATTATTCCACTTAATTAGTTTCCTGAACGCAGAATTATTTGTGCCAAAACCTGTCTGGACTAAAGCAGTGTCGCCCTTAAGGATGTATAGTCCATCCTGACATAAATATAACTGACCATCAATCTCTGACAATTCACCATTGGCGTAGGAGGTGCCTGTAAGTTTCCGATCAGAGAAGTCTTCCAACCTGGACATGTATATACCGGAATAGGAGCTGACAATCTGGATAGAATCATTATTATATACATGTCTGATAGACTGACCTATGTGTGAAAAGGATATATCGCTTGAGGTGATATATTCCAGCAAAACTCCCCTATAGGACACAAAAAGGGCATTCTCTATGGATACACTGGTAATATTCTGTGTATAAAAACCGGGGAGGATATTCTCCACCAGCGTTCTTGGTGTTCTTTTATCTGAAAAAATATAGTCTGTGTGATAAAGAATGGAATTAGGATTCTGATAGGACTCAGCAAACCAGGAGTATCTCCCACTTAGAGGAATATCCAATTTCTCCGTTTTTCCATTGCGATACAAATAACATTCATTCTCACATCTGACCAGAAGATTCCTCCCATCAAAATCTATATTTCTTACCCTTCCGGGTATTTCAATCGTTCGTAAAAACAATGTATCGCCAGCCCGGATATCAAATGTCAGGAGTGCAAAAAATGCAAATAAAAACGATATGGACCTCATGCGTGAAAAATAACCAGAAATGCTCCAAATTTAACGTAATGATCGAAATTAGGCTTGGAATTTATCATTATAGGCTTGATTTATTTTACCTGCAAGCTGATAGGAGTCTAATTTTGCCGGGATTTTGATTCCTTCCTGGAAGAAAGTTGATATGTCTTTTGATGTTAACTATGATCTGACATTTATATGGCGTATAAAACTGTTTTTTCTGACAGGATAACGTATTTAATATTTAATTCGCTATGAATGAGTATTATATAAAACCAAATAGTCACTTCAAAACTTTTTTTATGAAAGGTCTTTTATACAAAACATTGTTATTCAGTATGTTAATAGTCTCTCAAGCCGGTTATGCCCAGGACGCAGAGACAACTTCAAAAGGTTATGGTGATTTCCGGATTTATGGAGGTCTTAATTCAACGTCCGGAACCGGATTCAAAGACTTTGTCGATGGCGCCATTCATGACCATTCTGTAAGTGGACAATTGGGATATACCGTTGGTATCTCCGGTACGTTCGGAAACCATTTTTATCTGGCTCCCGGTTTGTATTATTCTGCTCAAAAAACAGAAACTACTACCACAGAAGCCGGCAATCTTCCGGGTGCAGCATCTTTTAAGGGTAAAACGACCATAAACAGCATCAATCTGCCGATTAGAGTTGGCTTCCGTTTATTAGATGCCAATCACAGCGGAATCTTCAATCTCCGGTTGTTTGGTGGAGTGGTTGGTTCCCACGTGTTAGGGGTAAGCCATGAAGGAGATGATGAAATTAAGGTAAGCAAAGATGATTTTAATGATTTTATGATTTCTACACAGTTTGGATTTGGAATTGATATCCTGATCGCTTTTGTGGATTTTGGGTATGATTTGGGTATGACCGATTTCTATAAATTGGAAGGAACTCAAAAGTCAAATCAGTTTTTCATCAATGCCGGTGTCAGATTCTAACTTGTATTTTTGATCATCAGGCCTGATAGGCCAAGTTATTCGTTGTTCGAGTTCTTACTGGAAAATTATTTGGAACCCGAATTTATTTCTCAAAGCACGCAAGAACTGAAATCAAGACAATCGGTTTCAAAATGCCTTGAATATTCAATCAGTCAATAAAAAATGAGTTCACTTAAACATTTCATTATGCAAAATTCTTCAATATTCTCTCGTTCCGGAGCGATCGTTATTTCGCTTCTGTTGGTGGTCATTGCTCTTTCGTCAACATCCTGCAAGGATAGTTTCCTCACCTACAATATTAAAATCTTTAATAACACAACTTCAGATCTTATCATTTATCAAAAAAGTGATAACAGCACTTTTCATAAGATCGGTGATGTGGATGCAAATTCTTCAGTATTAGAGAAAGGATTTTTTATTGATACAGAATACACACTGGAAGTCAGAAAACATGATGGAACTGTGGTGCAAACCCGGGTCTTCAATCAGAATCATGATGCGGATAAAGAGTGGATGATAAATTAATTCAAACAAAAAAAAGCCTGGTAAACTACCAGGCTTTTTTTTTGCTTTAGGCTAATGTTGCTTTCACCTCCTGCGCTAAAGCTTCGGAGGGCGAAGCCCCCATTCACTAAAGCTACAAAGAGTGATGGTGGAGCTGGGGGGAATTGAACCCCCGTCCAGCTAAAGACTACATCAGCTTTCTACATGCTTAGTTGAAGTTCTGGTTTAAGAACGCATCAGGTACTCCAACGACGCGATACGTTCCGATTCCTTTTGATTGTCGGCCTCCGGTCAGGACTCTCCTTTGGCGTAATCTGCATTTTGGTTATGTGCGGAAGGTTTTGTAGCAGATATCAAACCAGCGGCACAAAGGCATTCTAATTCCTGGAATTAGGCTGCCAAAGCGAAATTACTATCGCTAATTATTGGTTGGAGATCATTTGGTACGAGGTAAATCACCATTCCCCGGCATGCTTACTGACATATGAACAATACTGTCGATTCCTGTCAGCCCCATTGTTTTCAAATAACTATCCCCTATAACAAGGGACGCAAAGGTAAAGTTTCCATGGGATTTGGAGCTGCTAGCGTTTTTGTGCCTGCTCTTTGCCCTATGCCCTGCGCCCCTTGCCCCATGCCCCTAGCCCACCGCCCCTTGCCTTCCTCCCTTTTCGTATCTTGCACAAGCAACAATTCAATAAACTATGAACGACCCTATCCGACATCAGTTTCCCTCACTTAAACGGATGGTCCACGGAAGACCCATTGTCCATTTCGATGGACCTGCAGGAACACAGGTTCCCCAATCTGTTATTGATGCCATCGTCAATGTGTATACCCATAGCAATGCCAATTCCCACGGGCAGTTTGTGACAGCGCACGAGACAGATCTTCTTCTGAATCGTTGCCGCACTCAGGTAGCAGCCCTGCTTGGTGCTGAAGGCCCGGAGACGATTTCCTTTGGAGCCAATATGACCACTTTAAATTTTTCTCTAGCCAATGCCATAGCCAGAACCCTTCAACCCGGTGATGAAATTCTGATCACTCAATTAGATCATGAAGCCAACCGAGGACCATGGCTCAACCAAAGAAGACACGGTATCATCGTAAGAGAAGTTGGCCTCGAAGAAGATGGCAATATCGATTATGCCGATCTGGAAAAAAAGATCAGCGAGCGCACCAGGGTAGTCGCCATCGGCTTAGCCTCTAATATCTTCGGCACCGTCAATGAAATAGATCGCGTTAGACAACTGGCCTATGAAGCCGGCGCACTGTTGGTGGTTGATGCTGTCCATTATGTACCGCATTTATTAACCGATGTGCAGGATATAGATTGTGATTTTTTACTGTGTTCGGCATATAAATTTTATGGTCCACATGTTGGACTTTTATATTCGCGACCGGGTGCACTGGATAGTCTGAACACCGATCGATTGCGCGTACAAACACAACGCGCACCAAACCGAATTGAAACAGGTACACAGAATCATGCGGCACTCGCAGGTGTTTCAGCAGCCGTTGATTTTCTAGCGTCCCTTGGACAAGGCAATACAACAAGGGAGAAAATTATTGATGCAATGTCTATCATCCAAAAACATGAACGAGGACTTGCTCAAAAACTTTACTTAGGTCTACGAGATCTTGACGGTGTAGAAGTCTATGGCCCACCTTTGAAAGAAGAACATCGCGCGCCAACGATTTCATTCACGATAGATAATATTCGACCTGATGCAGTTTGTAAATTTCTGGCAGATCATTCAATCTGTGCCTGGGACGGTCATTTCTATGCCAAGCGAGCGGTAGAAGTGATGGATCTTATGGAAGTGGGTGGCGTGACCCGGATGGGAATAGCTGTTTATAACACAGAAGCCGAAGTCGATTATGCTATTGCAACACTTCAGAAATTAGTTGCAGGATAATTATTTCAGGGACGCTAAAGGCTGGTTTGCAAGCTCGAAGGTATATTAGATGCAACATTTGCAATTTGTGGTGAAAGCCCCTAATTTCCTCTAATAATTGCTTCACCCAAAAACCAAACTTCGTATGCCTTTTACAAAGGTCTATCTACATTTAGTGTGGACCACAAAAAACAGAAATCCTTATCTAAATACATTTCTAATTCGAGCCAAAGTCTGGGAACATATTTTTCAAAACGCCAAAAGCAAATCCATTTTGATTGATACAATAAATGGATTCAGTGATCATTGTCACTGCCTGATCCGCCTGAAACCAGACCAAACGATTCAAAGCATCATGCACCTCATTAAAGGGGAATCCTCTTTCTGGGTTAATAAACAAGACCTCTTATCCGATACACCATATACTCACTTTGAATGGCAGGATGAATACTACGTCGTTTCGGTATCTCCAAGGGCGCTTTCGAGCGTTAGAAACTACATTAATAATCAGGAAGAGCACCACAGGATAAACTCCTTCAGAAAGGAATTCAATGATTATTTGAATAAAAATGGGTTTCAGATGTTGAAGTGATTTACCTTTTGCCCCCACTTAAAAGTGGAGGCAAT
>JAHEAR010000001.1:0-4165 GCA_024642665.1 Bacteroidota bacterium
ATCAAAACATTCACCTGTACTAAATCCACTGATGGTACAGATGGTCAGAAAGTTGAAGAGGTTGAAGGCCTCATCCGGTTCGACGACACTATTTGTATGCGTATTGAGCGTCGTGTCCACCCCAAAGTTCCAGGTGATGTCCTCACCGGTCTTAGTTAATTCATCAACATCAATGTTCGCCGTAAAGCGATTGTAGAGATAGAGGTCACCGGGAGTGCCGTAATGAGTGGATTGATATACCTGCTGCGCAGGGAGCAGCTGCGCTGAGGATAGCATGGCTATCAGTAATAGGAGTTTTGGGGTTCTCATTCCCGAAATTAGTGAATTTTTCAGATTTATGCTGCGCAAAGCATATTTTCTATTCAACAATCTTACTGTAATCGATGATTTGTCACTTTTTTCGCTTGCCCTGTAGCTGCTAATGCTACAGGGTCGCCAAAAAAGTAACCATTTTACTTGGTGGGTCTTTTTGCATATCGAAGAGTTTGCTTTTATTTCTATTGTTCTATTAAGTTGGTTTTTCTGAATAGCCTATGATTAATTCATAATAGCATGATTTGTCACTTTTTTCATCGCCAAAAAAGTAACCAAAAAGGCTAGTGATTCAAAAAACTCGCATTAACATCCGGGCGTTAGTTTTAGGTCAGGTTTGCTTTCTCGCCTGTCTGTATCTTACTCAAACCCCTTTTTGACTAGAAGATCAAAAAGCGGCCATCGGAGTGGCTCAAACAGTTTTGAATCACAGGGAGAATGTTCTTATCTGTTCGAGATGATCATTTAATTTAATTTATGGTTCGTTTGTCATATTCAGTAAAGCCCTGAAAGGTGCTTCATCTAGCGTTGGGGTTTACCCCTAAGCAGGAGAAAGGTTATGAGCGTTTTGGAGGGAGATCATTCTTCTCGTTCTTTTTTTCCGGACCCTGAAACATTAACAGTTACAGGGCAAGAAAAAGAACCATTCCGCCCAAGCGGAACTCGTCGCTCTAAAAACTCCCTTTTGCATTCATTCTTTTATATTCTTTCCTGGTAGCAATGTGGTTAGTTCTTCGCTCTTTCTTCTTTTTGCTCTTGCGAACCCTAAAGTATTTTTTAAGTATAGGGCTTGTCCTGTAGTTGAAATACTTCAGGGCGAGCGTAAAAAGAAGGCATCCTGTTGGTCAAACAATTTAGAGCGACAGGATGGTTCTGTTGGAAATGATTATACACAAAACTCAATGCACTATGCCTTTACATCGCAAAAAAAAGGTACCATTCCGCTCGAGCGGAACTCGTCGCTCTAAAAACTCGCTTTCGATTCCTTTCTTGTTTTTGGCATTCTAGCGACGTTTACTTCTATTTTCATTCTCCCTTTCATTTCCGCTTTCGAACCCGGTAGTATTATCAACTACTGGGCAAGCGGAAATAAAAGCTATTCCGGGTGCTCGAACAGTTTAGCGTGACGGAAAAATTCTAATTGAAATGATTTTGCCCGATAACTCAATGTTTTTTAAACGCATTACAACGCAAGTTGTAATCATCTGTGTAATCCTTATAATCCATTCCGCTTAATGCGGAATAACAAATCCGTGATTCAAACAACTGAGACAGTCGAATCATTCAATGATAATAAGCCACGCTGCAAGTGTGGCATACTCGCTTCTCTCGAGGCTAAACGGAAAGTTTGCCACACTATGCTTTCCCATCAACGTAATTTGAAATTCGTAATTCATTGGCTTTCATTATAATTGTTATCTTCACGAAATCACGATCACTAGTACATACTAGTGGCGCTTTCATTAGTTGCAAAAGCCTTTTATAATAATGAAGTATTTAACGCTTGTAGGTATGCTATTATGCATTCTAATGTTATCCTGTGCCAAAGATGACAATGGTAATAGTAATAATGACAATCTTACGATTGAAGACGTAGTCAATTCTGGCGGTTCATTAGCCGTTGAGACGACCTCTACAAATATAACTTCAAGTACTGTATCAGATGACCTGGAAATAGATAATACTTTTTGGTATTGTAAATCCGAAACAGTAGAATTTGGTGTTAACCCAGGAGGTAATTCCGGTTTTGGCTTATTCAATCCTAACGCAAGCATTATATATCCCGGTGCACTTCTACAAGGAAAGACAATTGGAAATCCAACACCTGATGAGATTAATGTAAAACAAGGCGGTGGAACGGTGACCATTACGAATAATGGAGGCTACACATTGACTAATGTAGAAATGGAGGAAATCAATTTGACCAGCATGAATGACGCCATGAATCAAATTATTGCTTCCGCCATCGATGAGAGTGTAGAGTTGTCAGCAAATTTTGAATATAACCTTCATAAGATTTATTCAGAAGAACAACTATCAGCAACACTAGGTTTTAATTATGATAGCCCAACGACCGAAGTCAGCGGAAGTATGTCGTATAATTCAAATGAATCTTTTAATCAAATACTCGTCACTTTAAAGCAAGAGTTTTATACCATGGCTTTTGACCATACTTCTGATGTTAATGATTTTTTTGATGAATCTGTGACAGTGGATGAACTAGAGACCTGGATACAGCCAAACAATCCAGGATGCTTTGTTAGCTCTGTCACCTATGGCAGACTGTTTTATATGCTATTTACCTCTACTAGTTCGCATTACGATATGGAAGCAGCAATCAATGCGAAATTTGATGGTGTAGTCACTAGTGGCAATGTAAATGCCGGTGTTTCCTTAAGTTCCGAGTTATCTGAACTTACAATTAATGTGCAAGCCTACGGAGGAGGAATAGGTGCACTGACAGCAGCCACTGGCGAGCCTGATCTGAGTGGGCTTTCCGATATGTTTATTGAGACCTCCACAATATCAACCGGCAGACCTATTTCTTATGTTGTTAAAGAGATTGCCTTTCCTCAAAAGGTAGTGTCTACCAAACTTAATACGTCATACACTGCTACTAACTGTCAGCCGTATGGGCAAGGATTTCCTCCATTTGCTCGAAACTGGTCTCAGATCAATCAAGTGGGCGGTGGTCCTGTAACCGCCATCTTTTCTGTTGGTAGGGATCTTTTTGCATTTACGGACGGTGGAACAAAGATGGTATTTATGAATGAAGACAAGCCTATATTAGACGAAGGTGGAATTGACGGTCTATTTGGTATGGATGGCAATGGAAGTTATCTTTCAGACCATCTTTCTTCTGTAGGAGCGATTGATTATTTCAATTTTAATGGTAAGAACAATTCATCAAGTTTCATCGCTTATGAAACGAATGGAGGAAAGGGTGTTTTGGTTTCACCTTATACGGCTGCTCCATGGACATTCCAGACCATAACCGGGCTTCCAGAAGGGGCAGATAAGCCATTATCTAATTTTATAAGTGGTATAGGCGCTGTTAGTAATTACCGCGATGCTCCCGGATGGAATCAGACACAAGAGAATCATTCCTTATTCTTTAGTAAGGATGGAGATAATTGTTCTTATCATGTTTTTAATGCTGTAATACTTAGTCCTCTTTGGATTGGTACAAGATATTTCCATTTCAATTCAACAAATGATTGGTCAAATCAAGTCTATGAGAGTTTTCTAAATGAAGGAGGCGTTGGGGCCGCCACATTTTTAGAATATGGTGGTGAATGGTATCACATTGTCGTCAATGGAGAGGGTACAAAATATATGGTAAGAGTTGCTGGGTCTAATCCTCAAAACGCCTGGTCAGGACCATTTCCGTTCTAAGTATCAATTCTGTTTGATAGAGACTTAATTTCACTTATACGATGAGGTCTATTTTGGTCAGAAGCCATAAAGCGATCAGCGTATTGGCTCATACTCCCGCTGTACAGCGGGATGGCTCACCTGATATTTCAAAGTCGAAATGATTCTTCTTGAAAACTCTATGATTTTTAGAGCCCTACAATGTATGTTGTAAGCATCCGCGTAATCGGTGTAATCTGCTTAATCCGTGATTCAAACATGTGAGCAAGGCGAATCAATGACACCAACGTAAGTTTATCGCAAAGGCGCAAAGGACGCAAAGAAAGTCCGCCTTAGGCGGACGCTCATGTAGCGTTGGGGTTATTCCCCTAAGCAAAAGAGAAATCAATTCGAAACAGGTACCCCCTTTCCAAAGCACTGCGGCTTCTGGACGAGCAGGGGGCAAAGGGGGCCAACCGCGACAAGTGTGGCATACTCG
>JAHEAR010000001.1:4265-9051 GCA_024642665.1 Bacteroidota bacterium
TTCCGCCCCGATTGATTTAATCAATCGAAAACTCATAATACCCCTCCGGCACCACCCTCGGCATTGTTGCCTTCGTACCCCAATAAGATCTGGCAGCGATATAATATTCAATCGTCACACCGGCCTGACCACCAGGAATAGAAGCAGCATAATGATCAGGCACATCAGTAGGTTTGAGAAGCTCATTGTTCCAATCCTGCTGACCCTTCACACGCCACAAGACACGAAGACTTTCATCCATGAGTTTACCGGCACTATAGTCCTTGAGGATAACATCCAGCGGATATGATGCAGCTTTAGCAACTTGCACCGGAATGCGATCAACACTGATATAGAGCATGGTTGGTTCCCACACCGCACGTGTTCGACAATGCAAAGCATCACCACCGGTCCATCCTATTGTACCATAATGCTTGTATACATTCTGATCCATCTTGGGCTCCCTGCCCACTACAAATTCAAAACCCTTGATGGTATACCCGGGCATCGCCTCTCCCCATTGCCGCAACGCCACCGTATCCTGCGGAATACCAAAGAGCGGCACATAGATGACTTTGTTCAGAATCAACGAATTGGAATAAGCCGCTAATTCGTCCGGATGATCCTCATCAAAAACATCCGTATCCAGTCTGAGGATTTGATAAGGCCGACCAAAGGCATTGGTCAGGTGACTCAGCTCATGTTCAACGATTCCTTCATATACCACAGAGGCCGGATGATCCGCCGGTGGACGCATGACCAGTAGCCTTTCCTCATCAAGCATCTTCATAAAACAATCAATATGCTGTATCCCGCGCTCTTCAAAATTGGAGAGGATGTTATAGTTTGTGATACCGAGCAAACGTTCCGCCTCTGATCTGAATTTGTTTTCATCAAGCCCGATGAATTTATTTTCATTCAACAGTACACATGTCGAGAATGCAGACTGTTGTCCATCCGAAATGACATTGCCACCGGTAAAGGCAAATTTCAACTCCACCATATCCATGTCCAGCGAACTTGCGATATAACCCGGTATCCGATCATCTTCAATGGTCAAATCGATGTCCCCATTTGCTTCATAAAATAAAAACTGCAAAGAGTCATCACACGCATAGCCGGACATCGGCGTGGAATACACATACATCCCATCTGCCAGCTTCATCACGCCGGAAGTATCGTAGACCGCATGCGGACCCCAGTCCCGCGTCCAACTCACATCCACCCCCTGCGTTGAGGTGATAAATTTGACTCTATCCGGATAGATGTCCCATTTGGTCAGCCATCCGATTGCATCCTGCATGGCTTTACGATTTTCGACAAGGATATAGAGCTTGGTGTCTTTCGCCAACTCCTGGTAGAGTTTGTGTGGGATGCTTGGGGGCCAGGAGACAAGAACGCCGATAGCGGGTTCCCATTCGGCCACCATACGCGTTTGATTTGTTGGCGAAAATGTGTTTTTGCCTTCTGCAGATTGTGCCTGAAGTGATACGGATAGAATCAGTATCGAGACTGCAAGTATGCAGGTTTGCTTTATGTAGAGGATCGTTCTGTGCATGCCACAAAACTAACTTTATTCTATTGGTTAAAGAGTATGGGATTTCCTAATGAATCATTAACTATGTTGAAATAATAAGGCGACAAATCAATTCCGCTGCGCTGGATATAACCTTGGCGAATCAAGAATAAAAAAAGCATCACGCAGAGACGCAGTGACGCAGTAAAAAAATCCGTCTAGCTTGGGTGGGGCAAAGAAAGCAAATAGATGCCCCGAAGGGGCTCTCATGTAGCGTTGAGGTTATTCCCCTAAGCAAGAGGAAAATCAAGTAAGAATGGTACCCCCTTTCCAAAGCACTGCGGCTTCTAGACGAGCAGGGGGCAAAGGGGGCAATCAAGCCACGCTGCAAGTGTGGCATACTCGCAAAACACAAGCTAAACGGCAAGTGTGCCACACTGCCCTATCCCGCAATCGTAATTTGAAATTCCTTTTCTGCCTTTTCTGCCCACATTCGTGCGCAGCCGAATGGATCAACCAGAGCACATAATACAACCATCCTCCATCGTACAGGTAGCTCCATCAGAAACATCCATCGATGGCGTCATATCATCCAACTTACTTTTGGAAGCAGACGATAAGGTCTTTTCCTGCGCAGAGGCTGTATCTTCTCCTGCTGTATCACGCGCTTCTTTCTGGTCATCACTAAGGAATCGCTGCTGATGCTTTGCACTCAATGAAAATTTAATAGGCTCTACCGCAGCTTTAGAACGCAGATAGTACATACCGGTCTTCAATCCTTTCTGCCAGGCATAGAAATGCATACTGGATAGTTTCGCAATAGTAGCACTTTCAACAAACAGATTTAAGCTCTGGCTCTGACAGATGAAAGCTCCTCTGTCCGCTGACATATCGATGATGGCTTTCTGACTGAGTTCCCAAACAGTTTTGTATCTGTCTTTAAGTTCTTGTGGTAGTCCTTCGATATGTTGTACACTTCCATTGCTCACGATCAACGCCTCTTTCATTTCTTCATCCCAAAGATCAAGACGAATGAGATCATTCAACAAATGTTTGTTGACGATGATGTACTCACCGGACAGTGTACGGCGTGTATAGATATTGCTGGTATAGGGTTCGATACACTCGTTGTTGCCGAGGATCTGTGAAGTAGACGCTGTTGGCATGGGTGCTAACAATAAACTATTGCGCATGCCGTGCTTTTTGATTTTTGCTTTTAGCTCAGCCCAGTTCCAACGATCAGAGGGCTCGACACCCCACATGTCGTATTGAAGTTCGCCTTTGCTGGCCGGTGAACCTTTGAATGATTCGTACGCGCCATCTCTTTCTGCAATTGCATTTGATTCAGTGACCGCTGCAAAATAAATGGTCTCAAAGATCTCCTTGTTCAACTTGCGTGCTTCCGGACTGTCAAAGGCATAGCCCATGAGAATAAAGGCATCGGCAAGACCCTGAACACCGATGCCTATAGGACGGTGACGCATATTGGAATTACGCGCTTCTGGAATTGGGTAATAATTGACATCAATCACTTTGTTGAGATTGCGTGTCACCACGCGGGAGATTTCATACAACTTCTGGTGATCAAACTCCCCGTTCTCAACAAACTTTGGCAGGGCTAATGATGCAAGATTACAAACCGCTACTTCATCAGGAGAAGTGTACTCCATGATTTCGGTACATAGGTTTGATGACTTGATCGTCCCCAGGTTTTTCTGATTGCTTTTTTTATTGGCTGCATCTTTGTACAGCATGTATGGTGTTCCGGTTTCGATCTGGCTTTCTACAATCGCTGTCCAGATCTCTTGTGCTCTTACCACTTTCCGGGCTTTTCCTTCCTGCTCATATTTATGATATAGGGCTTCAAATTCGCCTCCGTAACAATCACTTAACCCGGGTGCTTCATTCGGGCAGAACAATGACCATGTCTCATCATTTTTCACTCGCTCCATGAATAAATCACAAATCCAAAGCGCATAGAATAAGTCACGAGCGCGCTGTTCTTCTTTTCCATGATTTTTCTTCAGCTCAAGAAATGACATGATATCTGCATGCCATGGCTCGAGATATACGGCGAAAGCTCCTTTGCGCTTACCTCCACCCTGATCTACATAGCGTGCCGTATCATTGAATACTTTCAACATCGGAATGATCCCGTTGCTGGTACCGCCTGTTCCTTTGATATAACTACCGGTCGCTCGCACATTGTGAATGCTTAAACCAATTCCACCGGCAGACTGACTGATCTTGGCGCAACGAGATAGTGTCTCGAAGATGCCATCAATACTATCATCGACCATGCTCAACAAAAAGCAACTGCTTAATTGTGGTTTTGGTGTACCGGCATTAAATAATGTTGGGGTGGCATGGATAAACCATTTTTCCGACATCAGATTGTAGGTCTCTATCGCTGCTTCTACATCATCCCCATGGATTCCAACGGCAGCACGCATCAGCATTTGCTGCGGACGCTCTACGACCTGGCCATCCATACGCAAAAGGTATGAACGCTCTAAGGTCTTAAAGCCAAAATAATCAAACGTGAAATCCCTATCATAGATGATGGCACTGTCCAGTGCATCAGCATGTCGTTCGATTGTTGCCATCGTCATATCACTGATCAGACTTGCGCGCTGATTGGTGATCGGATCCACATAATCATACAGTGCCCGCATGGTTTCACTGAATGATTTGTTGGTGTTTTTATGCAGATTTGAAATCGCTACTCTTGACGCGAGTAATGCATAATCCGGGTGAACAGCTGCCATAGTAGCTGCAGTTTCCGCTGCCAGATTATCCAGATCTGATGTGTTGACGCCATCATAAAGACCTTCGATAACCTTCATCGAAATCTTTATTGGATTGACGTGATCAGAAAGACCATAGACGAGTTTTTTAACTCTCGCTGTGATTTTGTCGAAGCTTACTTCTTCGCGTTTTCCGGTACGTTTAACTACTTGCATATAAAGGAGGGATTATAAATATTGGGTGATGTATTATATTATGGGTGATGAGTGATAAGGAATAGGTGATATTTTATTGTTACTTGTTTAAAGAATATTTTATGATTTTGTTGAAGGTTAAAAGGTTAAAAGTTTAAAAGTTTAAACTGTGACTGTTTGGTATTTCTAAACTCACTCCTCACCTCTCACTGCTCACCTCTTATCTAAAAGTCTTCGTCCATCGAGAACACCTGATCCTTTCGGTCGCCCATGACTCCGGCTTTCTGATAATCACCGACACGCTTCTCAAAGAAGTTGGTCTTGCCGGCGATAGAGATCAGTTCCATCC
>JAHEAR010000001.1:9151-92663 GCA_024642665.1 Bacteroidota bacterium
AAGTCTTCGTCCATCGAGAACACCTGATCCTTTCGGTCGCCCATGACTCCGGCTTTCTGATAATCACCGACACGCTTCTCAAAGAAGTTGGTCTTGCCGGCGATAGAGATCAGTTCCATCCACTGGAATGGGTTTTCTGCATTGTATACTTTAGGTTGCCCGAGGGAAATCAGTAATCTGTCTGCCACATACTCTATATACTGACACATCAGGTCGGCATTCATACCGATCAATTTGACCGGAAGTGCATCAGACACAAATTCCTTTTCGATGGCGACTGCATCCGTGATGATATCTCTGACGATAGCACCATCGAGTCGATTGACGATATGTTTGTTGTACAGCAGGCAGGCAAAATCACAATGCATGCCTTCGTCTCTTGAAATCAGTTCATTAGAAAACGTCAGTCCCGGCATCAGGCCACGCTTCTTCAACCAGAAGATGGAGCAAAAAGACCCGGAAAAGAAAATACCTTCTACTGCTGCAAACGCAATCAGTCTTTCCTGGAAATTTCCTTTATCGATCCAGCGAAGGGCCCACTCTGCTTTCTTTTTGACGCAATCGAGGGTATCAATGGCATTGAAGAGATAGTCTTTCTCCTTATTATCGTTGATATAGGTATCGATTAATAAGCTATAGGTTTCTGAATGGATATTTTCCATCATAATCTGAAACCCGTAGAAGAATTTGGCTTCGGTAAACTGTACTTCACTGAGGAAATGCTCTGCCAGGTTTTCATTGACGATGCCATCACTGGCGGCAAAGAAGGCTAATACATGTTTGATGAAGTGACGCTCATCGTCATTTAGTTTATTAGCCCAGTCATGGAGGTCCTGTTGGAGATCGATTTCTTCAGCGGTCCAGAAATTGGCTTCGGACATTTTATAAAACTGCCAGATATCCTGATGTTGAATCGGGAAAACGACGAAGCGCCCTGGGTTGTCTTTTAATAAGGGCTCAACAAATGTATCTGTTGTAGTTGCTTTTTCCATTGGTTACTCTTTAATCGGTTGGTTCTAAAAAATCAATTCCCAGTTTTCAACAGAGGCGACAATTCCATGGCTGTCTCAGACGGCGTTATGGCTTAGAGACAGCAATTTCCTGAATGGAACCGCTTTTTTCACGGACTAGTCAGGTGGTTGTGTAATCCAAAGTTTAAAAGGTAATCAAAGACGGGAAAAATCTGTTTCTGGTCGAATGTGGAAATATCCCCGATTTGATGCCACTAAATAAATGAAGTTTTTATTTAATATGAAATGATTTTATCCACATCATGTGGAGAAAATGTGTAATATGTTGAAATAGTGGAAACTACACGACAAATTAAATTTGAGGGGTGTGTAAAACTTTTGGAATATCCGGACCAGCCCAATGAAGACCGTTAAAAACCACTCAAAAAGTGTGGATAAACTTTGGTTTTTACAGATTTTTAACAGGGAAACCCCATAGTCCTTTGAGGCTTAGGCATGGAGAATCAGAATAGATTTTTCCTTCTGAAAAACCAGACTAAAAGGAGGCTGATGGATGCCGATATCAGCAGTATCCAGTAGAATGCGGTGTCTGCGGTGGCAAACGGTAACTCAACATTCATCCCATAAAAACTGGCCACTAGTGTAGGTACCATCAGAATAATGGTGACGATCGTCAGTCGCTGAATGAAGGTGTTGAGATTGTTGGAGACAATGGAGGTATAGGCTTCCATAGTACCGCTGAGGATATTGGTGTAGATATTGGCCATACTGAGGGCTTGTCCATTATCAATGATGATATCCTCAAAGAAGTCGTAGTCGTCCTTGTTCTCCCCCAAACGAAGGAAGTCCGTTCGCTTCATCTTGATTTTCAATAGCTCGTTGGAGCCCAGGGCGTTGACGAAATAAACCAGACTCTTCTCAATACGCAGCAATTGCTTGAGCTCTGAGTTACGACTGGAGTTATAGAGCTCGCTCTCAATCACATTGCGCTTCAGGTTGAGCTTTTTCAGACTATCCAGAAACCGGAGTACATTCTGTTCGAGGATATGCAGCACAAAGAGCTGTTCCTTGGCGGGGTTAAAGCCCTTGACACGACCCTCGATAAAGCGCTGGATGATGGGATTCTCATTGGGACTGATGGTCAGGACGTGATCCTGGGTCAGGATGATGCCAATCGGCACCGTCACATAGATCGCTTCATTTTCCTGATCGATCTCATTGAGTACCGGTGTATTGACCAGAATCAGACGCACGTCATCTTCCCGCTCATAGCGGGAGCGCTCGTCAATATCCAGTGAGTCAATTAGAAAATCGTGTGGAATATCAAACTTTTCTGACAGGTCTGTCAGCTCATTTTCCTCGAAGGGCGGGCATACATTGACCCAGCAGGAAAGTACAGGTGCTTCCAGTTCGGTGATTAACCCGTCCTCGATATGGTAATACCTGGTCATAACAACAACTACCTTCCATTAAACGATGAATAATTTAGTTCGGCCACAAAGGTACACAAAAGGTTTTGCCCTCCAAACCTATGATTCAGATCATTATACAGGTTACTTCGTCCAATAATCGAGCCATTTATGGATGAGTGAGGGGGTGATTAGGTGATGGAATGATTTAGTAATAAAGTTATTGGGGTTAGATTACTGCAGCTTATTTGTTAAAAGGTTTAAAAATTTGTTAGTCCTACGCACTTTAACCTGACTTCCACCCCATGCCCCTTGTCGCGTGTCGCATGTCGAAAAATCCCAGGTCCAAAAGTAGTGAGTAGTGAGTAGTGAGTCGCGCGTCGAAAAGTCTCAGGTCCAAAAGTAGTGAGTAGTGAGTGGTGAGTCGCGTGTCGAAAAATCCCGGGTCCCAGGTCTACTACTGAAAATGAATCGTCTTAATCGGATTGATCTTACTCACCAGGAAAGATGGGGCGATGAGGCAAAGGGCAATAATCAGCAAAGCCCCAAGATTGACTAATAGCAAATGCCAGGGCAATACCACTACCGGAGCATAATCGAGATAATAATCTGCTTCCTCCAGCTTTATAAAATGATATTTATCCTGAAGGAAAGCCAACCCAAGACCGAGAATATTTCCCAAAAGGATACCACCTACCGTAATGAACATCGCAAACCATAGGAAGACCTGACGAATGGACATATCCCGTGCCCCGATACTCTTGAGAATGCCAATCATCTGCGTTCGTTCGAGAATGAGAATTAAGAGTGCCGTGATCATATTGATGATGGCTACGGCCAGCATGAGTCCGATGATCACGACCGTATTGATATCCTGCAATTCGAGCCATTCAAAGAGACTGGGAAATTTCTCACGAATATTCTCCGCATAGAGATTTGGTGGGATTTCATTTCGATAGACAAAATCGGTGATGAGGTTGAGATCGTCAATATTGTCAATCACGATTTCCAAACCACTGATCTGGTTGTCTTTCCATTCCAGGACTTCTCGCAGACGATCGATAGACGCGAGCGCAAACTTCGTATCACTTTCTTCCAGACCTGTTTTGTAAATTCCCTTGATGGTAAACCTCCTTTGCAGTTGTCTGCCTTCACGGACAAAATGCAGGATCAACTTATCCCCGGTTTTCAACCGCAATCGATCGGCGGTAACTTGTGAGATGATCAGTTCATCAATCGCTATGGAAGTCCACTCGCCACCGGATACATTGTACGCATTAATCGACTGCCAGTTGTAGTCATCCCCGAGCCCCTTCAGGACTATACCTTCCATTTGATTGTCATGCGTAATGATGCCCGGCAGATAGATATAGGATTGCACATGGCTGACGCCACCGATCGAAGAAACTTTCGGCGATACATCCGGATCTGATGCGTAGACCTGATCAATAGATTCAATTGATTTAACCAGATTGGTATCATAATCAAAAGGCAACGCTTCATACGATCGAATCGAGCGTGGATCTGAAATATGAATATGACCCCAGAAGCCAAACATTTTCTTTGTGATTTCTTGTTTGAATCCGGTCATCATCCCCAACGAAATGATCATCACGGCTACAGACAAACCAACGGCACCGGTAGCAATCCAAAGGATCACACGGGTGAAGCCGCCTCCTCCGGAGGTCATGAGTCGTTTAGCGATCCAGGGTTCGTATTTCATTTTTGTTTGGTCTATTCGACATGCGACGCGCGACTATTCGATGCGCGACTCTGGTTTATCTCAGTTCTATTTATATTTTATTCTGATCCCAACCTGATTTATCGCGACAGCGACTTTGAAAACTTACGATTGATATTTTAATGATTTGTTTTTCTGTTTTTAGTTGCGTTTCCCGATTGATCGGGATTTGCAAAGAAGGGTAATAGATTTATTCGTGTTTAATTTGCCTTCCACCCTTCCGCCTTTCTGCCCTTCCGCCCTAATTTCATTGTAAAAAGCAAGGGTTTTAGCATATTTCGGACCTTTGTCAGGGCAAATATGGGCGCAAATTTCCATTTTTGCCCTTGTAAAGTTCACAATTACAGCTAAACGAATGACAAAGTCTTTTATTGAGGAGTTAAGATGGCGCGGAATGATTCAGGATCAGACGCCGGGCGTGGAGGAAAAATTGAATGCCGGAATGGTTACCGGATACATTGGTTTCGATCCTACGGCCCCATCATTGACATTGGGCAATTACGTGCAGGTGATGCTGCTGACGCACTTTCAACGATGTGGTCATAAACCGGTGGTGTTGATGGGTGGTGCCACAGGAAGAATAGGTGACCCTTCAGGAAAAGATACCGAACGTGAATTGAAGTCTTTCGAAGAGTTGGACCGAAACCTCGAACATCAGGTAAATCAGATGAAGCAGTTACTCGACTTCAAGAATGAGGGAAACGGAGCGCTTATGGTCAATAACCTGGACTTCTACAAGGATATGAATGCGCTGACCTTTTTGCGCGACCTCGGCAAACATCTAACGATCAATTACATGATGTCCAAGGAGTCTGTCAAGCGTCGCGTGGAAACAGGAATGTCCTACACTGAATTTAGCTATCAGTTATTACAGGCGTATGATTTCCTTTGCTTGTATCGCAAGTATGATTGTGTACTGCAAATGGGTGGTTCGGATCAGTGGGGTAATATTACATCGGGCACAGAATTCATTCGCCGCAATATGGAGGAGAGTGAATCTTTTGCGCTTACTACGCCACTGCTGACGAAGTCCGATGGCAAGAAATTTGGAAAATCAGAAGAGGGAAATATTTGGTTAGATCCATCAATGACTTCGACGTACAAGTTTTATCAGTTCTGGTTGAATATTAACGATCTTGATATACCTAAATTGTATCGCTATTTTTCGCTGAAAAGTCGGGAAGAAATAGAAGCGTTGGAAAAAGAACACGAGACAAATCCAAATGCATTGAAGGCCATCCTTGGGGAAGAAATCACGATCAGAATTCACGGACAGGACGCTTATGAAAGTGCCAGAAATGTAACGGATATTTTATTTAATGCCAGGGCGAGCAAAGAGCAGTTGATGAGTCTGAGTGCCACGGATTTGCAATTAGTTGCTGAAGAAATTCCGGCCTTTGAAATCGCTCAATCTGATCTGGCAGACAGCCCAACGCTGATTGATGTACTTTCAATGCATACCACGATTGTCAGTTCTAAAAGCGATGCAAGGCGTGCCATTCAAGCCAATGCGATCAGTATCAATAAAGACAAGATCACTGATCTCGATGCGACACTGAATAGCTCAATGCTCATGCATAGCGCCTATCTGATGATCGAAAATGGAAAGAAAAACAAATATATCCTTAAGGCTGTTTAGTGAATGGTCAGTGGAAAGTTGTGAGGAGTGTTCCGCTGTTGCGGAAGGTGAGGAGTGAATGTCGTGTGTCGAACAGTCTCAGGTCCCCTGAACTACCTCCTTCGTCGGAGTACAGGGTCTACGCTGCGCTCCGATCAGGTCTAACAAAATAAAAAAATAAAATTGAGTAAACTATCCAATCTGCGTATTCCGGGTCGATATCTACTAAAGCTTTTGGTGGAGTTGGTCATACTGTGTGTCGCATTTTTTTTCGCCTCAAATATTGATGAATGGTTGCCCAAAGAATGGGTGTTTGCTTCAACGGTAAAAATCATACTGCATTTCATTATTGTCAGTATGGGTTTCAGCCTGCTATTGCGATTCCTGGCCATTGGCTATCGGAGACGTAAGCAACTTCCTTTCGCGAAGAAGGATAATGTCACGGTGGGGTTGACCAATATCTTCATGATGTTCATCTTTATCTATGCGCTGGTTTCCGTATTAGGCCTATTCGGGATCCAGTTCAAGGAGATGTTTACCAGTTTGTCCATTGTCGCAGCAGCCATTGCGATCATCTCCAAGGATTTTGTGGCGGATATCATCAGTGGTATTCTGATCAGTTTCAGTAATGAAATCAAAATTGGGGACCATGTGAAAATTGGTGGCCAGAGTGGAAAAGTGATCGATATCAATATTTCCAAAACAGCTTTGCTCAATGACGATGATGATATCATCTTTATGCCTAACAATAAAGTTTTTGGTGCAGAAACCATCAACTACTCCACCAAGCCTTTTAAGAAAACGAGCATTGATTTTGAAGTGGCTAAAGGAGAGTACACTACTATTGAAGAAATGGAAAAAGTATTAATCCAACTCCTCTCAGAATTTGAAAATGATATTGAGTCTTATTCCTATGATCTGCGTGTCGTATCCATTCACAAGGACTACCTTGTCCTGAAGTTTCAATACCAGCTCAATGAATTTAACCGCCGCCTGGAACGCAGCATACGACAAAAAGCTGTGCGGTATATTGTGGCAAATATTTCTAAAAAAGCGGACTAGTTATCCTTCTTATGATTTAACCATTTTTCTGCCGTCGGTGGTTTAAAATGATTAAGCATCGGAAGGAGTTGCGTCAGGTCATCTGTCGCCATAAGTAATGACCTCGTTGGCCCGTATAAAAAGCCTTCCTGTACCATGTGATCTGCCTGCTTCAACAAGGCATCATAATACCCATTTGGATTGTACATAATGATTGGCTTCTGATGTAAATGCAACTGCGCCCAGGTCAAGGTCTCAAAGACTTCATCCATGGTACCGAAGCCCCCCGGAAGAGCGATAAAAGCATCCGACATATTGACCATCGCCAGTTTACGGCTATGCATATCTTTGGTCACCATTAATTGTGTCATCCCAAGATGTGCTACTTCCTTTTCTTTCAGATTGGTGGGGATGACCCCAATCGCTTTACCACCCCCTTGCATCATCGTATCCGCCATTACCCCCATAAGGCCGATACTGCCACCACCATTGACCAAAGTTATTTTATGGGCAAGGAAAATCTTCGCAAGGGCTATGGCATCTTTCGTGTATTGCGGGTTGGCTCCGGTGGCTGAGCCACAGTATACGGCGATGGATTCAAGTTTATTTTTCATGATGCATTCGGGAGATTCATGCCTCAAAATAAGACAAGCGTTGATATTATCATTGGACAATCTTTATAGTTCTTAAAATTTGTGACCTAAAAGGAGATTTTAATGTTTACCCAATTGTTTCAACAAGTGCTAATGTACATGTTTGTTATTTTTTGACCTGTCGCAAATCTGAAATATTTTGGATTCAATAAAATAGCTATCCCCACCTTTAACCCTTCACCGTTAACCCAGTCATGTATAAATCCTCAGTATAATTGGAAGATTGGATCATCCTTATGTACTTTTGAGGCAAATCAGCACAAATGGAATCTGTGGAGGTGTATAAGTTCGGAGGAGCATCGGTCAAGGATGCTGCAGCCATCAGAAATGTGGCCGACAGATTGCGTGATGTCAAGGATCAACCACTGGTGGTCGTGATCTCTGCCATGGGAAAGACAACGAATGCATTGGAGGTGTTAATTGATGCGCATTACAATCATCCGGCTGACCTGCCTGCGCTCTTTAATAATCTTCAGGCGTTTCACAATGATATCGTGGAAAGCCTGATGCCGGAACAATCAAAAGAACTTCTGATAGATCTGCATGATCTATGGGTTGAGCTTAACTGGATTCTGGAAGAGGATCCTCATCCGGATTACAACTATCATTATGATCAGATCATCGTCTTTGGTGAACTGGCCTCCACCAAAATAGTCAGTGCCTATCTGAAGGCGCAAGGCATTGTGCATGAATGGATGGATGCGCGAAGTTTTATGATCACAGATAGTGACTATCGGGAGGCCCGAATTCTTTGGGAACAAACTTCAGAAGCTGTAAACAAAATGGTCAAACCGGTTTTGGCACAAAACAAGATTGTCATTACTCAGGGATTTATTGGTTCAACGGTCTACCTCGAGAGCAGTACACTGGGACGGGAAGGATCGGATTATACGGCGGCAGTATTGGCCCATTGTCTTGATGCAACTAGCGTAACATTCTGGAAAGATGTCCCCGGTATCATGACCGGTGATCCCCGGCAATTTGAAGAAGTTACTTTGTTGAAAGAGATCACCTATCGGGAAGCATTGGAGATGACTTATTACGGAGCGAAGGTGATCCATCAAAAAACCATCAAGCCGCTCCAGAATAAAAACATTCCACTATACGTCCGATCCTTTGATCAGCCCACGCATCCCGGTACAAAGATCAGTACATCCACCACTGCTCAATTGCCACCCATTGTTGTTGTTGAAAACAATCAGGTGCTCATACAAATTGCCACACGCGACTTTTCTTTTGTGGCGGAAGGGCAGCTGAGTGAAATATTTGCCTTAGTCTCCTCCTTGCGTATCAAAGTCAACAGCATGCGCAATACCGCGATGAGCTTTTTGCTCTGTGTGCGTAATGAAACTGACAAGTTGGAAAAGCTCCGGATAGGCTTAGCCGAGCGCTATGACGTGAAAATGGAAGCTGGCCTGCAACTTATCACGATTCGCCATGCGGATCAGGCGATGCTCGACAAAATGCATAAGGGGAAGACAATTATTTTCGAAGAGCGGTTTGGGGATACGGATCAGTTTATTGTGAAATCCGAAGGACTATAGTCTGAAAGGTAAATCAAAAATCACCTGTTTCAATAGACGATTCAGTATTTTGAGTCCAACCGGCCCGGATGCTTGCATTGTGGAAATAAGTCGCATTTCAAAAGCTTACTAGTTTAGTAATTTCAAGACCCTGCGAAAGTTGCAATTTTATAATTTGCGGCGTCAAATCCTTATGCTCACCTAATGGAGAAACTTTTATTTCATATTTCGCCGGACTAAGGATCAGTTTTGCGCCTGTGATGTATGTTCGGGATGTGGCTACAGTCGTCCATGAGGAAACTTCTTTGACGATTATCTCACAATCAATGTCTTCATTTCCAATTCGCGTAAACATCTCCAGACTTGCAGACTTAAAATCAAAACCCAGTGACGTTACTTTTCCTGCAGTGATCACGACATCTTCGATCACCGTTTGATTATCGAGGCCTTTTAAGGATCCAAGTGCTTCAATCACTACATCATAAGTGCCCGGCTGCAGTTTCAATAATGCTGGTTCACTGTATACCAACATCGAATCCACAACATTTCCTTGATCATCCAGAATACTGACCTTGCAATCACAAAATTGATTGTTGTTGGTCACCATCATCCAGACTTCTCCTTCCTCTGCTTTAAATTCAGAATCCTTTATCGCTCCGGCATGGAACTCGTGTAAACCTATGGGCGGAACCGAAAAAATATTACCGGCAATCAGGAGTAAAATAAAAACAAAGAGTTGCATACGAAATGAAATCAGGTACGCGAAGGTCTTATCACTTGATAAATATCCTTCCGCCTGTCTTTCAGATTGCGCACACTACCAAACTGATGCAGTTCTCTAAGCAAATCAATATCCACATCTGCGATCAGGATCATCTCCGTATTCGTCGTAGCTTCTGCCTTAATTCCATTAGCAGGAAAGGAAAAATCACAGGGTGTAAATACCATGGATTGCGCAAATTGAATATCCATGTTGTGCACCTTCGGCAGATTGCCAACACTACCGGCAATGGCAACATAACATTCATTCTCAATAGCCCTGGCCTGAGCGCAATGCCGTACTCTGGAATACCCATTTTGCGTATCGGTCAGAAATGGAATAAATAGGATATCCATTCCTTCATCGGCAAGCAGTCGACTCAATTCAGGAAACTCAGAATCGTAACATATCAATACACCGATCCGACCACAATCCGTATCAAAAGTCTTAACTTCCTTACCGCCCTGCATACCCCAGACTTTAGCTTCATCCGGCGTCACATGAAGTTTTTCGTATCGCTCAGTCGAACCATCTCTTCTGCATAAATAACCGACATTGTAGAGCAGATTATTTCTGATTTCGGGAAAACTTCCGGTGATGACATTGATATTATAGGAGATCGCCAGTTTAGAAAATTGATCGACAATTTCAGGCGTAAAACTTGCCAGCTCGCGAATGGCTTCCGCTTCCGGCAAGTGATTATTGTCGGCCATCAAAGGCGCATTAAAAAATTCCGGGAAGAGTGCAAAGTCAGAGCGATAGGCTGAAACGGCATCAATAAAATATTCTGCCTGTTGCATCAACTCCTCCAGATCCTTATAGAGTCGCATCTGCCATTGGATCAAGCCAAGACGAATAATCTTTTTCTTGGTAGCGGCTTTCTCAGTTTCTTTTTCATAATAGATATTCTTCCATTCCAGCATCACCGCAAACTCATTGGAGGCTTCATCGCCCTCAAGATAATTTTTCAGAATCTTCGAAGGATGAAAATCATTGGATATCTGGAAGTTTAAAACAGGATCATGAATCTCCTTGCGTTTAACTTTTTCAATATATTGCTTTGGTGTTAATTCCTGCGCATACTTATGATAATTGGGAATGCGCCCACCAAATGCAATACCTCTAAGGTTCAATTTTTCAGTCAGTTCCTTTCGGAAATCATACAACCTGCGACCAAGACGCAAACCACGAAATTTAGGTGTGATAAAAACATCGATGCCGTAAAGGACATCTCCATCCGGATTATGTGTATCGAACGTGTAGTTTCCGGTAATATCACGGTACGTATGCTTTCCTTCAAACTCGGCATCGCCGACGATGATGGACAGGGCACAGCCGGCTATTTCGTTATTGATTTTAATACATACCTGACCTTCAGGAAATTTTTTGATCAACGACTTTATATGAGCTTCCTTCCAATAGGAATTGGGCATATTGGTATACGCTTCGATCATCGCATCTTTTAACTCCTGATAATCATCGAGCGTTAAATAGTGGAGTTCAATATTTTCAATAGTCTGCATTTCCCTTTAAATAATTTAGTTTGTTCTATTGTAAAGACAACGTTAGGCAAGAATTGTTCCCGTCTGAATCACAACCAGTCATTTCGCTTAAAATAAATCATCATGCCACCGGCAATCATAACCATTACGCCTAACATAATAAAATAACTGTACTTATAACTCAATTCCGGAATAAATTCAAAATTAGTTCCATATATCCCGGCAATAAACGTCAATGGTATAAAAACTACCGAAAAGACCGTCAGGAATTTCATGATATCATTCAATTTACTGCTCATGGTTGTATGATAAATCTGCAATTGATCCGAAAGGATATCCCGGTAACTATCAGATAATTCAATCGCATGATTTATATTATTCTGCAGTTCCAGATAGTGCACTTCAGAACTCTCACGGATGATTTCAAATTCTTCTTTCAGGAGATTCGTGATCATTTCTTTAGCCGGTTTAATATTACGTCTGAGGAAATTCAATTCTCGTTTATATACGTATATTTTTTCCATGACATCTGCATCCGGTTCAGACATCAGTTCTTCTTCAATAATTTCTATTTTCTCTCCCAATGCACTCAGAATAACTATATAATTATCGATGATGACATCCAGCAAAGCAAAAGCCAGATAATCAGTTCCGGACGTACTGATACGTCTTTTATTTTTCCTGATGCGCTCCCTCACAGGCTCAAAGACATCTCCGGTCATCTCCTGAAACGAAAACAGCACAGATTCATTGAAAATCAGACTCATGTTTTCGGAATGAATCAAATCTGATTCCGGATCCTGATGCAACATCTTAATCGAAATAAAAAGACCGTTTTCATATTCCGTCACAGTAGGCCTGGCCATCGTATTCATCACTTCTGCCAGCATCAGCTGCTCGAAATTAAATGAGCTTGATATTTTTTCCATCAACGAGGTATCGTGCAGGCCATCAATATTGACCCAGGTAACGGACGATTTATCTACAAAAGGTATAACCTGACTGATGTCGGTCAGGGTAGCTTCTTCACATGACTCATTGGTATAATCAATCAGCCGAAGCAACACCTTATCGCTTTTAGGGATTCCTCTGAAGTACAGCTGATCAGGAGATGCGCCCACTTCCTCTTTCTGTTTCTTTAAAAAACGAGCCATCGGATAATTTAACGCCTGATGTATAGGATTTTTCATTTACTGGTCTGAAGTTTTATTTCGAGGGCCTGTTTCAATCACCGGAATTTTAACGATTTCAAACGTAGCGGAACCTAGTTGTACTTTTCCGTCCGTCTCCCAAATCTTCTTACAGATCAACTCATTTAATTTATGTTTTGTAATTCTTCTTTTTTTATAATCAACGATGTATCGCAAATTGAATTTTATCCAATTGTCGGTCATGGTGATGGCAATGGATGGATCTACTTCAGCATTTTCAATATAATATTTATGAACGACCTCTTTCCACTGGGCTCGCGATTTTTCTACATATTCAGAAAGCAAGTCCGTGGCGATATCAATGATCAATCTTTTAGCCAGTTCAATATCTGATCCATAGCGAATGGGTATATCAAACTCGTCCCATACAAATGGAAAATCCTGCGAATAATTATAGACCGGACCTTTAAACACAAAAGCGTTACTAAGTTTGACAAGTCGACCGCTGTAATTATCACTCGATACCCACTCCCCGATCTCCATCATCGTAGTATACATACTATCGATATCAATGACGTCCCCTTTGATGCCATGCATCTGAATACGATCACCGGGCTTGTAAACCCCAACAAAAAAGATGTAAAACGAACCGGCGATACTGAGTATTAATTCCTGTAGTGTGATCGTAATACCTGCTGTCAGCAAACCAATGGCTAACCCTAAATCTTTGATGTTACCGGTAAAAAAAGAAATGGAAATAACGATAATCAGGAGATATCCTATGATTTCAGTTCCTTTTTGTGACTTGTATCGAAGTGAAGTATCCGGAAGTTTTTTTTGAAACAACCTTCGTAATACTACCATCAGGAAAATGATCAATCCCACCCATAGCAAGTATTTACCAATACTGGTGGCCATAGGATGTTCTGCCAACCAACTTCCAAAAGATTCAAGATTATTCATGAATGAGCATAATTACAGACATACACTTTACTCTTTGATTGCTTTACATAAATTACAATCGGGCATTCCCTAACATATGCTCTAAGATACAAAGAAGAACAGGCCATCTGCAAACAAGCAAGGGATTGGCCTTGAACAGTATGCTATGACACTACGCCATGTTTCTTACCTATCTTGATGAAGGCACTGATCGCTTTGTCCAAATGTGCCTGCTCATGCCCGGCAGAAATTTGCACACGGATTCTGGCTTTTCCCTGAGGGACTACCGGATAATAGAAGCCGATCACATAAATACCTTCCTTCAACAGATCATCCGCAAATACCTGTGACAAAGCTGCATCATAAAGCATCACAGGAACAATTGGATGAACGCCAGGAATAATATCAAATCCGGCGTCTGTCATTCCCTTTCGGAAATAGGTCGCATTCGCTTCCAGTTTATCTCTAAGTTCTGTCGTTTGACCAAGCATTTCCAATACAGCAATAGATGCCCCGACTATCGAAGGAGCAAGGGTATTCGAAAACAAGTATGGCCTTGATCTTTGTCGCAAGAGAGATACCACTTCTTTTGATCCGGCCGTAAAACCACCGGAAGCACCGCCCAGGGCTTTTCCAAAAGTCCCTGTAGTAATGTCTACCTTCCCAAAAACTCCGCTGTGCTCTGCACTACCCCGTCCTGTTTTTCCAACAAAACCAGTGGCATGACAATCATCCACCATGACAATAGCACCATACTTTTCAGCAAGGGCAACAATTTTATCCATCGAAGCGATGATCCCATCCATAGAGAATACCCCATCGGTAGCAATCATAATTCTTCTTGACCCCTGGGCTTCCTTTAGTTTTTCTTCCAGATCAGCCATATCATTATTCTGATACCGCAACCGCTTTGCTTTACACAACCTGATGCCATCAATGATCGAGGCATGATTTAGGGAGTCAGAAATAATGGCATCTTCCTCATTTAAAAGTGGCTCAAACAAACCTCCATTGGCATCAAATGCAGCTGCATAGAGTATTGCATCTTCTGCCCCAACCCATGCTGCAATTTTCTTTTCCAGTGCTTTATGAATATCCTGGGTGCCACAGATAAAACGGACACTGGACATACCATACCCATGCGTTCTGATCGCTTCTATCGAAGCTTCTATCACTTTTGGATGAGAGGATAGTCCGAGGTAGTTATTCGCACAAAAATTCAGTACTTCACCCCCCTCGACTGTATCAATTAAAGCACCCTGTGGAGAAGTAATCGTTCTTTCCCGCTTAAACAATCCGGCTTCCGTAATGGCATCTAATTCTGCCTGGATCGCCTGGTTAATATTATTCGCCATGATTATATTTTTTCTTTAGTTGTGTAAGCATTTCAAGCGTCATCGCATCAAGATCAAAGGCATGTTTCCAGCCCCAGTCTTTTCGGGCGGCCTGGTCATCTATACTTTCCGTCCAACTATCAGCAATCGCCTGCCGGGCGTCCGGCTCATAGGTAATCTTAAAATCAGGGATGTGTTTTTTGATCGACGCTGCAAGTTCTGCCGGTGTAAAACTCATAGCAGAAAGATTATAGGCTGTGCGAATTTTTATTTTATCTGACGGTGCAGCCATCAATTCAAGTGTCGCACGAATAGAATCATCCATATACATCATGGGCAACCTCGTGTCCGCTTTCAAAAAGCAAGTATACTGACCTTGCAGAATCGCCTGATGAAAAATATCCACTGCATAATCTGTCGTTCCTCCACCGGGCATCGACTGATAACTAATAATCCCGGGATAGCGAACTGAACGAACATCCAAACCAAACCGTTGGTGATAATAGTTACACCAAAGCTCACCGGCTTCTTTAGAAATACCGTAAACCGTTGTAGGCGTCATCACGGTATCCTGTGGCGTATGTACACGAGGAGTGCTCAGACCAAACACAGCGATCGAACTTGGGAAAAATATTTTGGTGACCGAAGTATCACGACCTAATTCCAGAATGGACATCAGACCATTCATATTGACATTCCAGGTCTTCTGTGGATTCCACTCGCCGCTGGCAGATAAAATGGCTGCGAGGTGGTATACAGTAGTAATCCCATTGTCCTGCACTACCTCTTTTATGCGTTGTGTGTTCAGGATATCCAGCATTTCGAAACGCCCTGCATCCACCTCCGGTTTTTTGATGTCAGTTGCCAGCACATGATCAATTCCATAATGGTCACGCAATGCTTCTGTTAATACTGTACCGATCTGCCCGGTTGCGCCGGTCACCAGGATTATTTCTTTATTCGTATCCGCCATAGGGCTAAGTTAACAGGATTGAATGATCAATTAAAATTTTCTGTATCAGCTCAATACCTGATAGACTAACAAGCTGCATACATAAGCCAGGGTCGTCATCATAACAAACTGAATGATAGGCCATTTCCAGGATTTTGTTTCCCGCTTAACAATAGCGAGTGTACTCATGCATTGCATAGCAAAAGCATAAAATATCAACAAGGACCAGGTAGTGGCCGTGGTATAGATTAAAGCGCCTGTTTTCAGATCGCGATCCTTAGCCATATGGGTACGAATAGAGGACACATCAGAATCATCATCAATACTGTAGATCGTTGCCATGGTCCCGACAAAAACTTCTCTTGCAGCAAAGGAACAAATCACTGCAATCCCGATTTTCCAGTCGAAACCAATCGGCTTTATGACCGGCTCAATCCACTTTCCCAGTATGCCGGCATACGAATCTTCTATTGCGGGCCTTTGTCTCGCCTGCGATGTCTCCACTTGTGCATCAGACAATTTAGGATGATCAGGCGAAGGACCAAAACTGGCCAAAAACCAAAGGACCATCGAAATAATCAAAATGATTTTACCAGCGCCTAAAACAAAGGATTTAGTTTTTTCAAAGACCAGTAGGAACAAATTTTTTGCGACCGGTGGACGATAGATCGGCAGCTCCATCATCAGAAAACTTTTGTCCTCGGACTTTATAATGTGTTTGAGCACATATGCTGCGCTCAGGGCTGCCACAATACCTATTCCGTACAAACCCATGAGTGCAAGCCCCTGTTGCTCGAAGCCAAAGATTCTTCCCTGAGGGACCGCAAAACCGATCAGTATGGCATACACAGGAATGCGTGCCGAACAACTGATAAAAGGTGTCACCATGATCGTGATTAATCGCTCTTTCCAGTTACTAATATTTCGGGTACTCATAATCGCCGGAATGGCACAGGCACCACCGGAAACCAGCGCCACAATACTTCTTCCATTAAGCCCGAGTTTACTAAGCAGCACATCAAACATACTGACAGCCCGTGCCATATAGCCTATTTCTTCAAGAATCCCAATGAATAGAAAGAGAATGGCAATTTGTGGAATAAAAACAATAATGCCTGTCAGCCCAGCCAGTAATCCATCACAAATTAAATCGGTGACCCAACCACCCGGAAGGATGGTTCGAATCATCATCCCTAATTCTCCCATGCCGGCTTCAATAAAATCCATGGGGCCGGTAGACCAGGCAAATATGGCTTGAAAAACCAGTAGCATCAGGAGAAAGAAAATAATAGAACCCAGTACCGGATGCATCACCCATTTGTCAATACGATCGGTCATTTTCATGCCGGCTCCACCTTCATCCAGGTGAAGTGCTTTCCTGATGACCGGCGTAAAACGGCTATATCTTGATAGTGTTTCACTGATCTGGGCCTGTATGGAATTAAATCGAACACGACCGGATTGCTCTTTAATTTCTGCTTTTAGATTTGGGGAAATATGGTCCAGCCATTCCGCATGATGAATGGTTAGTAATTTTCCATAGGGTGATGTATGTGCGATTCTATCCGCAAAATAATCAGTGAGCTCTTTTTCCTGAGAGGATAACTTATAATACGTTTCGTCCTGCTTTATCGGATTAGCTAATAGATTGCCAATCTGGAGTTTTAACGCCATCATCCCTATGCCTGTTTTTCCGGAAATCGGAACAATAGGAATATTGAAATGCTTTTCCAATAAATCAGTATGAATCGTAATTCCGGGCATATCGACCATATTCAAAGCGAGAATCACCGGATAGCCAAGATCTTTTAGTTGTGTGAGAAACAGTATTTGCTTTTCCAGTTGGCTTACATCCGCGACATAGACGATCAGATCGGGCTGTTTTTCTTCTGTCAAAAACTGTCGCAAGACGACGCGCTCATCTTTTGAGGAAGGATACATACTATACGCTCCCGGCAAATCAAGTAATGTCACTTCCTGATCCGCCGATAAATGCAGCGCACCGGTCTTCTTATCCACCGTTACCCCCGGATAATTTCCAATATGCTGACTCAGGCCGGTCAGCTGATTAAACAAGGTGGATTTTCCTGAATTTGGATTACCGGCCAGTACGACAAGTTTCAAATCAGTTTTTGATCGTACACTCATGCGCTTTGGATAATAATGGTCCTGGCTTCATCCCTGCGCAAGGCGATTTTAAATCGGCTATTGATCCGAAAAATCAAGGTATGCCCCAGGGCGTTCCTTCTTACCATTTCTATTTCTGCATTGGGCAAAATTCCCATGGTCATCAGCTTTCCGGCAATGACCAAATCTTCAAATCGAATGATTTGACTTATCTCATTAGGAATCAGATCAATAGCAGTCTTATCAGCCACTTGCATTATTTGAATAAAGTCTAAATAATGCGCTAATATACCAAGCCTTAAGGTATATATTTCAATTACGAATAACGAATGTGAGACTCATTTGAGGGGTGAGAGGTGAGTTGTGAGGGGCGAGTGTTATCCTGCCTCTCTCTGTAACGCTAATATTCCGAATTATATGTTAAAAAATAATCACCCGCTGATCTGGCAGATATAAAGCTGACTGTTTCTATAAACGCTGATCCACGCTGATGAGTTTACGTATTTGCTCCATAAGCTTTCACCGTTGACCGTTCACCGTTGTTCCTTTTATTGCATCACCACATCACCCCTGTACTACCTCCTACCGTCGGAATACAGGGTCTCTGCTGCGCTTCGATCCTTTCCCATCACTTTATCACCACATCACCTATCACTCTATCACTCATCACTCATATCACGGACCCATATGTTTTTCCTATTTTGGACGCAATCTAATGTCTGAGCAAAATGGATACAACAGCATTTCAGGAGATCATGAACAATGGCTACACCTTCAAAGGCGATTCGATCCTTCTGGGAGCCGCTATGCTCAATGGCGAACCCATCAAAGAGTGTTTTGTTCGCCTCCCATTGGCGACAATTAATCGACATGGTTTGATCGCCGGAGCTACAGGGACAGGTAAAACAAAAACATTACAAATACTGGCTGAGCAACTCAGCGCCAATGGTGTGCCTTCCCTGGTGATGGACATCAAAGGAGATTTGAGTGGTATTGCCGTAAAAGCTGAAGGGCACCCTAAAATAGATGAGCGTCATGAGAAAATTGGTTTTCCCTTTATTGCCGGCTCCAGCCCTGTTGAATTCCTGACACTGTCCAACGAACCCGGGGCAAGAATCCGAGCAACCGTATTGGAATTTGGTCCTGTTTTATTTTCAAAAATGCTTGACTTGAATGAAACACAACAAAGTATCATTTCGGTTATCTTTCAATTTTGTGAAAATCACGAACTACCGCTGCTCGATCTGGAAGATGTCAAAAAAGTACTTCAATACCTGACTACCGATGGAAAAGATAAATTCGAAGCAGAGTACGGTAAAATCATGACCTCTTCCACCGGCACCATCGTTCGAAAAATTGTGGAGTTAGAGCAACAGGGAGGCAATGAATTTTTCGGCGAACCATCTTTTGATGTCACAGATTTACTTCGTGTCAATGCGGATGGTCAGGGAATTGTTCATACGCTGAGACTCACCGATATTCAGGACAAACCGAAATTGTTTTCTTCTGTGATGTTGGAATTGCTGGCAGAGATGTATACCGTGTTTCCGGAAGAAGGAGACTTAAAAAAACCTAAACTTGTTTTATTCATTGATGAAGCGCATCTTCTTTTTGACAATGCTTCTGATGCGCTTCTGGATCAAATCGAAGTGATTATCAAATTGATTCGATCAAAAGGAATCGGTGTCTTTTTCGTTACGCAAAATCCTACAGATATTCCGGAAAGTGTGTTAAGTCAATTGGGCATGAAGATTCAACATGCCTTAAGAGCCTTTACCGCAAAAGACAGAAAAAGTATCAAACAAGCAGCCCAGAATTTTCCTGAATCTTCCTTCTACGATGTGGATCAGATACTGACAGAACTTGGAATAGGTGAAGCGTTGGTCACCGCGCTAAATGAAAAGGGAATCCCAACACCTCTGGTACATTGTTATCTGCGGGCGCCGCAATCCAGAATGGATATCCTGACACCAAACGAAATCAAAACAATCACCGATGCATCTTCCCTGGTAGAAAAGTATAGCGAAGATATCAATCGGGAAAGTGCGCATGAAATTTTAACGGCAAAAATCGAAGATGCCCAATTAGATAGTCACAGGGATCCCATCAACAAACAAAGAGCAAATGCGCGAAAGGAAAAGTCAACTTTAGATAAAGTACTATCCAATACCACCACCAGACAAATCGGTCGAACGGTTGCTCGTGAATTAACAAGAGGACTTCTTGGGGTCTTAGGTGTGCGTGCTGTCACACGACGAAGTAAAAAGAAAACGACCTGGTTCTGATCCGTTAATACTCAAAATAGGTTCTGGCATTCCGATTGAAATTGTCTCCCATCACCTTCTGCCCCACGGCCGGTGCTTCTAAGGTAGCATCTTCATAAAGCATCACTTCCCATCGGGAATTGTTGACTTCACCACGTGCGGTGGAATGCAAGAGTTCATGTCCGTTTTTTACCAGGGAAGGGTTGTAAAAAAGAAACCGGACATTAGTTTGTCGCGTTGCCGGAAAATCATTGTATATCCAGATTTCATATGGAGGTGCACTTGGTTCCTCTTCAACCGTCACCACTTCATTAGGCATGCCATACTTCAAAAATATATGCCCTCGATCAGTTTCAAAACCATAGCCAAATCCGGACATATAGTTTTTGTCAACAGACCTTGCAATTTTCATATAGGCCTGAAAAGCAACACCTGCATATTTTCCGGAATCAATCGTCCAAAATCGATGAATGAAAAATCGTTTCGCTCTTTCACTTCCTTTCTTCAATAAATCATTCATGATTTCGATGTCAATTGAATTGACAATAGGTGCCATCGCACGAAGGGTATAGTTTAAAGAATCTGTCGGAATCTCGCTAACGAAACCAAAGTCTATAGTTTGACCCGCAGTTTCCATAAATATCGAGTCCCCAACAGGGTTAAATCTTGCAAAGGCAATTTGTCTTGATTCAACCAATTGTTGCTTACCATCATACAGCACTGCTTCAAGCAGATAAGAGCCGGATATCAAAAGACTGATATCAAGCTGCAGCACATTGACATTGATGTCTTCTTTTTTCAGTTTCTTATACGTTGTAATCGGCTTTGGAACATCCCCGGCCACCGGCTTGATGGTATACTGCACATAAGGCTGACCTTCCAGAGAATTTGCATGATAGGTCTCGAAATACACAAACAACTGATCCAATGAGGAGTAATAATAATTAAAGGGAAGTGGCTCTAAATAAAGACCGCTTTTATTAAATACCGTAGCCCCATCAGGATCATTTTTGATGTTGGCTAAGATTTGAATATCAGATTGGGATGCTGTCTTTTTTTCTGAGAGAATTTGAATATTTTCAGAAACCTGTATAAAACTTTTTTCATCCTGCAAGTCAGAGACTTCAATGGATACCACATACTGATTCGGCTTCAGCGTAAAACGTCGAACATCAAAAATATCCTGCGCCGGATACCCTGTTCGGCTGAGGTTGTATTTATTGCCTGAGACAATACTATCCTGATCATCGGCAATCATCACCAGATACGAAACACCATAATGGTCTTGAGCTGCATTGCAAATTAATGAAGAACCAACAATGTATAAAGAGACTTCTATATAGCTGCCGGCATCACTTTGAAATCGACAGACATCCATACTGACATCAGGAGCAGCTGACAAAGGAAGATTCAGGGTAAACAGTAATCCAAATAATAGGCTAATGTTTTTCATTTGATGTCTTTTTCAAAAAGAACATAAATTCATTTTCAGGATTCATGGCATAATAAATGTCCATTGAATCCTGTCTGATAGAGGTGATCGTGTAATCCGCTTTACCTTCCTGAATGATTCTATTGTCTTTCATCAAAAATGGACCGGTTTCATCACTCCCTGTAATATTCACCGTCAGATTATTTTTCGCATCGAAAATAAAGTAACCACCACGCAGATAAGGTGTTTCTCTTCCATTGCGGTTTGCACTGTAAATTTCCCACTTGCCATTCAGTCCTTGTGTTGATATAGTCGTGCTTTCTTTACACGAAACAAGAATCATCAATCCGCCAAAGCTGACTAAAATCATCCATCTGTATATAGGAACGATGGGAAAGAGCAATTTGTAGCTATGCAATGTATGGTTAGGTCCTGTGGAAATCATAAAATGTAATTTACCCGACCTAAAGTTACGATTGATCCAGTTCCAAAAGCGTTATTTCCGGTAAAATTCCTACTCTACCCGGATATCCAAGAAATCCTAAGCCTCGATTCACATATAAGTGCTGGGAAGTTTCAGTGTATAAACCGGCCCATTGCGGATAGACATACTGTATAGGACTCCACTTGATGTACCCCGGAATTTCGACCCCGAATTGAAAACCATGCGTATGACCGGAAAGTGTTAAATCCACTTCAGGATAGTCCTTCGTGACCTGGTCATTCCAGTGGGATGGGTCATGTGACAGAAGAATATTCAAGGCATTTTTCTCCATTCCTGCAGTGGCTAACTTCATATCTCCATGCTTTGGGAATCTGGGACTGGCACTGTAATTTTCAACCCCTATGACATTAAAAAAAGTGTCCTTCACCCGTACCTGCTCATGCTCGTTAAGCAGTAATCGCCAGCCCAGCTTGCGATGCATATCCTTTAGATCGGCAAAATTTTGTTGCTTTTCCTGCTGACTTGGCCATTGATGATAGTCCCCGTAATCGTGATTTCCCAAAACGGAGTATACGCCGAGAGGTGCTTTGATTTGACGAAACATGTCGACAAAAGGCTCCATTTCTTTCGCCATCGTATTGACGAGGTCACCGGTAAAGAAAACGATATCCGGATTTTCGGCATTGATCATTTCTATACTACGTGAGACCGGTTCTTTGAAAAGAAAACTCCCGGAATGAATATCAGAGATCTGAACAATTTTAAGCCCTTTCAGTGAGGGATGGAGATTCTTTATGGGCACTCTGGTCTTTAGTACTTTGTATCGATATGGATTCCTAGCCATTCCGTAGGTCAAGCTAAGAATTGGAATAGCACCAAGAATCAGCGCCCCATAAGACATAAATGAAGAGCGGATGGTGGGCAGGTTCATGGTTTCAAAACTGATATTCATCGCTCCAAATGCAAGCCTCCTGATATCATCAACCAGAATAATAGCGGCCATTAATAATTTAGCGAAATACAGAATAAATATCATCGCCCGAACCATCACCTGGACCGCTCTTGGAAGATTGTCACTCCATCCGTACGAAAGGCCTATCAGGTAGATTACAGAAATCACGGGAACCAGCCAATACGTAATATATATAATGGTCCTGAGCGTCTTTCCGGAAGAAGTGAGCATGTGTCTTACGGCCTGAAATGCCATAAGATCAATCAGGAAAAGAAAAATGGTGATAAATATGATTCTGGACATAGCAACTGTCTTGTAGATGAGAGCAATAACATAAATTTTGCAAATATGTTATCATTCACCGGCCCAATTTCTGAACTTTGGTAGATGAGTAGATTTGTTTTAGTGACGGGATCATCATCGGGTATTGGTAAAAGTGCTGCATTCGCCCTGGCTGCCAGGGGATATCATATTCTCGCCGGTGTACGAAGCCAGAAAGATGCGGATGAGTTGCTGGCCGGTGGACAAACGGGGATACATCCCGTCTTACTGGATGTCACGGACGATGAGAGCATCGCACAGGCTGTCCGACGTGCTGAAGTCATCCTGGGCGATCAACCCCTGGTGGCCATTGTTAATAATGCGGGAATTGCGGTGAGTGGACCGGTTTTGTACGTACCACTAGAAGCATGGCATAGGCAAATGGATGTAAATGTGCTGGGTGTAGTCCGCGTAACGCAACGATTTTTTCCTTTATTATCACGGGCAGCTAACGGCAAGATTGATCATCCCTGCAGAATCATCAATATCAGCAGTGTCTCCGGTTTATTTGCCAGTCCATTTGTCGCCCCTTATGCAGCTTCCAAGTATGCTCTGGAAGCCATCAGTGATAGTTTGCGGCGTGAATTATACATGTATGCTATAGAGGTCGTATTGATTGAGGCCGGTAGTATCGCTACGCAGATATGGGATAAGGCAAAAGAGTCACCAATGTATTCAGGACCCGAATATGATCCTATCCTGTCCAGCCGGTCAGAGATGGTCGATCGGCAGATGAATCAGGCGATGTCTCTGGATATCATGGACGATTTAATCGTAAAGATCATTGGCCAAAAACGAGTTCGCGTAAGATACCTGCTCAGACGAAAGAAATGGAAGTTCCACCTGTTACGCTGGTTGCCCACAAAATGGGTTGACCAAAAAATACACAAGGTGCTCAGGTCTAAATCCGGTCAATAACCGTTTTAGACAGAGAAATCTGTATAGTAAAAAATTGGGAAAAGGAAATGCCTGTGGCAGCTCCTAGTTGAAGGTCCGCTTTTCTTTGATCTTGGCTTTCTTACCGACAAGATCACGCAGATAATAAAGACGAGCTCTGCGAACTTTACCCCGCTTTAATACCTTAACCTCCACAATGTGAGGTGAAAAGAAAGGGAAAATACGTTCTACGCCAACGCCATTCGACATTTTGCGAACGGTAAAGGTTTTGCCTGCGCCACTCCCTTTGATCTGGATCACATCTCCCTTAAAATCCTGAATACGTTCTTTTACTCCCTCCACAATCTTGTAGGAGACTACAATGCTATCCCCTGATCTGAATTCCGGGAACGTTGGTTGAGTATTTAATTGCTGATGAACAAGCTTAATAAGATCCATGACGCTGAGTAATTAATATAGCTTTCTTAAAAAAGAGCGACAAAGGTATGCTTTTTTCTATGATTTACTCTTTTATATTAAGAATTTTTCAGTTATCTGATCAGGGTTACGAATTCCTGCAGCTCAAACGGCCTGTTTCGGGCATCCGTATACGTTAACGTACACATATAAACACCCACGGGAAGGTCCTGACCACTGTTATTACGTCTGCCATTCCAGCCTTCGTCCGGATCGGAAGTTTCAAATACTTTGTCCCCCCATCGGGTCCAGATAATAAGGGAATAAGAGCCTACACCGGCACTCAAGCCTTTGGGTTTATAAGTTTCATTTTTACCATCGAAATTAGGAGTAAAGGCATTTGGTAGGAAGAATTGCACAATTGGCTCTACATCAATTATTTGTATCAGAGTATCGGTGCATCCATTCGGGTGAAAAACCACCTGCATCACCTCATACATCCCCGTATCGAGAAAGGTATAACTCGGATTCTGAATAAAAGATCTGGCCTCACTCCCAAAATCCCAGAACCATCCTGTACCGCCGGTAGAAAGATCAGTAAAACTGGCAGTTGAATTAACGCTGTTCAATTCATCCGGCGTATAGGAGAAATCAGCCTCAGGAGAGGCCTGCATGGTGATCAGATTAGGAAACACCTCACTGGTATAACAGCCAATGGGTGAAGTCACCTCCAATTTGACGGTATATATGCCCGGTTCAGTATATTCATGCGTTGGGCTGATGGAACCACTGGTACCACCATCTCCAAAATCCCACCGGATTTCATAGGTTTCATCAATAGGTGTGGACAAGTTCGTAAACTTAATTTTCTCCGGCACACAGGCTGAATATTTTGACGGTTTGATTATCAGCAAAGGTGGTACAGGATAATAATTAACAGTCTGCGACAACGTGTCCTTACATTCATTTGTATCCTCTACAATTAGTTCAACAGGATGATCACCGGGCGTCAGGTATAAATGATTCGGATTTCTTAACAAGCTGAATTCAGCGTCTCCAAAATCCCAATCCCAGTCAGTGATGGACGAGGCCCCGGTGACGGACTTATCCCTGAAGCTGACAGGTCCCGCAATACAAGTGTCATAATCAAATTCAAAATCAGCCTCAATCGATGGAAATACATTAAGACTGATATAGGCCGTATCGCCACAATTCAATCCTTCATTGATGATCATGGACCCTTTATAATTCCCTATCCCCGGAAAGGTAAATGTTGCATTGCGCTCATTGGATTCGACAATAGTTCCATTGATATTAAACGCCCAATGATAGGTCTCTATAAATTCTTCAATCTGACTTTTATTATTAAACGTAATAGTGTTATTACCACAGGAATTAAGGACAAACTCTTCATCATCAATAATCGCATCAGCTTTAATGGCTGCATTTACTGCTTTAGAACAATTAAGTACATTAAATTGAAAATCGCGGCGCAACACACTTAACAAAATCCCATTCCGATATTCCTTAACGCAGATTCCCACGACAAACTGACCTGTCAGACCGGGTGTGCCGGTGATGAGACCGGTGACGGGATTGATAAAAATAGGCGAAACCAAACCAAGTGGATTGGAGGCAGAATAATCGGGTGCTTTAAATATCACATCCAGATAAGGTGGCAGACATTTTGAAGGATCCGGTGTGATCCCATCACAAAGATTTTGCTGTGCCGGATTGTCCACCCCTAATGGTCCTCCTCCTCGTAAAGGAGCGCAGAACTCATAAACAATCTGATCCCCTTCATTATCGGAGGCCGAGTGATCAAACTCTAACGGATCATTGACACAAATACCGATTGGTGGAAAATTATTAAACTGCGGTCCGTTATTACAGGTTCGCTGTGCTTCTTCAGTTACCTCAATGGTGTAGGTAGCTCCGGTATCATTGGGGGCCAGGATATTGGTGATGGTATTATTCCGGCAGCATCTTTGCCAGGACACGATATATGATCCCTGAATAATGGGCAAATTATTCAGATTGATAAGATAAGCAGATTGTTCAACGCAAACATTGGGTGGCAATATAAGGCAGGGATTGCCTGAGGTCTGCAGTCTGGTGACAGCACCATGATTGACTGTCAGCATCCGCACAAAGGTGTATACACCATTGACATAAGAATAGATCCCAATTCTTGCCGGATTGTCAAAATCTGCCCCGTTACTGGCACAATCCCTATAGATTTTCATGGTCATCCGGTAATTCCTGGTATCCGTCATAGAACCAGGTCCAAGACAATTATAGTAAATCTCACCACCCACAATGTGTCGGGCGTAGCTGGTTTGTACCAAAGCAATCAGAAATAGCAGACTGACGACGCCCCGAATCATTGATTGTAGATAAACTTTATGCATAATATTTGAAAAGATACACCTCAAAGGTAATTCGCGTCTAATTTTAACGTTTAATTCTCTTTTTTTATACCCCTAATCCTTAAAATGTCGTCACCTATGCTGCATTTTACTGTTTTTAAACAAATCTCACCCCCGTGAACATAGAAACCCGGCAAAATATTATAGAGCAGGCGATCTCCTTTCTTCAAAAAGGAAGTGTCATTCTCTACCCTGCAGATACCATTTGGGGCATTGGTTGCGATGCTCAGAATGAAGAAGCTGTTAAGCAGGTATATCAGATCAAAGGTCGAAGTTTTAACAAACCATTGATTGTCCTTGTTTCCAATATTCCTCAATTGTATGATGTCGTTGCATCTGTTCATCCCAGAATTGATACTTTATTGACCTTACATGAACGACCACTCACGATCATTTACCCAAAAGCCAGAAAAGAATACAGCCATCTGACTGCACCGGATGGAAGTCTGGGTGTCCGGGTAGTTAAAAATTGTTTTTGCCATGATCTCATTGAGGCCTATGGCAAACCTCTGGTTTCAACTTCCGCCAATATTTCAAACGCACCCTCTCCCATTAACTTTGGATCGATCAGTTCCGAAATTATCAGTATGGTTGATTATGCACTGCCTGCTTTTACCGAAAAAGGCATGACAAGAACAGCCTCTGTCATTGCCAAATATGATGAGAACGGAGAATTAGACTTTTTGCGAACCGTATAACACCTATTCCGATACGACAGCCTCCTGAATACTCAATCCAATCATTCGGCGGGCTTTTTGAACGACTGGATCTGTATCATTAAAACCTCTGTACCACCCTTCTTCACCGGTTTGATACGCTACTAATGTTGCTTTCGCAATTCTGAGTAAATCCTCCTGATGCTCCATCAGATAATTTTTCATCACCCATCTTTCCTCCTCCGGTTTTTTTGAAATGATATCTGCCAAATTATTCAGAATCACCGAATCTGATGGAAGCTCTCTTTTGATTCGATCTAACTGATCAAGGGAAACAATCTTTCCATCATGATAGATGATATTGTAGCGAATAGCATAAGCGGATATGATATCCATCCAATCACGCATATAAGGATTTGACCAATTAATTGAATCCCCCATGATGATATCCGGCGTGATTCCTCCCCCGGAGTACACCAGCCTCCCATTGTCCGTTTTGAAAACCGCATTCGTATCCACCACGTACGTCGAGTCATAAGGCTTTTGAATACACCTGCCTGATGGTGTAAAGTATTTGGAAACCGTCATTCGCAGAATACCACCATTTGAAAGTTCATATTGCTCCTGGACTAATCCCTTGCCATATGTTGGTGCACCAATCACAAGACCTCTGTCATGATCCTGAAGACAACCGGCGATGATCTCACTGGCAGATGCAGAACCCTCATTGATCAAAACAACTACATCATGAATGGTGAAAAAGATTTTGCCGGTACTCTTGTATTCATTTCGTTTCTGGTTAGCTCCTTCTGTATAGAGCAGCAGTTTTCCCTGCTCTTCAAATATTTGTGATAAAATATTAACGGCTTCACTTAAATAGCCTCCGGGATTATCGCGTAGATCCAAGAGAAGATTTTTTGCACCTTCCTGGGTCGCCATCCGTTCCCAGTGATCCATAAATTCGCGATACGTCGTATTGGTAAACCGCTGAATCTTGATATAGGCAGTCACTGAATCAAGCATATAGCCTGCCACAACACTGGGCACATTGATTTTATCTCTGATCACCTCCACCTCATGCGTTTCACTGTCCATCATCGGCTTGATCGTCAATAACACTTTCGAACCGATTTCACCCTTAATATGCCCAAGAATATCTTCTTTAGCCATAGAGTCCTTTCCGATAGATTTTCCATTCACGGCAAGAATATGATCCCCTGGACGTAAACCCACCTTTTCCGCGGGGCTATCGCGTTTTGGAAATAATATAACCAGACTATCCTCTATAAAGGCTACTTCAATCCCTATTCCAACATAGTTGCCGGAGGTTCGCTCATTGAGGGATTCCACTTCATCCGGTGGAATGTAATGAGTATGCGGATCTAAATCTTTTAAAATGGAGTTAATGGCGTGCTCTACAAGTTCATCAGTGGAGACTTCTCCGACGTATTTTGTTTCAATAAATCTGATGATTTCTTCTACCTGCTGTCCATTGTAATGGGTTTTGGAAAATCCACTTTCCTCATTGCCATCATGTGATCCGGTATTGGCGAAACCGATACCTGCCAACATTCCGATGACCGTCATTACACTGAGCAAAAGGGGCTCCCAAACTTTGTACTTCCTACCTGTTTCCGACACGTATTTTATTTACTTTACTGTTTGGCAAGCATGATACGCAACAATAAATATCCGAACCAAACCAACTTTAAAGTCGCAAATATCATTGTTTTAACTGATTTAGGTTTTATAATTAGACTAAATCGGGTCTTATTATGCTTAATACAGAGATTGTCCGACTCATTTCCTGCCTTATTAATGTAAATAGACATATCCTCAGTGTACATTATCAAGGACTTTCAGGACAGTTGATTGCCTTTTTATAGTTTTGGGGGCTGTAAGCTGAAAAACTTCTTTAACGCTAACCGCTCTACTTTGTCTATAAATGTATTTGAAATGAAGATTTATCTCCTCTTGATGATCAGTTTGTTGCTAATGCAGGAAGCCGTAATCGCCCAGAACTATCCGACGCCAACTTCGTCCGATGACCAGCTATCCGGATATCAGCAAAGACTTTTATTGCAGGATTCTTCATTTTTCGCCGGATTACATTTTACCAATATCGGGCCCACAGTATGCAGTGGACGAGTTGTGGATATCGATGTAAATCCCAACAATCCAAATGAAATGTACATTGCCTATGCCTCAGGAGGACTTTGGTATAGCAATAATAATGGAACTACAATGCAACCTATATTCGATCACGAAGCGAGTATGACGATAGGTGATATTGCCGTAGACTGGAACACGGGAGTTATATGGGTTGGTACGGGAGAAAATAATTCAAGCAGATCTTCTTATTCAGGTGTCGGCATCTACAAAAGCACTGATAAGGGAAAATCCTGGACCTGGAAAGGTTTGGGAGAAAGTCAGCACATAGGCAGAATTGTCCTTCATCCTTCAAATCCAAACATACTTCATGTGGCCTGCCTCGGCGCGCTATACACTGAAAATGAAAATCGCGGTGTGTATAGTAGCTATGATGGCGGTTCGACCTGGTATAAATCATTATACATCAATGCAGAAACCGGCGCTATAGATCTGGTCATGGATCCTTCCAATTCAAATGTACTTTACGCAAGTACCTGGGAACGTTCGCGAAAGGCGTGGAATTTTGAAGAAGCAGGAAAAGGGTCCGGCATTTATAAATCAACCAATGCAGGAAAATCCTGGTCTCTGCTATCTGATGAAAACAATGGCTTCCCGACCGGTGAAGGCGTAGGGCGTATCGGACTGGAAATTGTAAAAAGTAAAAGCGGAACTATTCTTTATGCCGTAGTAGATAATCAGCAAACCCGACCTGAGAAAGCTAAGGAATCAGACAAATTAACAAAGGCTGAGTTAAATGAAATGTCAGTGGATTCTTTTTTAGCGCTGACTGATAAAATGATTGCTTCTTATCTGGAGGAGCAGGGATTTCCTGAAAAGTACACCGTGGACACCATCAGAACTTTAATAAAAAAGGGCACCATCACCCCTGCCACCCTGGTCGAGTATACACAGGATGCTAATAGCCAATTATTCGACACCGAGATCATCGGTACCGAAGTGTATACCAGTACCAATAATGGAAAGTCATGGCACAAAACACACGAAGGGTATCTGGATGATGTATTCTATACGTATGGTTATTATTTTGGCCAGATTCGTGCTTCACAGCGCAACCCGAAAAAATTATATATCATGGGTGTTCCGATTCTTAAGTCTGAAGATGGAGGAGCCACCTGGACATCCATTGGTGGTAGAAATGTGCATGGGGATCATCATGCCCTTTGGATCAATCCAAAACTGGACGGCCATCTCATCCTCGGCAATGATGGCGGTCTTCATATAAGTTATGATGATGGCATGAGTTGGATGAAATGTAATCATCCACAGGTAGCTCAATTTTATAGTGTAGCCGTTGATATGGCTAAACCATATAATGTCTATGGTGGATTGCAGGACAATGGCGTTTGGGTAGGACCATCAACCGCCATTGCAAATGATGCGTGGCAGGCCTCGGGACATAATCCATACAAAACAATCATGGGCGGAGATGGCATGCAGGTGGCTGTGGATACCCGTGACAATAACACCGTTTATACCGGATTTCAATTCGGAAATTATTATAAAGTTTCGCGTAGCGATGATCGTGAGGAATCACGTATCACGCCGGTTCACGATTTAGGACAAAGACCCTATCGATGGAACTGGGAATCCCCCATTCACTTATCCAATCACAATCAGGATATCCTGTATATGGGGGCAGATCGTGTCTTCAGATCCTTTGATCAGGGGCAACACTTTGATGCGATTTCTGATGATCTGACCTCAGGTTCCAGAGAAGGTGATGTAGCGTATGGTACTATCGTGTCTCTGCATGAGTCCTCATTAAAGTTTGGTTTGCTCTACGCAGGAAGTGATGACGGACATGTACATGTCACCAAAGATGGCGGGAATACATGGAAATTAATTTCTGCAGAATTACCGGAATCCTTATGGGTGAGTAGTGTATTTGCAAGTGCGCATGAAGTAGGAAGAGTTTACATTTCTCTGAATGGATATCGTTTTGATCACTTTGAAAGTTATGTGTATAAATCGGATGACTACGGAGACCATTGGACGCGGGTGGCTACAAGCCTGCCTGCCGAACCTGTCAATGTAGTCAAAGAAGATCCTGTCAATGAGAATATCATATACATCGGAACAGATCATGGACTATATGTTTCATTAGACCAGGGACAACATGTTATGCTGCTTGGTGACCTGCCTTTTGTGCCGGTGCATGATCTTGTCATCCACCCAAGGGATAAGGAATTGGTAGCGGCTACACATGGTCGTTCACTCTACAAAGCGAATGTGCGTTATCTCCAGATGCTACGCCAGGATATGGGTGATACGCTCACGTGTTTTAATGAGAAAGGAGAAATGTTTTTCAGTACCCGATTTGGAAATCGATCAGCTTCCTGGATGGAATATAATGAACCTTCTTTTACCTTTCCGGTTTTTACTACGTCAGAAGGCAAAGGGCTACTGCAGGTTTATAGTGATAGTCTTTTAGTGTATGAGGAACCCATTGAATTAAAGCGAGGATTAAGCGAGTATACCTATCATTTGGAAATGCAGGAATCAGTAGTGAATACGCTAAACGAAAAGGTAGCTGAGAAGAATCCTGAAAATGAGACTATCGCCAAAAAAGCGGATAATGGAAAATATTATCTGATACCTGGAGATTATCAGATTAAAATTTCCCGGGAAAATAATCAGTCAGAAGTTTTATTAAAAGTTAAATCAAGAGATTAAATAAAAAATAATGGAATCCAAAAAAACATTTTCCACGTTTAGAAAAATTGCCTTTTTTGAAGGTCTTTCTTTTCTGGCGTTATTATTTATTGCCATGCCCTTAAAATACCTCATGGACATGCCCCTGGCCGTCAGAATCATGGGAAGTATTCATGGCGCTCTGTTTGTTGCCTTCGTCATCTACCTGTACCTCGTGTATAATGATTATGGAAAAAATACGAAATGGATGATTAAAGCGTTTGTGGCGTCTGTCATTCCTTTTGGCACGATCATCATGGATAAGGAATGGAAACAGGAAGAACTGGCTATCTAATCTTTCAAAATGGCTGACAAGGTTAGAATCGACAAGTATTTATGGGCGATACGGATTTTTAAGTCGCGCAGTCTGGCTACCGAAGCCTGCAAAAATGGCAAAGTCAAATTGCATGATACTTCCGCTAAACCTTCCACACTGATTGTTCCGGGTGATGTCATTGATGTCATCAAGGATGGATTCCGATTAAAGTACAAGGTTATCACCTTACTTGAAAAAAGAGTGTCCTCGGTGCTGGCGAAACCTTGCTATGAAGACCTAACACCGGAAGAGGAAATTTTAAAATACAAAAGCTGGTTTATCGGAAAAGCTGCCCCGGAACGTCGGGATAAAGGAACCGGTCGTCCCACAAAAAGAGAACGTCGGGATATAGATGATTTCAAACTGTATTACGATGGGGAAGATTAAACGATAGCATACACATTCCTCAGACCGTTTTTTTCTTACTTCAATTCCCGTGCTCCCGACCAAGCTCCTTGCCGGATTGAACAGCCTTGTCCAGTTCTAAATCTTCTTCAGTTTGCAGACTGACTAACTTTCGCCCCGGAGCAACAGGTTGCCCGGCATCTACCCAAGCCGTATACCATAAATCACCCACAGACTTGACGGCCAGTCGAAAACGATCCTCCACCATGTGATCCATCGCCTGATCATAGGCTCGGGCAAAACCTTCACATTGTGTACGAACGGTTTTGTCAAGACGGTTATCAAAACACCATTGTTTATCAGAAGGAAAGGTTATGCTCAATTCTTTTTCAAGCCCTAATACTTTTTCCACTTCCTTATGACTGCTCAGCACGATATCCCAAAAATAAGTTTCCGGATCATTGACATACGTCGCCTGCCCAACGATCATATCAAATTCGTCAATGGCAAATAATTCCGGAATTCTACTTTCCCAAAAAGCATGGATGCCCAGCTGATCCGTGAGTTGACCATTATAGTTTGACGTAGTATGCAAAGGCACGCAGGCATCGGCTATATAATGTCCAAATTCAGCAGAGGTGCGCAATACTTTGTTCAGATCATTCTCTTTAAACGCTGCGGTCAGTCGACGCAACATGGATTGCAAATGGAAGGGCACAATCCCATGCGCAGAAAATACATCCGCTATATATATTGTCGAACGACCATCACATATCAGGTCGGGAAAAAGTTTCGTTACGCTGTCGCATGGAATCGTCGCGTCATCTTCATAATACTGACGCAGATAAAATTTTCTAACCAAATTCAAACGTGCTTTATGATCCGACAGACTATCCTTCCATTGTTCATAGGGATAAGCCTTTATCAGAAAAGTTGTATCGCTTCCGGCGAGCGTATACAATTCAACATTTAAGGCCAGGACTTCGTCCCATTTTCTGGGCACGTGGTCAAAAGACTTGTCACCCCAATGATCAAGATCTATATAATGGCGGACTGCTTCATGTTTTGTGGCATATCTCCTTTTGTCCGGATCTACTGCATGATCCGCCAGATAATCTATATACGGCTTATACCATGCGATCATTTCTGTCGGTACGGTATAGACGGCTACCCGATTGATTAACCGATGGCCAAAAAAACCCCAGTCGGCACTACTGATGATTGTGATGATATAAATCCAGGTGGCAATCATTCACCGAAAAAATAATCATAGGATCGAAATGCACCTTTCATCACTTCATGCTGACCAAGCATAAAATCCCTTCCTTCATAATTAATAAAATAGCGCGATACCGGCGGAGAAAATTCAGATGGGTTTGGTGTTCGTATAGGATAGAATGTTAATTTAGAAGTACTGTCATCATAGATCATACGCATTTCGAGGAACGGTACCGACTGCAATACGCTGTCCCTTTCCGGAGCATCATTCATGAAGTCTTCGCAAGCGAGTTTACTGAGAATGGTATAATACGATTTTACTCTGTTGTTGACCTCTCCATTTTTTCGGGGAGTCGTGGAAAATAACGGAGCCACTTCATAGGAATTCCCTTTGTGAAAGATCATAAAGCTATGCTCTCGCTGAAGGGGATAATGGACTTTCAACGTATCTATTTTTTCATTGTCTTCCATCCAAAAGCGCACATCACGCCAGTCTACCGGCCTGAGTTCATATCGGGCGCGAAGTCCTCCATCAAAACCAGGTTGATACAGACAATAAGGTTGGGAAGTGCCTTCTTTAAGAAAATAAGTGCCTCGTTCGTCCTGTGTGACGCCGCCTACATAATAGTTCAATAGTTCTTTTCCCGATAGATCAAATATTTCAACATGAATCCCGGAGACAGCCATCGTTGGAAGAATATTAGCAATGGCAGCTTTGTTAGGGATATGTTCCAAGTGTTGCGTTTGAATCCCTCTTAGCAGATGATCAATGGTCGATTGTCTTGCTCTGTGCAGACCATTGATCAGCCAATGATCGCCTGATCTTGTCAAATCAGATCTGGAACCATCCTTGTGTGAAAGAATGATCCTTCCGATTTGACTGATATCTTCAATTTTAAAATTACTCTCTGCTCTGTCGATGTTATTGGAAACATCTTCTTTATTGGTGTACAGGTAAAAAACGCCAATGGCTGCCAAGGCCAGGACAATAAGAAGTAAGATATTTTTATTCATTTTTCAATTTATGTCGACTACCCTAAGGCAGTATGAAACGTATAATTTTTTGTTCAATCATTCCAACCAACATTTGTCATCAGGCGGCCGGTTGATGGTACTTTCGTCTTCTTAGAAATTGATACAACAATCCAAGGATTAAAATCATCCCTAAAGGTCCCAGTATATTAATGAGTTGCCATTTGACACCTTCTTCTTTTGCCTTTACCGTATTTAAAAGACGTAATTTAATATCCTTTGATCTGGCTTCCAGCACGCCCGACTCATCCAGCATATACTCAATCGCATTTAGCAGAAAATCTCTGTTTCCGGTGAATGTGGTGTTTTCATATTTATTGTATCCTAAAGGTGCCGTTTCACCGGTACCGGTATTGACAAGATTTTTAATGATATCACCATCAGTGACGACGAGTATTTTCGCAGAATCTCCGGAGGCTTTATACGTCAGACCGGCATTATCAAGGACTTGCAATTGTTCGTTGGAGAGTCTGTTTTGGTAAAAGGACTCAAAGGCGCCTTCCAGCATCACCGCAAAAGACTGAGGTCCTTTGTTAAATAATTTTGGATCCGGTTCTTCACGAAGAATATCAAAATTCAAACGCACCGGGGTCATTTGTATTCTACTGTATGGCGAAGAGGTAAGCAAAATAGTTTTTTGAATATCCGTAGCGGTCTGAATGGTATCAATACTGCCGGGAAATTCGAGTTGTATTCTGTCTAATCCCTTGGTGATGGGATGATCGGAGATCGATGAAATCAACGGATGATAATACCATGGAAATAATTCCGTCTGAGGTTTATCCCCCTGCATGCCCACCACCATTGGAATGCGTGTACATTGAACATCAAGCACCAGATTTGTATTGATTCTGGCCCCCAGTTTAAACAACAACGGATTCAGGTTTACATCATTCGGAGGTGGAATAAAGAATTTATTATTTCCAATACTATCCAATGAAACAATCAAGGGGTCAATGAGAAAAATAACATGCCCGCCATGCATGATATACTGATCCAGCATAAAAAGTTTTACCTCCGAAAACGCTTTCATTGGTTTCGCTATGATCAGTACTTTGATTTCTTTCGGAATTTGGACGACACTATCCAAATCAATTCGGTTGACCGCATACGCATTGGTCAAATCTTTTTCAAAAGCAGCCGTTTGAAAACGATTGAGCTCACCCTGACCGGTAGTGAAGGCAACAATCCGTTTACTTTTTGCTTTGATTTTTTGAATTCCATCAGCCAGCTTATATTCCAGCAGGCTTATACTATTGTTCAGAATGACTTCTTTATCAGCTCCCGGTATATCATCCTGCAAAAGGGTTACAGGAATACTCCGGGTACCATAGTTGATGATCGCAAAAGGATAAATATACTGCGCCGAAGCACCGGCCGCATCACTGATGCGAAGCTTGGTTGGAATGAGTCCATCTTTTGCCAGCTGATTTCGCCGATCATTTACTTCTTCGATGGTCCCATCATTAGGATTTTCAAAATTGTATTCTATTTGTGGGCTTACCTGCGCAAACCTCCTCAACATATCTTCAGTAGATTCCTGCAAACGTTTAAATCCGGCAGGAAACGTTCCATCAAGGAGCACCTTGATATAGATTTTATCCTCCAATCCATTCAACAAGGTTTTTGTGGCCGGAGACAACGTAAATTTTCTCTCCTCCGTTGCATCAATCGTAGTGTGCAACCATTGCGAACCAATATAAAACAGCAGCAGGATGCCGGAAATCAGCAAACCTGAGGTCAATACCTTTTTATGTTCGGTTGAAAATATTTTTGCCATCAGCTATTAGTTGCGCTTTTTTATGGAGACCCAGGTCCATGTGAGACACAAACCAATCAAACAAATAAAATACATCAGGTCTCGTGTGTCAATCACTCCGCGACTAATCGAATGATAGTGATAGTCTATCCCCAGGGATTCAATAATCGCATCAAGACTTCCGGTAAATGAGGCCAGCTTACTGATAAAATAAAACCCATAATACAATACAAAGCAAAGGAATACTGCCAAAACAAATGCTACGATCTGATTGGATGTCAGCGATGAGGCAAAAATACCAACTGCACAAAACACGGACCCAAGAAAAAACAATCCCAAGTACGAGGCGGCAATTTGCCCTAAATCAATATTTCCCGGAGGTGATCCCAGTTGATAGATGGAGAAAACATAAATAATGGTCGGCACCAGCGCGATGAACAACCACGTGATGGTCGCCAGATATTTTCCAAATACAATTTGCCATGGAGAGACAGGTCGCGTCAGCAGAATTTCCAATGTTGCATTCTGGCGCTCTTCCGCAAAAGTCCGCATGGTAAACGCCGGAATCAGGAAAATAAAAATCAATGGTGAAATTTCAAAAAGTGCATCGATACTTGCAAAAGGTGTTTGCAGCAAACTGAAATCAGGAAACACCCACAGGACAAGCCCTAATACGGCTAGCAGCAAGCCTACGGTGATGTAGGCGATCATCGAGCTGAAATAACTTCCAAGTTCTCTGAGGTATATTGCTCTCATGAGGGTTTATTGGTAAGTTGTTGAAAAATATTTTCGACACTGTCTCTGATCGTTGTCATCTCAAGAATTTTAAGATTCTTGCTGATCGCAAAGTCAAATATGGCTTCATTCAGGGTATGCTTTCCTCCTGTAATGAGGAAACGGTTTTCACCCAGACTTTTATGTTTTTCATAATCTTTTATCAAGGCAAGTGTCTGATCTGCGACAGCTCTTGAAAAAACAACTTCCACCTGATACTGACTGGTCAGGTTATCGCTCAGCATCTGGATATTACCATCCCCGACGATAACGCCTTTATTGATAATCACTACCCGATCACAAAGCGCCTGCACTTCCTGCATAATATGTGTAGAAAGTAAAATCGTTTTTTCTTTTCCAAGATTGCGGATAAGTTGCCTGATTTCGACCAGCTGATTCGGATCCAATCCTGAGGTAGGTTCATCCAAAATGAGAACTTCCGGATCATGCAAAATGGCCTGCGCTAATCCAACGCGCTGGCGGTAACCTTTGGAGAGTTCTCTGATAAGTTTTTGACGCTCCGGTAAAAGGCCGGTTATCTCAAGCACCTTTTCAATACGTTCTTTAGGCTGACTGATTTTATAGATCCTGGCCACGTAATTCAGGTATTCTACGACATACATGTCCAGATAAAGAGGATTATTCTCAGGGAGATAACCGATAGCTGCTCTGATTTGATGATTTTCCTCCGTGACCACGGTATCATTTACTTTTATTTCACCGGTATCCGGGCTCAGATAGCCCGTGATCATGCGCATGGTCGTCGTTTTGCCGGCACCATTAGGACCCAGAAAACCAAGAATCTCCCCTTTACCTACACGAAAGGAGATATCATTGACAGCCATTTGCTGCCCAAATTGCTTGGAAAGGTTGGATACGTCAATAGCCAATGCAGGGAAACTTTAAGTTAATTCGCCCGCAAAAATAGGGTAAATTGTCTATAGGGAAGTGGATTCATCAATATCCCGACCAGATCGCAAAAACCATCACTACAGCGGCCAGCACCATACAGATACCAAATAAAGGAAGGATAAAACGGAACCACTTTCCAAATGGGATACGGGCTACCGCCAGCATCGCAATTAACAATCCATTAGTTGGAATGATCATATTGGAAAAGCCATCTCCATACACATAGGCAAGTACCGCCGTTTGGCGGGATATATCCAGTAAATCAGCCAAAGGCGTCATTAAAGGCATGGATACAAGTGCCTGACCGGAAGCGGAGGGAATGAAAAAATTCAGAAACGATTGAAAGACCAGCATTCCAATGGTCGCAAAAGTCTGAGGCAAATTGCTAAGTGTATTGGAGGTATGGAATAATATGGTATCCATAATCTGACTTTCCATCATCACAATCGATATCCCCCGGGCTACCCCGATGACCAAAGCCGGCATAATCATAATCTCCAAACCCCGGGTCAAAACCTCCATCGAATGGTCACCTGTCATGCCACTAATCAGGATAACTACTATGGCTATCCCTAAAAACCCGCCACTCATTTCAATAAGCCCCCATCCCATGAACTGAATCGCCGTCAGAATACCTCCATATCCAACAACGAGTGTAATTAATATCCAAATATGCTTTTTGGTCAGTTTGATCTTCGTGAAATCTTCATCACCCTTTTGGCTTAAAGAAATATCAGGCATCCATGATTTTCTCTTTTTGTTTTTAACCTGATTTCCATATCGCATCAGAAATGCAAAGCCAATCCCTATCGCCAGACAAAAGACAATAAATCGCAGCAACATCCCACTACCGATCGGCAACTCTGCAATCTGTTGCGCAATTTGAACATTATAAGGATTGGTAGTGGCAGTCGACCAGCCTATACTTAAGGGAATCGCTACGAGTCCAAAACCAAACATGGGATCATATCCTTTTTGTCTGGCCAGCAGCATGATAATAGGTATCAACGGGATGAGTTCCATGATAATACCCATGAAAGCACTTCCTGTTGAGATCGCGACATACACCATAAAAAACAGCAGGGTCGTGGAGTTTTTAAACTTGATGATCAGCCAGGCCAATGTTGCATGGATGGTTTGCGTTTCAATAATGAGATTAAATACGGCACCAATAATAAAAACGAAAAATACAAGGGAGGCAGAATGCGTCAACCCTTTGGGAATGGCCGTTAACAATCCCATCAATGATACCGGCGATGCCTTTCCTTCCTTTGCATCATCGAGGATCAGCCCCCGCACAGAGTAATGCTTTGGAATCTCCTGATAGGTGCCGGCCTTAACGACAGTTTGCTCGATTTTGTGGTACACCTTTGTTTCCCTTTCAAATGCGCCGGAAGGAATGATATAACTTAAGACAGAGCAAAACAGAATGATGAAGAACATAAAAATAAAGATCTGCGGGATCCGGATCTTGCTCAGATTCATATGCGGGTGTGTATTTTAGGGTCAACAATTTGAATTGGGTGAAACAGGGAATGCCAACCCAAGTGATACTTACTCGTCCAAACATACCAAAATTGTCGGGCAGGCAAAAAACTAAATGCGCTCACCACATGGCCCATTGCGCTATAATCTTTGGCTTTCAAAACCACATTTAACCCAAATTAACACGTATAACACCCGAATTACATATCTTTGGAACTCGTTATACAAACATTATGGCTAAAGAATCTTCATCACCAAAAAGGAAAATTGTAGCAAATAAGAATCCCGGCAATGTATCCCAAAGACGTGCTGGTAGCCGGAAGGAAGAAGCTTTTCCACTCTTATTTACAAAGCAAACCTATATGTATATTGGGATTGGCTGTGGTCTCATTGCCCTTGGTTTAATGCTTATGCTGGGTGGTGGGATGAAGGATCCGATGATTTGGGATGAAAGTGTGATCTACAGCCCTGTGCGTATTACGCTGGCACCCATCATTATCCTCGCCGGACTGGGAATGCAGATTTACGCCATTTTCAAAAAGTAGTCAGTTACACCAAATGAATGAATATTTAGAGGCCATCATTCTTGGAGTCATCCAGGGATTGACAGAGTTTTTGCCCGTCAGCAGCAGCGGACATCTCGAACTGGCTAAGTGGCTGCTAGGCGATTCCGGAAATGCATCCGAAAGTTTTCTGATGACTGTCGTCTTACACTTTGGCACTGCCTTGGCGACCGTATGGGTATTTCGAGATTATATCCTTGATATCCTCAAAAAGATTACTAAACCTGAAGGAAGACAATACATTTTCTGGATCATTCTGTCCATGATACCGGCTGCTATGGTTGGCGTTGCTTTCGACGAACAGATTACAGCACTTTTTGACCGACAAATTATTCTGGTTTCCTGCATGCTATTATTGACCGGTATCGTACTGATTATTTCTGATCGTTGGAGAAACCAATCCAAATCACTTTCATGGACCGGTTCGCTGATCATTGGGGTCTCACAAGCTATTGCTATTCTGCCGGGTGTTTCGAGATCAGGAGCCACAATTGCTACCGGTATCTTTTTAGGAATAGACCGTAAAAATGTCGCTCAATTTTCTTTTCTGATGGTCATTCCGCTTATTTTCGGAAAGATTGCAAAAGATATTGCAGGTGGTGAAATGAATATAGCATCAGAAAATTCGCTTCCGATGTTGCTTGGTTTTGGCTTTTCATTTTTTGTAGGCATCATCGCCTGCAAATGGATGATCAAAATCGTTCAAAACGCCAGACTGCGCTACTTTGGATACTATTGTGTGGCAATAGGTGTCATTGCCATTCTTCTTCGTTTGTTTGTCCTTAAAGGATAATGCAAATGAGCCTACCATTTGTTACTGACCTCACGACAGCAGATTACGTTTCAGGAAGTTTACTGCTGGTGAATAAACCCAAAGGCTGGACTTCATTTGACGTCGTCAATAAAATCAGAGGCCTCATCCGACACAAGTATGGCATCAAAAAAATAAAAGTCGGCCATTCCGGTACACTTGATCCAATGGCTACTGGACTCCTTCTGATCTGCACCGGCTCCTGGACAAAAAAATTGACTGCACTTACCGGCTTGGATAAAAAGTACATCGGAGAAATCACGCTTGGTATTGAAACAGATTCCTATGATGCCGAAGGGGAAGTCGTGAGTCAAAGAGAAGTACCTGCTCTCACCTCAGAAAAGATGGAACAAATACTTGATCATTTTAAAGGTAAGTTTGAACAATACCCACCAGTTTTTTCAGCCATCAAGAAAAACGGCACGCCTTTGTATGCACTGGCACGGGCAGGCAAAGAAGTTAAAACCGAACCAAGAAACGTAGAGGTTTTTGACATAGGGGTAAATCACTTCACACCACCCATTTTAGACCTGAGCATCCACTGTGGCAGCGGTTTCTATGTCCGCTCGTTAGCACACGATATTGGTGACCGTATTGGTTGTGGAGCTTATCTATCCGGATTAGTGCGTACACATATTGCTGGCTATGCGCTCGATGATGCTTTCTCGATGGAAGCTATCAGGGAAACCTTAGGAACGGAGGAATAATACTAGGTAAAAGACTGCGAAAGCGCAAGTATATCCAGCCCATCAAAGCGACCGGAACTCATCCAAAGCAAAACCATATTTTTCTGCTTGTCAGTCTTGCGCACAAGTTTTTCCAAATCCTCTTTATTCGTCACCACCTGCAGATCGGGCGCGTTAAAATACCCGGCTAATTGCTCGCCGGACAGATCCGGAAGCTTTTTAATGGCAAGGGTATGCGGGCTGTAGAACACAAGCTTAGCATCAGCCTCGGAAAGCGAGTCTTTGTATTGTGGCAGGAAATCAGGATTCAGTGAACTAAAGGTGTGCAATTCGAGACAAGCGATAATAAAAGCATCCGAATGTTTTTCTCTCACGGCATTGACAGTTGCTTTAACTTTTGATGGCGCATGAGCAAAATCCTGATAGGCGGTGATATGTTCTGACGTATGCAATAATTGAAGCCGTTTGTTGGCGCCGGTAAACGATTGAATCGCCGGATAAAATTTTTCTTTAGCCAAACCAATACATGCCGTAGCTAATTGAGCAGCTTTTAGGTTTTGCAGATTGTGCTTTCCAAAAATTTCAAGGGGAAAATAATGCCCATCCTCATCATGAATGACCACTTGATCCTTGACCAATGCGTATTGATGCGTCGTGTAAGGCAGACACACACATACAGGTTGAAGTCGTTCCACTAAATCTACCAGATCAGGATCAGCTGCACAATAAATTAAGGTATCCGTTTTTCCTAAGGATTCAATCAGTAGCTGAAATTGCTGTACATAGGATTCGTAGGTGGGAAACACATTCATATGATCCCAGGCGATTCCCGTAATCACCGTAATCTGCGGATGATAATGAAAGAACTTGGGCCTTGGATCCAAAGGACTGGTCAGATATTCATCGCCTTCCAAAACAATGATTTCAGCATCAGATAGCACCACCGGTTCCAAATCACCGATTTTTGCACCAATCATGCGATCAGCCTGAATCCCGGATTCATGCAGGACATGGGCGATCATTCCGCAGGTTGACGTTTTCCCATGGCTACCGGCCACTACGATCCGCATTTTTTCCTTCGAAATATTATACACAAACTCAGGAAAAGAGGAAATCTTCAGTCCGATCTTCTGCGCTTTAAGCAATTCCGGATTATCCGCTCGGGCATGCATCCCTAATACCACAACATCAATATCGTGATGAATTCGCTCAGGATGCCAGCCTATTTCAGCCGGTAAAAGCCCTTTTTCAGCTAAACGGGAGCGACTTGGCTCATAAATCTCATCATCTGAGCCCGTCACCACATGACCACTTTTTAGCATGGAAATGGCCAGACTATGCATAATACTACCCCCAATAGCCACAAAATGTATCTTCATAATCAGTTATTTATGCCTGTTTTGATTATTTTTTAAGAAAAAGCCAAAGGAATAAAATAATTTCGCACTTTAAAACGATTTATATCTGTTATCTGTTGATAACCAAAAGCAAATTAAAGCATTGTCAAACATGAAAGTATCTTCTTTAAAGTTCATTCTGATTGCTGTGGGGCTAGTAGCCTGTGTCTCAATGACTACGAGTTGCAACAAGGGCTATGGTTGCCCAAGTGATTTCTCTGTAGATGCCGGTACTGATGTACCTGCTTACGTTGATCCTGCCTGCTGATTTTCCCCCATTTCACTCGGGAAATAGAACACAACCATTGCCGGTTTTCTGAACAAAAACCGGTCAACCAGACACCAAACCACCTATAACCGATAAAAATGACTGCGAAAGACATCTCTCCAACCCTGGGTTGGGATGATGTGTATATTGTTTCCACGCGCGACGGATCAGATACGTTGTTTAGCCGAACGCACGGAACCTTATATCACTCAGCCTTTGGTGCCGTGTCTGAAAGTAAGCATGTTTTTTTCCAGCAGGGACTGAACACCCAGTTGGACAAACCCATGATTTCTATCCTTGAATTTGGCTTTGGTTCCGGATTAAATGCCTTCCTAGCCTATCTTTTCTCTTTAAATAAGGATAAAGAAGTCCATTATACCGGTATTGAGACTTCTCCAATTTCTCTCGATGTTGCTTCGAGCTTAAATTATCCCGAATACCTTGCCTTTATCGAAGAACGTGAAATATTTCTTCGCATGCACCGTGAAACATCTTTTGTCGCGGAATCTTTTCATTTTCAAAGAATCGATCAAATGGTCCATTTAGCAGCCCATCAAAAGTTTGATTGTGTATTTTTTGATGCTTTCGCTCCCGGTGCTCAACCGGAACTTTGGGAACAATCCATGTTTGACGTATTATTTCAACTACTCCACCCGAAAGGCTGCATCGTCACCTATTGTGCACAAGGAGAAGCCAGAAGACGAATGCAAACAGCAGGTTTTCAAGTAGAAAGGCTGATCGGTCCGCCCGGAAAAAGAGAGATGCTCAGAGGGATGAAAACTTAAAAACCATTTTGGAGTTCTATAATGGATAGTATGCGAATGGCCGTGAGGAAATAAACCGGTCGTTTCACTATTTTTACGGTGTTATAATAATCATTCGATTTATGTCAGAATCAAATCAATTATTGGGTGTTGGATCCCGTGTCAACCATCCCGCTTATGGTGATGGAGTCATTATACGATTGCATCCTGCAGCCTATGAGGTAGTATTTATCGTCTACGGTGCAAAGACCGTTGGAAAGGATTATAAGGATTGGGAAATTCTTGATCATGTCGAAGCAGAAGATTCCGTCACCTGGACTGATGCGGAGAAATCACTCATGCGCATTCTTAAAACCTGGGGCGAAATATCCGAACTAGTCGTGATGGGCGACAAATGGAAAGGTGGTGTGATGTCCCTTCAGCCCTACGATAAAGGATTGAAACCAAAAGATCTTCCGATCGAGACATTTTATCACAAGATTGTCATGCTGCGCGATCGCCTCCGTGTGATGGAACAAAAAATCAATAGTAACTCAAAACTAACTGACGAAGAGAAAATCGATCTCCAGCAATATATCACGCGTATCTATGGAAGTCTCACCACGTTCAACGTGTTGTTTAGAGACAAAGAAGCTCACTTCGTTGGGGATAAAGCATGAGGCGAATGACAAAATGGATTTTTGTATGTGTAATTTTCACTTCTTTAGTTTCTTGTCTGACGTTTGGTGAACACTATGAAAAAATACCTCCGGGATTATGGCGAGCTACATTGACATTGTCTGATAAGACCGATGATTTTGATGAAAAAACAAAAGGTGAACTTCCCTTTAATTTTGAAGTCATCTATGATCGTCCCGATTCATTTCATATCGTCATCCATAATGGGGAAGAGCGTATCCTAGTGAATGACATTTACATGGGTGTTGACCGCAGGACAGCGCGCGATACGATTCGAATAGAGTTTCCAATATTTGACAGCTATATCACGGCCCAATATGAAGAGGATGCCATTGAGGGCTTTTGGATCGTAAACAGTAAAAAGGATTATCGCATACCTTTTAAAGCGCTTCATGGCCAGCAATATCGATTCTTTCAATTACCGGAACCACCGGCTGCAGATCTAACAGGTCATTGGGCCTGTAACTTCAGTATTGATACAGAAGATCCGGAATTGAAACTTGGTGAATTTAAACAGGATGGAAACCATCTCATCGGGACGTTTCTCTCTGCCACCGGTGATGACCGTTATCTGGAAGGAACCGTAAGCGGTGATCGCCTTTTTCTATCGCTCTTTGATGGTACGCATGCCTATCTCTATGAAGCGAAAATAATGCCTGATGGCCAACTGACAGGCATCTATCGCTCCGGCAATCACTATAAAACGTATTGGGAAGGATCACGCACGGACACACTCGAATTAGCCGATTTTGGTGATCCAATGACGTTGACAAAAGTAATGGATGAAAAACCATTTTCTCTTTCCGTCAAAGACCCTGACGGTAATCTTTTGGATATCGATCAGGGAATCTTTCACGAACGCCCTAAAATCATTCAAATCATGGGGACATGGTGCCCGAATTGCAAGGATGAAACCACTTTTTTGCTAAACTATTTGAATGAAAATCCTGAGCCTGGTTTTGAAATACTTGGACTTTCATTTGAAAGATATTCTGATACGTTAAAAGCAAATCAAAGCATCAGGACGTATAAAGAAAAAATGAAAATACCCTACCCTGTGACATATGGTGGATCCAGTAATAAAGTTGAAGCAAGTAAGACATTACCTATGTTAAATAAAGTAGTGGCTTTTCCAACTATGATTTTCCTTAACAAGCACAATCAGGTAGTGGCAATTCACACCGGATTCACCGGCCCGGCTACCTCCGGTTTTGATGCCTTTAAAAAAGAATTTTCTGAACTTGTTGCTAAAATGAAATCTGACCTATGAAAAAATGCGCATTAATCACAGGAGCAACCAGTGGTATTGGTCTGGCAACAGCAAGAGAATTTGCATCCCATGATATAGACCTGATACTCACCGCGCGAAGAGCCGATCGGCTGGCAGAACTTAAAACTGAACTAGAAGCCACGCATGGCATTGAAGTGCTCACTCTGTGTTTTGATATTCGGAATCAGGAAGAATGCGCGGAAGCCATTTCAAAAATTAATCGGCCTGTCGATATACTTATTAATAATGCCGGTCTGGCCCGAGGACTCAGCAGTATTGAAGAAGGTGATCTTGCCCATTGGGAGGAAATGATTGATACAAATATTAAAGGCTTGCTCTATATGACACGGTTGATCAGTCCCGGCATGGTGAAACGTAAATCCGGACATATTATCAATCTGGGTTCAACCGCCAGCAAAGAAGTCTATCCAAAAGGCAATGTGTATTGTGCGACAAAATTTGCTGTTGAAGCACTCACAAAAGCTATCAGAGCTGATTTGTATACACATGGCATCAGAGTATCTCAGGTTTCACCCGCCCATGTGGAAGAAACTGAATTTGCAAGAGTACGTTTTGACTGGGATCAGGAGAAAGCAAAAATCTACAATGATTTTAATCCATTGACCTCAAAAGATGTAGCAGAAGCGATTTACTTTATGGCTTCACGACCACCACATGTCAATGTACAGGATATTCTCATGATGGGCACCCAACAGGCCGGTGGAATGCTGATCGATCGAAGCGGCAGGCGATATGATCATTAAAGAACTTGGATTTTTAGTCCTTAGACTTTTTGACATACGACGAAAGGCAAGGGGCGCAGAGCTCAGCGCAGGGAGCATGGGGCTTGGGGCAAAGAGCATAGGGCCTGGGGCAAAGAGTTTAGCTTAGCGGAAGTCTTAGGGAAAATTATAATTACGATTTACAAAAAATAAAAGAAATGTCTCTTATAAAGGAGCTGTTAAACGTTTATCTTTTACCCTATACATAAAATCACTAAATAACAACATCACTCAATATTTATCACAACATCACCCATCACTCAATCACTAAATAACAAAATCACCAAATAAAAATGAAATCAACTCTAAATATCTTCCTGCTTGCTTCCATTGCATTGCTCTTTGCAAATTGTAATAATGAAACAAAAAATGAGGAAACAGCTACTGAAACAACTGAACACATCATGGATACCCATTCCTATGCACAACCGGACAAAGCCGTCATGACTCATCTGTCACTGGATTTGAAGGCTGATTTTGCGATTAAACAAATCAGTGGAACAGCTACCTATGATATCCGTGTGGCTGAAGGTGCAGATCAACTTATATTAGATAGCAAGGATTTAGACATTCAAAAAGTTACTGTAGATGGAAAAGAAGTTGCCTTTACCCTTGGAGAAGTGAAGGAAATATTTGGACAACCATTGAGCATACCTGTCTCTGAGAAATCAAAAAAAGTGGTGATTACATATGCCACCTCTCCTTCTGCGGAAGCGTTGCAGTGGCTAAATCCATCGCAAACAGCCGGCAAAGTGTACCCTTATCTTTTTACGCAGGGACAAGCTATTCTGACACGTACCTGGATTCCTATTCAGGATAGTCCCGGAATCCGTATAACATATGATGCAAAAGTAGCCGCGCCTGAAAACTTAATGGCTGTGATGAGCGCTTCAAATCCACAAGGAAAAAACGGTACCGGTGTGTACTCCTTTAAAATGGAGCAACCCATTCCTCCCTATCTAATTGCTCTTGCTATTGGAGATTTGGAGTTTAAGTCTGTTGGCAAGCGAACCGGTGTGTATTCCGAACCTTCCATGATAGCAAGCTGTGCTTTCGAACTTTCCGATATGGAAAATATGGTGGAAGCTGCAGAAGCACTTTATGGTCCTTATAAGTGGGATCGATATGATGTCATTGTATTACCTCCTTCATTTCCTTTCGGTGGAATGGAAAATCCACGATTAACATTTGCTACACCAACGATTATTGCAGGAGACAAATCTTTAGTCGCCTTGATTGCACATGAACTCGCGCATAGCTGGTCCGGCAATCTCGTGACCAATGCAACATGGAATGACTTCTGGCTAAACGAAGGCTTCACTGTTTATTTTGAATCACGCATTATGGAAGCATTATATGGCAAATCGTATGCAGCTATGCTCACAAGTCTTGGCTATCAGGGTTTAGTGGAATCAGTAGAAGACCTGGATGAGAAAGATACTCACCTGTTTCTCGATCTGGCAGGAAGAAACCCTGATGATGGCATGACCGATATCGCGTATGAAAAAGGAGCTCACTTTCTGATGATGCTGGAAAATACTGTTGGCCGACAGAAATTTGATGCCTTTCTGAAAGCGTACTTCAATGATCATCAGTTTCAATCTATGACCACTGAAAAATTTGTTGCTTACCTGAAGGCAAATCTTCTGGAGCCAAATGGAGTAGAAGTAAATATTGATGAATGGATTTATGGGCCCGGGCTTCCGGATAACTGTCCGGTAGTTAGCTCAGAAAGATTTGATGCCGTTAGTGAACAGGCAACTGCTTTTATCGCCGGCAAATCAGCGGCAACCTTAAAAACAGAAGCCTGGACTACTCATGAGTGGCTACATTTTATCAAAGCGATGCCTTATACATTAGCCATTGGTCAGATGGAGGATTTGGACAAAGCATTTGGATTTACAAATAGCGGTAATCGCGAAATTCAGGCAGCCTGGTATAAACTTGCCATCTATCAGGGATACGGTAAAAAAATAGTCCCGGCGATCAGATCCTTTTTAGTCGAAGTGGGCAGAAGGAAATTTCTGACGCCTTTATATTCGGCAATGATTGAATCAGGCATGAAGGATGAAGCCAAAAGTATTTATCAGGAAGCTCGTCCTAATTATCACAGTGTCTCGTACAATACCTTAGACGATTTATTTGCCAAGGCAAATTGAAACGAGCACCATTAAAGCATCAGTTCGTTTTGATGAGATAGTAAACGCCGGTGGTAAACAGATCCTTAATTAAAGGAAGACTGCTGACAATTTTGTTTTGTAATCTTGGTTTGACGTTAAATTTGTACTGATAAATCGGATTAAACAGATAGTGTCGTTTAGCTGCGATTTTATATCTGTTTACCCGAATACATTTTTCAAATCGCTCAATGCTGATCCCGGTGGATTTCACTTCTAAAAGATCTTCAATGGTGGTTTTGGGCTCTCCTGCCATTTTCAAAACACCTTTGTAAAGAAATCCGGGAAGTAAATGAAAGTAAGGCAACTTACTAAGCCATTTATTCTTGCATACCTGTTGATGGCCACCATAGGGCATATACCAGGGTGGAAATGCAAAAAATATCACACCACCCTCGTTTAAAAATAAGGACAGCTGTGCGATAAATTCCAGTTGTCCGGGAATGTGTTCAATCACATCCTTAAGAATCACGAGATCATACTTGCCTCCAAGATCATGCTCCGGATCGATGTCAAAAATATTGCGATTGACAAATTCGATTCGATTTTCCTTAAGTGCTTCTGCATGATACCTTTCAGCGGCTTGTATGCGCGGTTGGGAAAGTTCAATACCGGTACAAAACGATCCATGCTCGAGAAAACATTTCAATACACCGGCTTCTGCACAGCCAATCTCCAGCACACGAACAAATGTTTTACCCGGTAAGGTCTCCTGTAAAAAAGGATAGATGTAATCCTTTGTTACGCGGTACTGCATATCGAAATACCGATCTTTATCCTGGTGGAATTCGTACATCAGATTCCTTTGAAGTCAGCCTTTCGTTTTTCAATAAAGGCACTGGTTCCTTCAGTGAAATCTTCACTATCCGCTATTTCGCCGAATGTTCGTGCCTCCATGGCATAGCCATTCACACCGGGCGTATAATATCCATTGACACATTTGATCACCCCACGCAAGGCTAAAGGACCTTTTGTATTCATTTTATTCGCCAGGTCAATGGACGTATTCAATAATTCTTCCGGAGCAACTACGTAGTTAGCAAGTCCAAGAGCGAGTGCTACATCTGCAGAAATCATATCTCCGGTGAGTAAAAACTCCATCGCCTTTCCTTTCCCAATAAGTTGTACTAATCGCTGCGTTCCTCCATATCCCGGAATGATTCCAAGATTCACTTCCGGCTGTCCAAATCGCGCTTTGGAAGACGCAATACGAATATGGCAAGCCATCGCAAGTTCACAACCACCACCAAGCGAAAAACCATTCACAGCGGCAATAACCGGCAGATGGAAATTTTCAATTAAACTAAATATCCTTTGTCCTTTGCTGCTCAACTGTTCTGCCTGTGCACTATTCAAACCATGTAACTCTTTGATATCTGCTCCGGCTGCAAAAGCTTTCTCTCCACTACCCGTCAGAATAATGCAACCGACTTTATATTGTTTATAATCTGTTGAGAAAAATTGATCCAGCTCATCAAACATTTGCGCATTCAGCGCATTCATAGCTTCCGGTCTGTTCAGCCGAAGGATCAGAAGATTGTCCTTGAGTTCGGCGATTAGCGTTTGGTATGTATTCATGGGGCTAAAATAATGAAGTAATGGGAGGATATGGTGCCCTCCGCAGACTATCCTTAAATTATTGACGAAATAAATCCCTATAGTTCATGTGTAAGTAGTTTTTCATATCCCGCCTATATATTGCGTCCAATCCAATAAGAAATAACAGCCACCAGGATCAAAACAGCAGCCCTGCGGCTATACCAAACAGATTTTATGTCTATCCAATGCGTAGGAAAAAATGCCATGGTTACATAAGCAAAGAGTGCATATGCCAGCGTCGGAATAAAAAGCATATTGAATGTAAAAGCAGCAGAAAAATTTCCATGCAAAAACTGATGCAATGCTCTTTGCGAACCACAACCCGGACATTCCCAACCCGTGATCATCAGAAATGGACACTGTGGAAATGGAAAACGATTTGGATCAAGATAGCCATAGACAAATAAAATGACTATAACCGCCGAAATCCATATGAGATTTTTCCTTTTCAACTAGACCGGCACTCCTCCACTGATGCCTGAAAGTATTCCGGAAGATATCAGGAGCATGTACAAAATCAAGGCTATCACCCCACATATAATCCCATACTTCACCCATCTGCCGGCTTCCATACTTAGACGTTCCGCAGCTTCTTTGTGGCCTTCTTTCCATAAGGTGTCCACCAGAAGCGCCAGAATGATACCTACTATACCAATAGGCAAACAGCAAAAAATAGTGACCAAAACAGATTCAATCAGCCAGTTTTTTGGTGCTACGGCTAATGGTTGTGCATGTGGCTGACCAGAAAAACTGGTTTCCATTTCAGGGCCTTCAGGAAATAATATATTTAAATCAGAAAGCGTATTGGCCGGCATCCAGTCGGGAAGTCCTTCCTTCCAAACCAGCGTTTGTGGGGTGATGGGCTGGTCTTTTAATTCTTCAATAGAATATGGCCCAAACCGCTCTTTTCCATCCGTGTAATAGTATTGTACCATCCTTATTTCATTAGGCAAACAAAAATATCTGCTGACTAAATTTAAGCTTCTTCATCTTTACGGAGCAAATCAGGCCGTCTGTTTTTAGTGCGTTCGATGGATTGTTCATAACGCCACTCCTCAATCTTAGCTGCATGACCACTTAACAACACTTCCGGCACTTTCATACCCTCCCATTCCGCCGGTCGAGTATATACAGGTGGGGCTAGAAGATCATCCTGAAAAGAATCCATCAAGGCAGAAGTTTCATCTGACAGAACCCCCGGGATCAATCGTCCAATCGCATCCACCACTACCGCTGCTGCCAATTCACCACCGCTAAGTACATAGTCACCAATAGAGATTTCTCTGGTCACATATTTTTCTCTGATACGCTCATCGATCCCTTTATAATGCCCGCAGATCAGCAGGAGTCTTGCCTTAAGCGATAGTTGATTGGCTGTCGATTGATTAAACGTAGGTCCATCAGGTGTCAGATAGATGATCTCATCATAAGACCTGTCGCCCTGCATCTGCAAAATTGCATCCGCTAAAGGTTCGGGCTGCAGCACCATGCCGGCGCCCCCTCCAAAAGCATAATCATCAATTTGCTTGTAAGCCCCACGCCCAAAAGTCCGAAGATCCGTTACCCGGACTTTCAATAATCCTTTCTCTTCTGCTCGATGCAAAATGGAATGCGAGAAAGGACCTTCCAGAAGTTCAGGAACCACAGCAAGGATGTCTATCTCCAACATCACCAAATTATTTAATTGCTTATTACTCTATCCCTAATAACTCGATTTCAAAGATCAGCGTGGAATAAGGCTTGATCGTCTGACCCGCTCCCTGATCACCATAGGCTAAATCATATGGGATGTAAACTCTCCATTTAGAACCAACAGGCATCAGTTTCAGAATTTCAGTCCAACCTCTGATCACCTGATTTAAACCAAACGTAATAGGCTCTCCCCTATCTACAGAACTATCAAAAGTAGTTCCGTCGATTAATGTTCCATGGTAGTGTACCAAGACTTTATCTGTTCCTTTTGGCTTTGGCCCATTACCTTCTTTCAATATCTCATACTGAAGACCATTGTCCAGGGAAATAACACCAGCTCGCTTCTTATTTTCTACAAGAAAGGCCTCTCCTGCTCCTTTGTTTGATTCGTGATTTTTCATCTGTTGTTTTACTGCGTTTTCGCGAACAATTGAATTACAGGCATCCATTGATAACAATGGTTTTTCTCCGTTCAGGACAGCTTTCAGACCGGCCGTCACCAATTCAGGTTTAAGATTAGAAAATCCTTCCTGCTTTAAATTGTTGGCAATTAAAACACCCAGACTATAGGCTAATGTATCATCAGCAGTCTTCAGATCCTGAGCGGTTAGTGAATTACTCATAAGTAGAATTAATGTAAATATGGTTGTTAAAAATTTCATGATTTTTTCATTTCGGCGTAATACATAAAATAATATGGAATCGTCTCTATCCCTTTAAAGAAATTGAACAGACCATAGTGCTCATTCGGTGAATGAATCGCATCAGAGTCCAATCCAAACCCTAACAATACAGTTTTTACTCCAAGCACTGATTCAAATAAGGCTACGATTGGAATACTACCTCCTGATCGTTGCGGAAGTGGTGCTTTCCCAAAACTTTTCTCCATGGCTTTTGAAGCAGCCTGATATTCGATGGTATCCGTTGGTGTGACAGCCGGTTGGCCACCATGATGTGGGGTTACCTTTATGTTAACGGATGGTGGGGCTATACGTTTAAAATGCTCGGCAAACAGAGCTGTTATTTTATCCGGATCCTGATTAGGCACCAAACGCATACTGATCTTAGCAGATGCTTTGGATGGCAGCACAGTTTTAGCCCCCTCACCAATGTATCCACCCCAAATACCATTCACTTCGACGGTTGGGCGAATGGAGGTGCGTTCAAGGGTGGTATACCCTTTCTCGCCCATCAATGCCTTAACGTCAAGGTCCTTCATATATTCCGCCTCACTAAAGGGCGCCATATTCATTTGTTTGCGCTCATCATCCGATACGACGACAACATCATCATAGAAACCGGGGATCGTAATGTGTTTGTCTTCATCATGTAGCGAGGCAATCATCTTGCACAGAATGTTGGCCGGATTACCAACGGCACCACCATATACACCGGAATGTAAATCAATATTGGGTCCCGTTACTTCTACTTCCACATAGCTCAATCCACGCAGACCAGTAGTGATGGAAGGAACATCATTAGCAATGATGCTCGTATCAGATACTAATATGACATCCGCGGATAACTTATCCTTGTATTGTTCCAGAAAGTGACCAAGATTGACAGAGCCAACTTCCTCTTCGCCTTCAAACATCACTTTTACATTGCAGGTAAGCTTTCCGGAAGCCATCATCGCTTCCAGGGCTTTAACATGCATATATAATTGTCCCTTGTCATCGCAAGCTCCTCTGGCATATATCTTTTCATCTTTAATCACAGGTTCAAACGGAGGCGAATTCCAAAGATCCAATGGATCAGGAGGCTGAACATCATAATGGCCGTAAATCAAAATTGTCGGTAATGAATCATCCACTCTTTTTTCTCCGTAAACGATTGGATGGCCGGCTGTGGGTACTACTTCTACCTGGTCCATGCCTATTCGAACCAGTTCATCCTTTAACCAACCGGATGCTTTCAAAACATCTCCTTTGTATTTGGTATCTGCACTGATGGACGGAATCCTGAGGAAATCAAGTAATTCATCAAGAAAACGCTGGCGATTCGCCTGAATATAATTTTGTACTTCTTCCATACTTTGTATACAATTTTAATCAATGAATGCTTTACTTTCCGAATGCCAAGGAGCACTTTTAAACGAGCGCACAAGGTACACATTCAAAACATAAAAATCGGTCGTACAGGGGGTAAATCCCTGTTTCAACACCCAATCACCGCATAGCTTGCATAATACAGTCAAACAAAGCCTTATTTTAGCTGCTTATTATAACCAGATGGAATGGCTTTGATCCAACCGCTAAGACTTTTTCTAACCTTCATCATCCTGTTGGCACTGACTTTCCCGTCTGTATCTCAGCATGTTATCGTCAATAGTGCAGGTGAGCGGGTCGTTATTTATCCGGATGGTACGTGGCGAAACGCAGAACCTGGCGATTCACTCCTCATCCGAAAGGATCCTTACCGGAAATCAAACACGGACATTCGCGGGCATAGCAATACAATGAATGAGGCAGAGCGGTATGAGTTTCTGCTGCGCCAGTGGATTGATCTGTACGCCGCCGTAAATGATGAGAAAATTGAAGCACAGATCAAGTTCAGGGATGCTACGAATGCCAAGTTTAAAGCGAGCGAAGAACTCCAAGCAGCTGAACTTAATAAAAAGCTGATCGAACCTGATCTCATGGCCCGACTGGAGGAAACTTATGATCAATCTGTCAAAGTATTAAAACAAAGTAATAAGCAACAGAAGAGCATTAAATCAATCCAGGAACAAGCTGATAAAGTAAATGCATTACTGTCAAAACTCACAGAGAAAAAAGTTACCAATATCAACACCCAATTTAATCGATATCTAAAAACATTTAAACCTCAGAGTCGTCAGGTTTCTCCGGACAAGTCCTCTGAAAAAAAGAAACCTGCTGCTAACACAGAACCGCCAGTGGTTGTCAAGAACACGACTATACAAGCGATGAATCCGGACATGGTGGATAAGCGGCCTTCCTATTTTAATAAAACGGAATACAGGGCCAGACCTTATGATTGTAAATTCGCAACAGACAGCATTGATCTGGCGAGTGGCCGGATTAGGCTTGAAACTACTCCTGGTCTCCTTTTTACGTATACGGAGCCTGAACTAAGGCCATATTTTAAGGACAAGGATTTAATGAAATGTCGCGGTCGATTATCAAAATTGGGTCCATACGTCTATCTGGATATTGAATTTCAAATAGCCAGCTCTCATTCACAAAGCAATTTCGGGTCTCTTCCAAACGGCAGTCTGCTGCGCTTTCAACTAATGAATGAGGAGTCCGTTGCGCTATATAATGGCAAACCAAATTCGGGCCGGATAGACCCCTATAGTGGTCACACTATTTTTACCGGTCAATATGCGCTCGGAAAAAAAGAACTCCATGCGCTTAAGAAATCAGGTCTGGACAAAATGCGTGTCATGTGGAGTACAGGCTTTGAGGATTACGATGTGTATTACATGGATTTCTTAATCAATCAAATAAATTGTTTGGAATCAAGACAATAAATAAGGTCTTCCTCCAACTGGTAATATCAATATGCAATGCTAGGATTACAATTACCTACTGACCCCAGATGGGTTAATCTTGCAGAAAAATCACTGGAAGAAATTTTGACAGATCATGCGTACTGCGAACAGAAAGCCGCCACTTCCTGTATCTCATTAATTCAGTTTTACCCTGAAAATGAAGAATTGGTAAATGCGCTCGCCCCTATTGTCACTGAAGAATGGGGACATTTCCGATTAGTCCTGAATGAACTTCGAAAAAGAAATCTATCCCTGGGTCGACAGCGAAAAGATGAATACGTGAATGCCCTACTTCAGTTTGAACAAAAAGGCGGATCAAGGAACGATCGCTTAATCGAACGCCTGTTAGTATGCGCACTGATTGAAGCACGAAGCTGCGAGCGTTTCAGATTACTTTCACTCCATATTGCCGAAGATGTACTGAAAGAATTCTACCATGGTTTTATGGTCTCCGAAGCCGGCCATTACAGACTCTTTATTGATCTGGCCAATCAATACGGTGATCCGGAAAAAGTAAAAATCAGATGGGCTGAATATCTGGCCCATGAAGCTACCATCATGGCTTCCCTGAATCTACGAGGTGATCGAATCCACTAAATAAATCCCAAAAACTACTGAGGGATAGATTCACTTTTAAGCAACTGGATCTGAATCGCATTATCGCCATACGTGGCTGTACCTACCCATACAATCACTTTATCCGTGGCCATCACCTTCCATTCACTCATTTTGTAATTTTGAGTATCCGGCCTTAAAAAAAGAGTCTGGGTATTATGCTCATAGGACCATTGTCCGGTATGCGTTTGATCCTTAGCTCTGCCGGCCATATAGGTACCGTCCTTCATCAGATGGATCCAGTCATTCTTCCGGGGTGCCTTTTCATCTTCACTTGCTCCAACGACTGCATTAAATATCAATATCTTGTCCGTCAAAAAATTATAATCATGTCCCTCGGCAACCGATCGGCTATCTTGTTGTTTTTCAGCAGTTTGGACGGTCTCGGCCGGAGCCGGAGAATCAGTAGCGGGCGTAGTTTCAGCATGGTCTTGTTTGCATCCTGCGTACACAAACATCAACGCAATGGAACAAATCACATAAATTGCTTTCATAAAAAATATTTTGGCTGCAAAAATAAATATCTAATCCCATACAAATACATCATTTTGTTAATAATTATCCTCGTTTCTATTCCAGCATGACAAAACCGGTAGCAAACGCATTACCAAATACTGTTCGACAATTCCTGACAAAAAATGGAATTACGGAAGAAACCCGACTACTGGTCGGCGTCAGCGGTGGTATGGATAGCATGGTATTGATTAACATTTTGTATGCATTGGAGTATAATATTTCGGTTAGCCATATCAACTTCAACTTGCGTGCAGAGGAATCCGATATGGATGCAGCCTTTGTAAAAGATTGGTGCAGTCAAAGGAGTATTCCATTTCTTATTTTAAATAAAATCACCAAAACCGTCGAAGCTGAGCTTCACATTAATACACAAACAGCCGCTCGAAAGATTCGGTATGACTGGTGGGATAAATTAGTTTCAAAACACCAATTTGATTTTGTGTGTACTGCACATCACCTGGATGATTCCATTGAAACGCTATTGCTCAATCTTTTTCGGGGATCCGGCATGAAGGGATTAAGAGGGATTCCAAAAAAAAGAGATCATTATTTAAGACCATTATTAGCATGCCCAAAATCTGACATCGAAGCGTATGCCAATCAGTATGAGATTCCATTCAGAATCGATTCGTCCAACCTGACAGATGCTTACAGGAGAAATCGAATTCGGCACCACATCATACCTTTGCTGGAAGAAATCTATCCCAACTTGCACACCAGCATGAGCACCACCATTACCCGATTAAATACGGAATGGGAAACCATGGATTTTATGTATTCGCAGTGGGTCACAAATCATGTACAGTCGGTCGAACAGGGAGTGATGATCAATACAAAACAGGATACCTCTGCTTTCGTTTTGAGATGGTTGGAAGAACAAGGATTCCCATGGCCACTGGCCGCTGATTTTGTTTTATCTCCGAATCAGCATACCGGTCATTTTCTTGCATATGATCAGCAACGATTATCCAGAACTGACTTTGGATATTTTTTGGAAGACTTTAAAACACCTGTTCAAATCGCCATCCCTCACACGGGAAAATATAGCTTTGAAGAATTTGAATTTACAGTGGAGGAAATAAAAGATACATCTGAGATGCACTTTGATGATCCATGGACTGTATATGTATCTCCATCCGCACTGCAATGGCCATTGATGATCAGAAGTGTGCAGCCCGGAGATGTTTTTCAGCCTTTTGGCATGGAAGGGAAACACAAAAAAATTCAGGATCTGATGGTCGACCTCAAACTTGAGATGTTTGAAAAGAATCGATTGCTTTTATTGGAAAATAATGAGCACATCGTTTGGGTGATTGGCAAACGGCTTGATGAAAGAGCAAGGGTACTGGCTGATGATCATCCCATCACCCGCCTAAAATTTGAGTTAAAGTCAATGGTTTAAGAAAAAACAAAAACAACCATAAAGGCAGTGACGGTCACAATGATGCCATACATAAAAATGGTGTAGCATTTACGCAGATAGGAATATTTTGCGCCCAGGGTTTTACCCAGAAAAAACAAATCGCGCATAATCGTGGTATCAAGAATGGAATCATCTGCGATGGTCGCATCCATTCCTTCTCTGTATTCCTGGAAACTCATCCGATAAAAATTTCCAAAAAAGAACAGGTTTGACTTTTTCTGCAAAATACTCTCCATACTACTATAGCCTTTCATTGGAATTGGCTTAGTCGCCAGGGTGGCGAAAATCATAGATACAAGACATACGATCAGAAGGAGTATCGTTGGAATTAAAAGCATTCGATTGCTCGTTATTTCTTTGCCTAATAAGGGCAATGCAAATGTGATGATCAGGGCGTTGACAGAAAGCATGATATTTGCTTTATTGTCTGCAATTGAGCTCAGATCAATATGATTTCTAAGGGCTGTTTTAAATTGGGTCTGAGCAGAGCGGCTGGTACCGATGGTATAATTTCCTTCCGCAGCTTCTGATTTTCGCTCTTCCAGTCTCTCGACTTCCTCTTCCAACAATCGTTTATTTTCAAGTTTGGGTTTATCATATTTGGCTTTCCCAATATCAGAATAATATCGATGTTCATTTAAAAACTTCAGATTCGCCAATGTCCATTCGGAGCTGCTATAGTTCGCTTGCTGCAGCGCATTTAATTCTTTACGGAGTGTATTAGTGACAATGCTAAACTGTGGCTTTCCCAATGAACTTGTATCTGCATCTTTGATGAGCTTTTCCAAATGATTTTTGGGCTCAGTTTCAATTCTGGTAGCCAGTATTAAACCGGTAATGGTCTCAATTTTTTCTTCGGGATAGCCTTTTTCAGATAAAAATGATTTTGCCAGTTGCGCTCCAACCTCTTCATGCCCCGTAAAAGTTTCAGAGAATCCGGCATCATGAAATAAAGTAGCCAGATTTAACATTTCCAACTCTTCGTTACTCACGTGAGCCAATCTGGCAAGATAATTTACCTCATCACGAACATGGCAGGTATGTTCCCAATTATGGTACAAATAAATGTTGGAAGGTATCTTCTCGTCGAAAATATGCCGCACATATGCTTCGGCTTCTATGACAATATCAGAATGATTCACATTGATCCTATGCTAAAATTATACCGATTTGTATAAATGATTGAAAATGAACGCAATTGTAGCGTTTATGAAGGTTAGGAGGTGAAAGAAAGGGTAAGTAGTGAATGGTGAGTGTCGGAATGTAGATCAGATCTACTCGGATCGTATGACTTAATGAATCTCGCGTCTCGCGTCCAAAAGCCTCAGGTCTATTTACATGCACACAGCCCTACGCTCTGCGCCCTGCGCCCGTTGCTTACAGCCCCGGATCCGAAGTCCCATTGACATCCCCAATTTTTATGCCCATCATCTCAAGATTGCCCGGATCACCGCCGAATTCAGCATCAATGACGATTTGTGGTGGGTCAAAACGCCAGGAAGGAGAAGAAGGCAACGTCGTTATTTTCCCTAATAATAATCGAAGGATGACCACGATATCCCCAACGGTCAGATCATCATTATTGGTGGCATCAGCAGCAATATATTGCCAGCCAAAATCAAAGGTATCCTTCCCTAAGAGATGCTTTTGAATCGCTACCAGATCCAGCGCATTCAATCCGTTGGAAGGATTATCCGTTTTCTCGGAGGTAATGGTATAAGTTCCGTTCCTGCTCACATCAGCCAGCTCAAAAACACCATCATCCGCAGTCGTCATTTCCAGTTCCAGAGAGCCTGTGATTTTAACAATGGCATTTTTCACCGGCTGACCCTTGGGATTGCGAATTACACCACGTATAGTCATTGTTTCACCCGAAGCTATATTGGGCAAGTTCTGAAGCTGCATTAATCCTGTTTGGTCCGGATCTAACCAATCACCTAGTCTTTCCTGAGCAGTGGAACCGAGACTCCATGATTTAGAAAACCGTCCAATAAACGTGTTGTTGATACTTTCACAGCCGGACGTCCCTCCATGCAGTTGGCCAACCAGCAAACCATTTTCATTAAATAGCGGTCCACCGGAAGAACCGGGTTGATGACCACCTTCAGTAAATTTCAATCTGAAATGATGAAAACCGGGAGTTGAATACCCCTCGGACCAACCTATTTCATTTGGATGTATCGTAGCCTGATTGATGCAAGTGGAAATCTTCCGGATATCGGCATTCGGATGATGAATCAGATAACTGGTATCCGGCTTGGCATCTGCGTCCCGATCCCATCCGGCAAAAGTGACATTTTGATTGACTGGAATCTGATCATCTAACAGAACCAAAAGGAAATCTGATGCCTGACCCGACGATATCAATGTACAGCCTGTCAGCGAGAAATAAGACGGCTCATTATCCGGATTCTCGCAGGTGGTGGATTTATATTGTAAATCAAAGCGCCACATATCATAGATAGGCGTATAATCAAATTGACAATGGTAAGCCGTCAACAAATAGGGCGTCTTATCATTTCGAGTAGTATTGATAAAAGATCCCGTACACCAACCGATTCCTTCTTCCATCACCATTCTCATTCGAACTGCACTATTCGAAATTAATTCAAGGATTGAATCCTGCTTGCAAGCTGCATTCGGATGACAAGCCATCGCCGTACCAAAACCTATTCCACGCGTTCGTTGTGATAATACATTTTGATAATAAATATTTTCAATTGAAAAAGTACTCCTATAAGACGGACCATCAATACATTTCCAAATCAGCAAAGTTTTAGCCGGATCAAACGCAGGTGTTAATACACGTTGCTTAGACAGCCCGGTTAAATCAAATATGATTTCACCACGTTCTGTATCGAGAAGATAAATTTGTTCACCGGAGCTTATGTTGATTTGATCAATCAGCAGTTCAATAATGGATTCAGCAGGAAGATCAATTTTGTAAGCGGACCTTGAGGCTTCAGTTTGTGCAAGAGATTTGGAATGGATATTCACCTGGATCGAAGGAATTTCCAAATTACCATCATTTGCTTCATGCCAGCCCTTTTCAGCATTTTCATCCCAGCTTACTGAAATCACTGCTCTACTATCCTGTACCTGTCGCGCGATACTTACACTAGCAGGTAACTGTGACAGTACATACGTGTTAGAGAAGAGAAGAAAACAGCTAAAGAAAAAAAGTACACGAAAAAAGGAACGCATAAGCGTGAAAAAGAGATTTGGTGATATAAAAAGCAAAAATACAAGGTTATCTCATACTTCTATGGACATCACTTTGCAAATAATAAGCCAATATCCCTGAAAGCCTTAAATTCCAGTGCATTACCGCATGGGTCACGAAAAAACATGGTAGCCTGCTCACCATTTTGCCCTTTAAAACGGATATAGGGCTCAATATCAAAGGGAATACCTGCTTTTTTGATTTTTTCGGCCAACTTCTCCCATTCTTCCCATGGTAATACAACCCCAAAATGTGGAATTGGGACATCATGCCCATCTACCGGATTTGAATGAGATGAAAGCTCACTTTTTGCTTGATAATGGATGACCAATTGATGCCCATAGAGATTATAGTCCGTCCAATGCGTATCACTACGACCTTCAGGGCATTCGAGCACATGGCTGTAAAAATGACGTGCAGTTTCAAGATTATCTACCGGAATAGCCAGATGAAAAGGGGCGAGAAATGAAGACATTTTATGGATAAAATTATTTAGTGATGGAATGTTTGGATTGTACTCTGCTAACTAAAAAAGGAATAATGACACCTCCCAGCTTTCTTACGAGTTTGTCAAGCCAGGAAATTTTAGCTGCCCCAGCAACGATTCTTGAGGAAAAAAAATAATACAGGGAAATAAATTGTCTTCCTGTAAATGTCTTTGCCAGCACATGATCTCGGTATCGTGTCATGACTTCATATTCCGGGCTATACGTGGAATAGCAATAGGTCACCACAAAACACGCTTGTCCCTTCAACCTTGCATTGAGATGATAAGTCACCGGTGGCTCCTGACGCTCATGACAGGTCAATACAATTCGCCCGCCGGAAGGTCGCTCACCAAGTCTGACGGCGCTAAAAAGTGCATTTGTTCGAATAGAGGCTCCTCCATAAAGCATGCCGGCTATAAATTCACCCTTGCCCCAGTGATCGGCCATAATTTGATTTTTTCTTGGGTCTATCAACGCCGGAAGATCCAGATGCAGATAGATATTCCTCTCAGTCGGATTGGATAGTGTGATACCGAGATTATACCATTCTGTTCCGACACCTTCTGTGGCCTCCCATTTGACTTTCATCCTGAGATACGGCTCTATTTCCTCTGGAATAATTGGACCGGGTTGCGCTTTAATTTCTTCCATAGGATCCTTTCCTTCATAAAACAAGGCACTAAGGGCAGTATACAAGGCATCCCAATCCCACAGCTCAATTCCGGTTTCATCCGCAAGGCTTCTGCCCTCTTCAGTAAATCCGACATTCGTAATCACCCAAAAATACTGGGCCTCAAGCTCGTCCATCACCTCCCCTGCCTTCTCGATGATTTCCGAATCTACGGGCTGATCGTTATTTTTATGGACCGGATAGATCAGATGTACCTTTCCTCTTTTTTCTGCCGTTATAATCTCTGCATATGCCGGCGAAGCTTGGGCGGGTAAAATTTTAAATCCATCCTCTTGAAACAGGTAGGAGATAAAATCCTTAAAAACCAGTGGATTCAGGGCTTTGAAGTGAAAAGGAATCGATTCCTTCAGGAAATATCGTATATCTACCTCTTTAAAGTCCATGTTTGACAGAAAAATAATAATTTCGGCACTCGATAGATAATAAATAATTCCCATATGAAAAATAAAAAATATTTAATCGCCTTGTTTTACCTGATTTTATTGGGATTTGCGGTAGTCTCCTGCAATTCGTCAGGTACCACCACCAGTGAAGAAGGATCAAATACCTCCGCCGCTTCAAATTCCGGGGAAAGAATTCTCGATAAAAAATCATTCGAAGCCGGAATGAAAAAGAGAGATGCGGTTTTGATCGACGTTCGGATGCCTCAGGAATTCGAAAGAGGTTCTTTGGAGAATGCCATTAATATTGACTTTTTCGCCCCTACTTTCAAAACGGATCTGCTTGATCTGGATCGCTCCAAGAAGTACTATCTCTACTGTAAAAACGAAACCCGATCCTATCGCGCCATGACCTTCATGGAGCAAAATGATTTCAAATACGTATACATCCTCAAAGGTGGTTTTGAAACCTGGGGTACGCCGGAAAGCCAATAAGATCGCTCTGACAACTTTATGAAGCAAGTGGAGAAGTCTTCATCAGGCACCAGAACCCTGGCCCAAAAGTTAGGAATCAAACCTGACATGAAAACTTTTTTCATCCACCCACCCGATGATTATTTCACCTGGCTTCAGGTGGATCAAACCATTTTCACGTCAACAGATAGTACACAGTGTCAGTTTGCCCATTTGTTCCTGAACACAACAGATGATCTCGAATTCTGGCTCAATGACCTCCGAAATAAAATTAATCCTGCCGGAATGATTTGGGTGTCCTGGTATAAAAAGGCATCGGGTATTCCCAGCGAACTGACGGAAGACATCATTCGTGATACGGCGCTTGCCATCGGACTGGTTGATATCAAAGTTTGCTCAGTAAATGAAGAATGGTCAGGACTTAAACTAGTGATCAGAAAAAACCTCCGATAAGGATTATAAAATCCTTTAGCATTCTCCCTTATCACAAGTACACACTAATCTATAGAATTCACATACTCAATCGTATGCGAATTGTTTTGATGAATGTGTAAGTCAAAGGGTGGACGTGATTCCAACTCTATTGTTTTTACCCACCCTATACAATGCACACCTATTACCCTCACCCAATCCCCCATGGTTTCTAATACGCCCACCCAGTTTCCACGTTCTAAATTCCCAACGGGACTGCCCATAACGTCAGGTGAATCATACACCGGTGTGTTGGCATGCTTTACATATAGATGAGAGTGAATCATTTCCCTGTGGTTGGTAAAATATAACCATGAAGGTTATACTAATATAATGTCTCGATAAGGCCAAATGTTACTCGATTGTGACGAATGGGCTAAAATAAATGACCACCGGGAGAAAGAACCAGGGTAAAGCGGAAAGTTATCGGCGATAGATGATGGGAGGTCGGAGATAAAAACTATTTGACCTATCTGCAGTCACGACCCTATCTATCGGAACGAGAACTTTTTTTTGCGATTTCCGCGGGAACCTTTTCATTTAAATGATAGAAAAATATTTTCTCACGAAGGCGCAATTATAAAACTCCTCACTCTCCCATGCTATCGTTTCGAGTGTGTACATCTGGCATCGCGCGTCGCATAGTCTAAGGTCCCCTGAACTACCTCCTTCGTCGGAGTACAGGGTCTTCGCTGCGCTCCGATCAGGTCTGTGTATCTCAGATATATTGTATAAAACAAAACCGTTGACCTTTAACCGTTGACCTTTAACCCCTTTTACAAGCCTATGGAGTGATGACCGATTCCTCTGCCATGGCTTTCAGCTTATGCACATTATTGAAAGGATGTTCTACTGCATAAAAATTGGTCATCCAGGGCGGTACATAACCTCCTGGATTTTGAATCAAAACATATTCAAGCGTACATTGATGGGCAATCCTGCCATCCAACTCCCAATGTCCTTCAAACTGCTTGATCTGAATGGCATCCGTTCGCTTTTCAATAAAGTTGGGCACCGATTGAAATCGAACCTGTGCACGAGCCAGCGCTTTCTGAATACTCATTTTTGAAACCTGATATCTGTTCTGCATCGGCCAGGCCGCATCCTCATGGATAAATACATAATAGGAGGAATCTGATTTGTTCAACAAATAACTTTCATCTACATCATCCATCCAATCTTCATAATCATTGAAATCAAGCAATATCTCTATGACTCTTTCCAACGGTGCATTGATCGTGGTGATCACTTTGATCTGCTTATACGGCGAACTCTCGTCTAATTGGGTATATACACTGATTCCTTCTTTTTCCATTTCCAATTCCCATCGGCTGTTCGCCTTAACTTTATTGATCGTCAGAGATACAAGAAAAATAAATCCGAAAATTTGTAAGATTGATTTCATAGATGTTTATTTTGGCATTTGAAAGTTGACGCGAACTGTTGGTGATATGCTATTCAATAAATTTAAAAGAGTCAAGAAATTTACTCATCGCCGCATCCGGATTATTTGCCTCCAGTCCAAATACCTGAAGGCCATAATATTTGTTTCCTGATAAAACTAATTGTCCCTTGATGACCCCCTTTCCCTTGAGGTAGGTTCCCTTCCAAATAAAAACATCCCGATCCGACTGATGAAGGACATCTGAATACACTAAAGTGCCTTCTACGGACATCAATAACTCGTCTATGGTGTTTGCAAAAAAATCATCTTTGTATTCGTCATCGTTGACTTCATCATCACCCGGCAAGCGATAATAATCGATCACAAAAGCCATATTCAAAGTGGAATCAGCCAAAGAACCACCATGATACTGATGAAACTGAATGATGCTCATTGTGGTAGGCACCTCCTTGACATCATGGGTCAATTCGACAGGCGAAAGTATCTTAAAACCGGCATCGGGAAATGACCTCCACTCCCAGTCCGGTTGGGGTGAAAAAAGAAGGGTAATAACCAACGTCAATGCAGGGAGCATCCTGAAAATTTAGTTTTGGTGTTTGGTCAGTTAATAAACGAAAAAGACTGACTGATTGTTACACCTTAAATCTCCCCTATAATTGTCGATTTTTCTGCATAATGGAATGATGAGTTCAAAAAATGCTAACTTCATCAATAACTCAATATAATATTTGCTATCCTCCTGATTATGTGTGGAATAAATCATCATCCTTCTATATGCTTTTGATATGAAAATTGAATTCCCTGCAAAAAGTATGTTCCGAAGATTTTTCAAAATATTGCCGATTGTTGGACTGGCATTCACTTTTTCTGCTTGTGATGACGAGCACCCAACTCTCCAAATCCCTGTCAAATCAGCTTTCTCCAATAAAGGGATGGTTGTCACAGCACATCCACTGGCCAGTGAAGTTGGCCTCAATATTCTCAAACAAGGAGGTAATGCTGCAGAAGCAGCCATCGCTGTACAGTTCGCACTGGCGGTCGTGTATCCGAGTGCAGGAAATATAGGTGGCGGTGGATTTCTGGTGTATCGCGATCAGGAGGGAGAAGTCACTTCCCTTGACTACAGAGAAAAGGCACCGATGGCGGCAACAAGAGATATGTATTTGGATTCTGCCAAAAACATTGTCCCGGATTTAAGTTTTATAGGTGTGCTAGCGGCAGGTGTACCGGGAAGTGTTGCGGGATTGGAAGAAACCTACAAGAAGTTTGGGTCAACAATCCCGTGGTCTGATCTTTTAAAACCGGCTATTCAACTGGCTGAAAATGGATTTCCACTCACCAAATCTGAAGCAGAAGAACTGAATATGTATCGAAATGGATTCCTCGCAGAGAATAGTGTTCAAATTCCATTTCTGTCAGATATTGGATGGAAAGAAGGCGATCTCCTTGTTCAAAAAGATTTGGCTGCCACCCTGCGGCTCATTGCTACAAATGGTCGTGATGGGTTTTACAAGGGTGCCAATGCAGAGGCAATCGTCGCACTCATGCAAGAGAAAAATGGGATAATCACCAAACAAGACCTGGAAGATTACGAATCGGTTTGGCGACAACCAATCGTAAACAACTGGCGTGGATTTGATATATATTCCATGGGACTTCCATCGAGTGGCGGTATCGTCCTTGGACAGATCCTGAAGATGATTGATCCTTTACTCATAGATAGTCTTGGTGCTGATCATCCTCAAAATATTCATGTAGTGGTTGAAGCAGAACGAAGAGCCTACTCCGACAGAGCCAAGTATCTGGGCGATTCAGATCACTATCCCGTGGATTTTGAAATGCTCCTTTCTCCCCAATATTTGGAAGACAAAATGAGTAATTATGATCCATTACTAAAATCATCCAGTACAGGATTTATCGAAGGAATTCAAACGGTTGCTAAAGAACATTATGAAACAACACATCTCTCCATTATAGATCAATATGGTAATGCTGCGTCCGTCACCACAACCCTCAATGGCGGCTATGGTTGCAGAGTGTGGGTGCCCAATGGCGGTTATTTTCTAAACAATGAAATGGATGACTTCAGTGCCAAACCGGGCGTTCCAAATGAGTATGGATTGATTGGGGGCGATGCAAATGCCATTGCTGCCGGCAAACGAATGCTAAGTTCAATGACACCAACCATCCTTGAAAAAGACGGAAAGCCTTATATGGTGGTCGGCACACCGGGTGGCTCTACTATCATCACCAGCGTACTTCAGGTCATACTCAACGTAACGTGTTATGGTATGACCGTTGATTCCGCCGTTCAATATCCACGTTATCATCATCAGTGGTTTCCGGATGAAGTTATCTATGAAAAAACCAATTTCAATCCTTCAACAATTACTAGCTTGGAAACCAAAGGACACCTCATGAGGCCGGTTACCTCCATTGGTTATATCGAAGCCATTCTAGTCGACGAACAAGGCGTGATGCATGGTGCTGCAGATGGTCGAGGGGAGGATCATGCGGCAGGATGGTGAGAAAGAGATTGTTCAAGTTTATACGAGGAGTGCCATATCATACAACCTACTCATATCCATCAGCGCTTTGTAACCTTGCTCCTTTGATAGAATTTCTTCATTGCCAATCAGAATGAATTGTTGTCTTGCACGTGATACGGCTACATTCAATTTGCGATCGATACCCTCCGTATTGAGAGATGATATCTTTTTCATGGTCTGTTGAATATTGACCGCACAACTCATGATGATGATGTCTCTGGCCCCTCCCTGATAGCGTTCAACCGTATCGATGGTCACTTTTTCCATATCCAGATTTTGCTGATGAGCAAGATAGGTGATCGCCGCGATCTGAGCCCTGAACGGTGTGATCACGCCAATCGTCCAATCGAGTTTTTCTTTTTCAATTTTCTCCAGCCATGCCTTGACCAAAGTGATGACCTTGACAGCCTCATCCTGATTCGTTTTTAAATAGGATTCTGTCAGCTCAGAGGTTGATGGAATATAGATCAAGCGATGTTGAAATAGTACTGATTGATCATTCTTAATGACCGCACTAAGTGGCTGATGTTGGCGCACAGGATCAATGGTGTAAAGAAAGCCATCATACACCTGACGATTGACTACGGCCATGATATCCGTATGCATCCTCCCCTGCTCATGCAGTATCCCGATTAAATGGTGCCACCCTCTTGCTTTGTACAAACGATACATTCGCTCGAAATACGACATCCGCATATCCGTAATTCCAATTCGCTTGCCCCATGTTGCTGCTGGATCAATCAGGCTTAGGTTGTCCGGCTGAACAGACACTGCCGGAAGCTGCATATGATCACCAATGAGAATTGTTTTCTTAAATTTTGTCAGCAATCCTACCACCGCCGGTTCGAGTAATTGCGAGGCTTCGTCCATGATGGCGACATCAAAAGACAGCAGATCGAACAGCCCGCTTTTACCATGTAAGGACGAAATGGTAGCCACAAATATTTGTGTTTTTTCCAGACGCTCCTTGATTTCTTCCCGTGTGGTCATCGGTTCGATCACCTGATCAAAAAGCTTATGGCGATACTTCTCACCGGTGGCAGCACTCGATCCGATTCGAATATACTGATCACTGATAGCGGCCTCTGATGATTCCAGGGCTTCACAGATCTCATCAACCGCTTTATTGGTATAGGCCAGTAAAACAATTCGCTGATTCGTTTGATGGAAAAAATACCAGGCCCAACTCTTCAATAAGACACTGGTCTTCCCGGTACCGGGTGGTCCCCAAAGCAGATAAAGATCACCGGCATTTATCCCATTCAGATAGATTTCTCTTTGCTTCTCACTTAATATTTCAGGACAAGGAATATCCGATTTCGGTGATAGAATCATCGGCGGAATGAGTCCAAGGATAGTTTGTCTCGTCAGTTGATCTGCCTTCATTAAGTTCCAAAGGGATTGGTACAATCCTCTAAACCCACTATCCAGCATATCTCTTTCAAGATTCCATAGTTTGTATTTTTCAATTTGCCCGGTGTGAATCTGCATATTGCGCAACCGGATGATAATTTTTTCTGCATCAATAGCGATGATACTTGCGCGATGCAATTGATATTTGGTTGGATCAATCAGTGTTTCATCAGAGTCAGGATACATCACAGCGATATCTCCGGCTCTGAAGTTTGCTAATGGATTAGTCTGTGCTGTTCGGGTAAAAGTGATTTTCGTTTGGTGTACATCCTGATCAATTTCCGCAAGCTCCAGCTTTTGCAGGATGTGATAGCGTTCCTCTTTTTCCTGAATCGTATCAAGCCACAAACCGGCAAGACCTCCGGTGCCATCTCCCTGATCACTCCCGATGCGTGCCAGCGTATGCTCTCTGGTCACGAATGCTGTAAACGATTTGAAATATTGTTTTTCTCCCGGTGATAAAGCAGTGTACACTTTTTGCCACTCCTCCATGTTGCGCTTCACATACCCTTTGATAAATGGATATCGCTTCGAATCCACTTCAGCAAAAACATCTCTTGCCTTTTCCTTGTCAAGCTGCATCAATCGAAATTGCAAGATGGCCAACTGGTTCCTGTGCTGGATCGTTTCTTTTTGAATAGCCTCTACCGAGACAGCATAACGCAAAGTCTCATTTGCTTCGCCGGAATACAAAATGTAATTGGATCGCTTATAGCCCGCCCCATGCGTGGACCTGATCAGCAGATCATAGAGCAAAGTTTGATGGTAGTTGGCACTACTCAGCCCATAGCTGTTGGGCATAAAAGGCTTACTACTTTTCAATTCAATGATCGAGGCTACCTGTTCTTCTTCATTTTCATAATACAAATCCAATCGTCCCTTGATCCCAAACTGCGGACTGTAATAACTGGGTTCTATCACGCAATGTTTCCGATCAATGCCGAGCTTTGGAAATCGCTCTTCCATCACGCGCTGAATGTTTTCATAATGCGCCGACATTTTTTCAAAGATATTTTTCAAATGAATGTCATCCATGCCAATAAATTCCATTGGATAGATTTTAAAAGACGCTTTGAAAATATCAAGGAATGGTTTGTCCGTATCACGAATCATTTCATCGAGAAAGAAATTGGCTACATTTCCCAAAATGATGGCATCCGAACTGGATTTTGGTAAATAGATGTCGATTACATTGACGGCTAAAGGATCGGCACCATCACTAATGACCTGTGTGATGGCCGTAACATCCAGCAACATATCCGGCATGATCACGATGTAGGAGGGAACGTAATGCTCCTCCTCAGTGCATTCAATATCGGTGAGGCCAAGTGTTAGCGGTAAACCAATTTCATTCAGGGCCAATTCAAGGGTTTCAGAAAAGAGGTCATTGATGCCGGCCACATTGTATTGAAGGATGCGCGAATCATCCGGTTCTTCCTCATCAAGAATAGTTAATTGTCCTGCCGCTTGATTCCACTCAATGGCGATCACGCGAGCAAATTTCTTTTTGAATTTTCCGGCTCTACGTCTGTTTGGTAAATTTGGTAATGGAGGCTCAGGGAGTGCTGATGCTCCTTCAAATTCTTCACGACACAGATTTAATAGTAATTGAATGGAAGCTTTTAAAATGGGTAAAAGCTCGACTTCGGACATCTCCCGGCTTTGCATTTCTCTCCTGGGTATCTGAAGGAGATAACGCCAGACATTGGAGACCGGATAGCGCGTAGTGATAAAACTGATACGGGCAAATAGCGTGTTAAAATGAAGAGCGGACGCTTCACTAAGGGCGATGATGAGATCATAATAAATCTTGAACAAAGACTTGCATTCGTCTTGTTCGTTTTCTATTGCATAAACAACCCTCGTAAATAGTTTTTCAATCTGGTCAAGTTTGTTATTCATTACTGGCAAAGCAACTGGAAACCAAAAGTAAGGAGTTTTTAGTCTGTTCGCTTGAATAATGCAACAGACTCACGGCGAAACACCTCCAATCTCATGAAAACCATTAATTTTAGGAATGGAATCCAATCAATCTACGCTGTCAAAAATATTGCCCTGGCTGATTCTGGTGCTAGCGACATTAGGTATATTATATTTTGTGCAAAATGGGATTGGGTAAAATCCATGCCTGCTCGATCATTCCTCAGTATTCCTCAAAAAAATTGTCATTCTGAGCGTAGCGAGGAATCTTCTGTGGACAAGAAGGAGCACTCACAACACGTGATGAACAACCATTGTCATTCCGAGCGCAGCGAGGAATCTTCTGTGGACTAGCAGGAGCACTCACAACACGTGATGAACAACCATTGTCATTCTGAGCAAAGCGAAGAATCTCTCCGGACACTACTGACCTTTAATCTTCAATTCGCGCAACAGGCGATTGGTTACCTTGTCCCTTTTTAAACAACCAATAGACTGGAAACCCTAATGCTACTATAATAAGACCTGCTATAGTTTGCTCCGGCCGACCGATTAAGATACTTATTAAAAATACCGTTAGAATAATTATATAGATCAATGGAACAATTGGGAACAAGCTTACTTTGTACCCATCGTTCGACGGCGTACCAAGGCGTTTTCTGAAAATGAAAAGTGTTATCGCCGCCATCGTCATAAAAACCATATCCATAAAAACGACATAGGTTACCAGATCTTCAAAGGTCCCCCAAAACAACATTAGCACTGCGGCCCAAATGCTCTGAAGAAGAATTGCTTTCACGGGTGTTTCATATGCTTGATGAATATCAGAAAGCCATGGAAAAAAAACTTTGTCTGTCCCCATTTTGAAATAGATTCTTGGTGCTGATAAGGTATAAATACTAGCCGTGCCATAAGTTGATAAAGCAATGAGGATGGCAATCAGTATTCCACCGGCAGTTGAAATTTTTAGCAATGCATCTGTGGCTACGGCTGATGAAGACGACATTTCTTCGATAGACAAAACAGACAAGTAAGCCACATTAACCAGCAGATAAACTGACGTGACAATCAACACCCCAAAGACCATAGCCTTTGGGAGAATCTTCTTTGCGTTATGCACTTCCCCGCCAAGATAAGAGGCATGATGCCAACCGCCAAAAGACCATAGCACACCAATCAGTGCAAGTCCAAAAGAAACATTAGTTGAAGCCGGATTACTCATTCCTAATCCGGCAAGAACATCACTGCTATACACCAGGCAAACAACGACCAGGACTGCAATACCAACGACTTTTAGCACCGTGATAAAACTTGAAAAAATGGCGGACCATCTGACACTGAAAATATTAATAAAAGTTACCGTAAAGAGAGCAAGTAATCCGATCAACAAATGAGAACCTTCCGGCAGATGAAAGATAATCGACACATATCGTGAGAAAGCAAGACAAAGCGCTGCAAGAGCTCCGGAAATAATGACGGTGAGCAATGACCAACCATATAAAAAAGCAATAAAATCGCCATAGCCTTCTTTCAAATATGTGTACACGCCACCAGTCCCGGGATATCTGGAGGCCAGTTCACCAAAACTTAGGGCACCGGTAAGTGCCACCAGACCTCCAATAAGCCATACAAACATCACCTGATACCCATTGGAAAGCTGTGAAGCCACATCAGAGGGAGAAATAAATATTCCCGATCCAATACAAGAACCCACCGCTATCATGGTGAGCGGAAAAAGGGATATTGATTTTTTTAGTTGATCAGCCATACAAAGGATACATGTCAAGCGATATAAAAATAGCCTCTATTGCATTTGAGAGGCTATCCGTAACTTGGACCTAAGATAACTGACCATTGATTAAATCACCAAAACATTTTCAAAAGTCGATTACTGCATGATTAAAAGCCACTTCCGGCATATCATAATTTTAACGACAGCGCTCCTTTCGCTTTCATCATTTGTATATGGTCAAACGACTGACTATGATCAGTTAAGCTTACTCAATGGCCAGAAAAAAGCAGTTGTCCCCTTTAAATACATTCACAACTTTATTATTATCGAACTCAAATTGTACGGTGTCGTTCCCGTTCAGTTTATTTATGACACAGGGGCTGAACATGTCATCCTATTTAAAAGAGAATACACGGACATACTCAACCTGCCCTACGACAAGCGTGTACCTATACTTGGTTCTGATTTAAGCCGTGAAATCTGGGCCCTGATCATGCGCAATGTTGTCCTGGAGATCAATGGGCTAAGACCCAAACCCTATGACATATTAGTGCTGGAAGAAGATTTTATCAACCTCGACCAGATGGTGGGTGTACCGATCAGCGGACTCGTTGGCGGAGCGTTTTTCAAAAACCTGATTGTCAATATTGATTATAAGAAACATCGGATGACAATTTATGATCCGCAGTATTTTGAAAAGCCTAAAAACAGTACTATTGTTCCGATTGCCATCAAGGCAAATAAGCCCTATGTACATGGTATTGCTACTTTTCAAGATGGTACCGATGTTGATCTTGAGCTATTAGTTGATACCGGTGCCGGTGTTCCAATCCTCCTTCATAATAATTCACATCCATCGCTGCATTTACCTTCCGAGTTTATTAGAGGAAAATTGGGGGTAGGTTTAGGAGGCTTCCTGGAAGGTCATATCGGCCGACTTAAAAATATGCGCATTGGGGAATATGATTTTCCCGGCATGCTGGCCAGTTTCCAAGATGTCGACAGCACCTTATTCCACGATGAATCAAGATTCAGAAATGGCATTGTGGGGAATGAATATTTAAATCGATTCAATACCTGGTTTAATTATAGGGATGGCGAACTTCTGTTAAAACCCTATAAATCAAAGCAGGAACCTTTTACGATGGATCGCAGTGGGCTGGTGGTTTTTGCCTACGGGAATCAGTTTAATCAGTTTGTCGTACAGGACATCATACCGGGAAGCCCCGCACAAAAGGCTGGTTTTGAGACTAATGATATACTGATTAAGATAAATGGTGCGTCGAGCAAGGTATTTACATTGGAGGGGATTAATCAGGTTTTACAGAAAAAAGCAGGCAAAAGGGTCCGCTTTAGAATACTAAGGGGAAAGGAGGAATTAAAGAAAGAAATTGTCCTGGAAGACCTGATTTAATGTGTCTGATATTAAACAATTCTTTAATTTAAAAATGTTTTGCAAAATGGTAATATAATCATACCTTTGCCGGCCATTTATGGATTAATCTATAATCAGCAGATAGTATGTACGCAATAGTAGACGTTAATAGCAGACAATATAAAGTGAAGCAGGGACAGGAGATCTATGTCGATCTTCAGTCTGCAGAAGTTGGGTCAGCCCTTACCTTTGACAAGGTATTACTAGCTGATAATGAGGGCAATATCACCGTAGGAACCCCTGTATTGAGAAATGCTTCCGTTTCTGCCAAGGTATTGGATCATGTCAAAGGTGATAAGGTGATTGTCTTCAAAAAGAAAAGAAGAAAAGGATACCGAGTAAAGAAAGGACACCGTCAGCGCTTTACGAAGATACGTATCGAAAGCATTACCATATAACATTAATTATTACAAGATAAAACACTGATACAATGGCACATAAGAAAGGGGTTGGTAGTAGTGACAACGGACGAGACAGTAATAGTAAGCGATTAGGCGTGAAGCTCTTCGGAGGTCAAACCGCTGTCGCTGGTAACATAATCATTCGCCAGAGGGGTACTAAGTTTCACCCGGGCAGGAATGTAGGCATGGGCAGAGATTTCACACTTTTTGCGCTCACCGATGGAGTTATTAATTTCCAAACCAAAAAACGTGACAGAACCTATGTCAACGTTTTGAGCAATTCTGCTACAGAAGCCTGATTCCAAACTAAAGATTGAATAGAGTATATCGTTTTTTATAAAGCCTGATTCGTTGCAACGAATCGGGCTTTTTAAGTTTAATGGCCCTTTGATAAGGGTACCGCGGCGAATAAGTGTCATCTTTACATACACATAAACCTTTCAGAATTTCAGCCACCTCCTCAAGGAAATTCTATCTTAATGACCTGTCACACATGAAAACATACGGATATTCAATAGCTATTTTATTGATCCTTTGCCTCCCAATAGCAGCAACGGCTCAGGAGGACTTCAACTACCCATTTGAACTGGAAGACCTGATCTGCAAAGAACAGGAAAAAGCGGAATTGCATATGGATCAACGCGATCTCAGAAATCCGGCATCAGATCAGACAGATATTCATTATCAGGAGATTCATTGGACAATAGATCCGGCGCAAAAATATATCGCAGGGGAAATCACGTATTACTTTAAAAGCAGGGTTGACAATCTTACTTCATTCATCCTCGATCTCAGCAATGCGCTTCAGGTGAATGCGGTCATCCGAAATGGAACTCCCCTCACTTTCACCCATTCTACAGATCAATTACTAACGATCGATTTGAATAAGTCCTTACAAACCGATGAACAGGATACTTTGACCGTTACGTATGAAGGTATTCCACCTTCTAATGGCTTTGGTTCCTTCGAACAAGGCACGCATGCAGGCAATCCTATTGTCTGGACGCTCTCCGAACCGTACGGCATGCGCGATTGGTGGCCGGGTAAGCAGGATCTTGTAGACAAAATCGACTCCATGGATGTTTATATCACTACGCCACCTGGCCAGCTAGCTGCAGGAAATGGCAAACTGATGAGCATCACGGAACAAGATGGCAAACTGATTCATTATTGGCGACACAGACATCCGATTGTTTCGTATCTGGTAGCCCTGGCGGTCACCAACTACGAGGCCTACAGTGATTTTGTTCATTTAACCAATGGTGACTCTATTGAAATCCTGAACTATATCTATCCTGAAAATGTGGAGCAGGTGAAAACGCAAACAAAGAGCTCCATTGATATCATGACCTTATACAACGAACTGGTTGGTCTCTATCCTTATGCTGACGAGAAGTATGGTCATGCACAGTTTGGCTGGGGAGGCGGTGAAGAACATCAGACGATGAGCTTTATGGGTAGCTTTAGTTTCGGACTCCAGGCACACGAAATGGCTCATCAATGGTTTGGCGACAAAGTAACCTGCGGCTCATGGACCGAGATCTGGTTAAATGAGGGTTTTGCCACTTATCTCACCGGGATGACGTATGAAAATTTCAGTCCCGATGAATTCTGGCCACAATGGAAATCCTCTACCCGAAATTCTATTATGAGCCAACCGGGAGGATCTGTTTTTGTGGATGACACCACCAGTGTCAACAGAATATTCAATGGCCGGTTGAGTTATAACAAGGGTGCCTACGTATTACATATGTTGCGCTGGGTCGTTGGTGATGATGCCTTTTTCACATCTCTTCAAGACTATCTGGATACCCCGGGCACGGCTTATGGTTTTGCGAAAACAGCCCAGCTTCAAAACTACCTTGAGGATAATTCCGGTATTGACTTGAATGAATTCTTTCAGGATTGGTACTACGGACAAGGCTTTCCCACGTATGATTTGAAATGGACACAGGAATCTGATTCATTAATCTTTTGGCTCAGCCAGACAACCTCTCATCCTTCCGTTTCCTTTTTTGAAATGCCTGTTCCCATTTCAGTTTATTTCAACGGAACACCCACTACTTTGGTTTTAGATCATACAGCACAAGACCAGCGATTTTCTTTTTTCATTGGCAATGAAAGTGCAGACTCCGTTTTGATTGATCCTGACTTTTGGATTCTTTCAAAGAATAATACGATTACAGAAATAGCAACGTCCTTATACTCACCTATTGCGCAGGACAAGTATACCATCTACCCTAATCCTGCAAGTGCCCTGATCGAAATTGTACCTGCGGTGGACATACAAGAAGTTGACTTGATTGACATACTTGGGGTGAAAAGAAATGTTCGGTTTGACGGCCGCAGAATTCCCTTAGAAAATATTCCTTCCGGATATTATCAGGTTATGTTGAAAAACACGAATGGAGAAATTCTCTCGATCAAACCGATTGTGGTAGTGAAATAAATAAAATGATTTGGCCATTGATCATAAGTTTGTCTCGATCCATTCAGTTAACTCCTTTTCATCCACCTTATGGTTACCTTGAAAATGATGGAGATCAAAAGCAAACCCTTTTAAGGCCAGTTCTTCTTTTTCTTTTTCAACACGATCAAGGGAAATGAATTCATCGGAATCCCCTAAAAAATAATGCGTTGATATGAGGCGGAAATATTCTTTTCTATGCGCGAAGAGAAGATCATCAGGAAATCCACCGGCCCACAAAAGTAAATAATCTGCTCTCGGTGTAGCATCCAACATCCATCGCAGTAAGGTGGTCACGCCTTGTGAAAAACCAAGATAGATCACCTTGATATTTTCATTTTTATCCCAGCCCAATTTCTGTCGAAGCGTTTCAAGAAATCCAACATAATCGGCTATTTCATCTAAACGATCTTCGCTGGTCATCCAGGTGGCTACCGGCCGATCATTGAGTCCTTCAAAATAAAAACGATTCAGGCCTTCAGGAGCGATGATGGTGTGAATCTCAGGGTCAAGGAATTCAAATCGCTTAACAAAATGCTTTGCAAGCTGCCCATAGCCATGCAGACATACCCAAACGTAACGAGTAGTCTCCTTCAAATAACCATGCATGAAATAATGCCCGGTTTTCTCAGTTCTGATTTTTAAATGAGCAGCCATGGAGGATTACTTATTCTTTGGCCTTCCAAGAATATCCTTGTCTTCTGTTTTGTTTTTGCGTTCCTTACTCATTAATGGATCCTTCATCTTGACATCATAAACCTCTTCTTCAAGTTCCCAGTTACCTTTTTTGAGGATCCAGGCATCAAGACTACCATCAGGAATTGGCAAGCTTTCACCATGTGGACCCACACCGGCCATTGGCGAGACGTGATCAATCAATATACCATTCAGCTTTTCATCAAACTGCACACGCGCCGGTGAAACATCGGCATAACTGACCATCACTCGGGTTTGAGGATCTCCATCACTTATAAATACAGGTAGACCTAATCTTGGTTCCTTTCCTGACAGATCAAGGACATCCACTATTTTAGTATTCATCAGACTGTTTTCTGCATTATAGCCTAACAGAATATAATACGTCTGCTTATTACGCTCAAATGGGATCATTTTAAAATAGACGGCACCATACCAGGCTTCCGGGGTATACGTAGTGTATCCGGATCCATTGATAAAAGGCCGCTTGTCCTTAAAATAGACGTGCCTGTCTTTCCATTGAATAAACGCACTATAGGTAAATTCATCATCTGAAATGCGCAACTGCCAGGAAACGAGCCTAAAATCTTCCCCTTTCATAACATAGAAGCCCGGAATGCTATCCAGACTTTCCTGATACGACCCATTAGAATTGAGAAATTGATCAATAGTTTCCAACAAAGTCTCCTGTCCCCGAAGTCGATGCGCACTGCGCTCAGCATTGATGGCAATATCGGCCTGATAGGCAATATCGGCGACCAGGGCCTCAAGATTGTCAGTAGTTTGACCATCCCCCCGTAAGTGGCTAAAAGCAAAGAGAATAAACAGGATAAGTATGCGGGTCATAGGCTATTAAACGCACTCAAAGGAATGGCATTGTCCCTAAATATAGAATAAAAGTCAAATCATGGTCAGATGGCAGGCAGAATGCTGGCTGACAGTACATATTACAGGCAAATTGAATACTTTTGCAGACCATGAACATTTACAGGGGACTTACCGCCTTACCGGAGTTCAAAAACTCAGTCATAACCATAGGTAGTTTTGATGGCGTACATCAGGGCCACTATAAGATTCTGAAGCGCTTACAACAGCTTGCTGAAGAATCCGATGGTACAGATGTAGTGATTACATTCCATCCCCATCCCCGGGAAATTGTCTACCCAAAAGACTTTGACCTCCGCATACTGACCACCCTGGATGAAAAACTCGAATACTTCAGACGAGCAGGTGTTTCGAATGTCGTCATTGTCCCTTTTACGATTGAGTTTTCGCAACAACCGGCGCAGGAATATATAGAGCAGTTTCTCGTCTCCAAATTTCATCCGGCGTATGTGGTCATCGGATATGATCACCAGTTTGGCTTCAATCGCACCGGAAATGTTCATTTGCTGGAAATGTATGGCAAGAAATACGATTTCAAAGTGGTGCAGATTGAAGAAGAAGAAATCAAAAATATTACGATCAGTTCAACCAAGATCCGCAGAGCCTTATTAGAAAACAATATCGAATATGCTAACAGTCTTCTGGGTCATCCTTATGTGATCCAGGGACAGGTTGTAACCGGAAACAGATTAGGACATCATATAGGTTATCCGACAGCAAATGTTCAGATCAAGGATAAGAAAAAACTTCTGCCGGGCGATGGGATTTATGCTGCCACCGCTAATGTGAACGGTGTCGAGTATAAAGGCATGCTCTACATCGGATTGCGACCGTCAATAGATGCGGAAGAAGAACATAGAGTCGAGATTCATTTATTTGATTTCGATCGTCAGATTTATGATCAGGAGATCACCTTGGAATTGTATAAGTATATCAGGGGCGACCGTAAGTTTCCAACCATGGAGGGGCTTAAACTTGCGATGGCAGAAGATGAGGAAGTTGTTCGATCCTTCTTTCATAACATGGTCGCTAACGCTGCCGATGTAGCTACCGTTATTTTAAATTATAATGGTAAAAACTTTCTCGAGCGGTTCCTACCCTATTTTTCCTCCAGTCGATTCAATAATGAAAAGATCTATATCATTGACAATGCTTCCACAGATGGTTCACTGAAATGGATACGAGCAAATTATCCGAAAGTCAATGTTATAGCCCTGCAAGAAAACAATGGATATGCAGGAGGATACAACGAAGGACTTGCTCACATAGAAGCAAAATATTTTGCGTTGGTTAACAGTGATATCGAGATTACACCGGATTGGTTGTCTCCTATCGTAACATTACTAGAATCAGATGAATCAATAGCCGCAGTTCAACCAACTATACGTTCCGAATCACGGAGAGGATACTTTGAGTACGCCGGTGCCGCCGGTGGTTTTATAGATACCTTAGGCTACCCTTTTTGCAGAGGCCGCCTTTTACAGGAGACTGAGAGAGATACCGGTCAATATCAATCGATTGTACCTGTCTTCTGGGCATCCGGTGCAGCGATGGTCATTCGCAGTGATGTCTTCAGAAACCTGGGAGGTTTCGATAAAGATTATTTTGCTCATCAGGAAGAAATCGATTTGGCCTGGCGGATTTTATTAAAAGGATATAAAATTCATGCTTGTCCTCAATCGATCGTCTATCATGTAGGCGGTGGTACACTTAGCTATGGCAGTGCAAACAAAGTATACCTCAATTTCAGAAATAATCTGGTGACATTGATTAAATATTTACCTGGAGCCGATCTCCTGCCGGTGCTCTCTATTCGATGGTTTTTGGATACGCTGGCTGGCTTCCGTTTTTTACTTAAACTTGAATGGGCTAATACGTTTGCCATCATTCGGGCTCATTTTTATATCTACACCCATATTGTTACAATTCTCAGGAAAAGAAAAGAGATAACGACAAATTATCAACGTCAATCCCTGACTAATCTTCCGGGTGTTTATAAAGGCAGTTTTATTTTCGATTATTATGTCAGATGGAAACATAAATTCAGTGATTTGTTTCCATCATGAAAAATAAGTACGAAATACTTTTTACGAATGAAACCATTCTTGCGCTGGCAAAGCCTCCTGGATTGCTAAGTGTGCCCGACAGATACAATGCAGATAAACCCTCCCTGGCCGGAATGATTTTGTCTTCCTACCCGACGGCTCGACCTTTGCACAGACTTGACCTGGAGACCAGTGGTGTGTTACTGTTTTGCATAGACCCGGAAGCCTTCGGATGGTACAGTGATCAGTTTGAAAACAGAACCATTACCAAAAAATATATCGCCATTACAGATGGCAGAGGCAATCCCGGCGAAGGACAGATAGACGCACCTTTGTTAACACAAGGAACAGGAAAAGTTGTTATTCATAAGCGGGGGAAGTCAAGTCAAACAAACTGGCAGTTGATTGAAAGCTTCAAGCATCATTCGCTTTTTGAAATCACCCCGTTGACGGGAAGAACACATCAAATTCGTGTTCACCTGGCTTCCATCGGACACCCGGTAGTGGGTGATGTAATGTATGGTTCGAAAGGTCCCCTTTTTCTATCCGCTTTAAAAGGCAGAAATAAGTATAAACTCAACATGGACGCTGAAGCAGAAAGAGCCATCATAGACCGTGTGGCATTACATGCCGCCGGGATTACGTTTATTGATTTTTCTTCCAAAAAAACCATCGAGATCACTGCCGAATTACCCAAAGATATGCGGGTTGGCTTGAGTAAACTGCAACAGTACTCGGCTTTACCCAAATAGTCGAATTATTTATATATGTTTACGCCCTTCTTACATGAACTTCGGTTCATTGTGACCGAAATAACCACGATATATGACGAATACCTTACCTCACGAGAAAGCTATGGTAAAGCCGGCTGAAAGTAATTCGGTCCTTAAAATAATCCCTCCGGAGTGGTCTTATGCCGCCAATCTGTATGAAGTTAATATCCGACAATATACCGATGAAGGTACTTTCAGGGCCTTTATGGAACATCTGCCAAGGTTGAAGCGCATGAACGTGGATATCATCTGGCTGATGCCTATCCATCCCATTAGTGTGCCAAAACGCAAAGGATCCCTGGGGAGCTATTACGCCGTTTCAGATTTCCGGGCAGTCAATCCCAATTTTGGAACACACGAAGACTTCAAAGCGTTAGTAGCAGAAGTACATGCCCTCGGTATGCATCTGATCATCGACTGGGTACCTCATCACACCGGTTGGGATCATCCCTGGATTACCAAACACCCTGAATACTATAATAAGAATGACCAAGGCGAGATTCGTGACCCAATCAATGAAGCCACCGGTGAGTCCTGGGATTGGACAGATGTGGCTGAGCTAAATCTGGACAATCCGGAAATGCGACGTGAAACGATTGACGACATGATCTTTTGGTTGATGGACTTTCACATCGATGGATTTCGCGTGGATCATGCCCATGGCGTTCATGCGGATTATTGGGATGAAGTCAGCAATACACTGGGCGCATTAAACAAGCCATTGTTTATGCTTGCGGAAGGCGAAGAACCATATCTTAGAAATAATTCAAGTTTTGTTGCAACCTATGCATGGCGCTTTCATCATATGATGACTGATGTTGCAAAAGGCAAAGAAAATGTCAACAAATTTGACGAGTTACTTGCCGATGAACGTGCACATTATATGCAGGGCTATCATATTTATTTTACAAGCAACCATGATGAAAATAGTTGGGCAGGCACGGTCTTCGAAAGACTGGGTGATGGCCATAAAGCGTTTGCTGCATTATGTGCAACGCTCGATGGCATGCCCTTAATATATGGTGGTCAGGAAGAACCGATAAATAAAAGACTCGCGTTTTTTGAAAAAGATACTATTCCATTTTCTGG
>JAHEAR010000001.1:92763-145439 GCA_024642665.1 Bacteroidota bacterium
TTACCCCATCAATTGTGCCGCCTGATGATGTTAGAACAACTTTACAGAGCTTGCACTATCTTGAGAGGCGAATCGTATCATCATGAATAAATAATCCTGACTTACAAAACCTGTTATTTTGGAGTTTTCAATCACACTTCTGATTATCATTTTTACAAGCCTTGTTTCTTATCAGGGATTTTCCAAGTATGCGCTGATTGATCGCCTGAAGCACTCCCCTATAAGAGAATACAGAGAAAAAGAATACTACCGACTGCTTACATCAGGTTTCGTTCATGCTGACTGGACACACCTCATCATCAATATGTTTGTCCTGTACAGTTTTGGTGGGTTTATTGAAAATTTTATTGTGAATGAATTTGGCGTTATACAAGGAAGAATCATCTTCACAGCTTTTTATTTACTCAATGTCATATTAGCCAATATTCCGACGGCGGTGCGTCAAAAAGATAATCCCTCCTTTTCAAGTATCGGGGCATCGGGTGCTGTGAGTGGAATTATTTTTGTTTTTATCCTGCTTAAGCCCTGGGCCATGCTATTGTTGTTTTTCATCATTCCTGTACCGGCCATTATTGCCGGAATAGGATATTTGGTGTATTCATCATGGGCGGCCAAAAAAGGACATGGACGCCTTGACCATTCCGCTCACTTTGCCGGAGCTATTGCAGGCATGCTGATGATTATTCTTTTGAAAAGAGAAATATTGGGTCATTTTTTTAATCATCTGGTGCATGACTTTCCATGGTAACCATCATCCATTACAAAAGTGGCGCATGCCCTGTGGTGAAAGGTAAGTGGTGAGTCGCGTGTTGCACAATCTCAGGCCTCTTTTAAGTGAAAAATGTAAAGTGAAAAATAAAGTTGTGATGTGATTCGTAATTCACGCATTCGGTTCCTCCGTCAGAGCCTTTTGTGAAGGCAGGTAATTCGCAATTTCCCTATGCCCTGCGCCTATCATTGTTCGATGCTCCCTATTCCGATATATCGGAACGGGATGAGAGAATGCTCTATGCTCCCTGCCCTTAGTCGCGTGTCGAATGTCGAATGTCGAAAAATCGCGCATTGCAAAATCTCAGGTCCCCTGAACTACCTCCTTCGTTGGAGTACAGGGTCTTCGCTGCGCTCCGATCAGGTCCAATAGTCACAGGTCTAAAAGAACTAATCCAGAAACGGATACCTATAATCCAACGGTGGATTCATATTTTCCTTAATCGTTCTGGCCGACACCCAACGGTACAAATTCATTATACTTCCGGCCTTGTCATTGGTTCCCGAAGCTCTTGCACCTCCAAACGGTTGCTGCCCCACCACTGCTCCGGTCGGTTTATCATTGATATAAAAATTACCGGCAGCATGTTTTAATCGCTCACTGGTCAGATTGATAGCTTCGCGATCATTGGCAAAAACAGCTCCTGTTAAAGCATATGGAGAAGTGGAATCCAAAATGGTCAAGACTTTCTTGTAGTCTGCATCTTCATAAACATAAATAGTCAGTACGGGACCAAATAATTCATCACACATGGTCACATACTTTGGATCATCCACCTGGATGACTGTTGGTTCAATGAAGTACCCACTTGTCTTATCATAATTTCCTCCCACCAATATCTTTGCACCTTTATCTTTCTTGGCTTGTTTGATATAGGAAGTGATTTTATCAAATGCTTTTTCATCAATGACGGCATTAATAAAATTGTCAAACTGCTCTGGCGAACCCATCTTCATACTCTTTAAATCTGTCACCAGCTTTTTCTTAATCACAGGCCACAAAGACGCAGGCAAATAAGCCCGACTGGCTGCAGAACATTTTTGGCCCTGGTATTCAAAAGCGCCTCTGGCTAAAGCAACAGATACAGCCTCCGGGTTGGCCGAGGGATGCGCTATGACAAAGTCCTTTCCGCCAGTTTCACCTACGATTCTTGGATATGATTTGTAAAGCGAAAGATTTTGCCCGATCGTCTGCCATAATTTTTGAAATACACCCGTACTTCCCGTAAAGTGCAATCCTGCAAAATCAGGATGATTGAATATAATATCACCGGCAGTTCTACCCTCCACAAAAACAAGATTAATGACACCAGCCGGAAGTCCGGCTTCCTGAAGAATTTGCATAATCACCTGCGCAGAATAAATCTGAGTTTCAGCCGGTTTCCAAACAATCGTATTTCCCATGAGTGCTGGTGCACAGGAAAGATTTCCGGCGATAGAAGTGAAATTGAAAGGAGATAAAGCAAAAACAAATCCCTCAAGTGGTCTGTACTCCATACGATTCCAGATTCCGGGATCACTGATGGGCTGATCCGCATAGATATCCCGCATAAACTGCGCATTAAATCGAAGAAAGTCACACCACTCCGCTACTGCATCAATTTCTGCCTGAAATGCATTTTTACTCTGCCCAAGCATGGTGGCGGCATTCATTCTGGCTCGATATGGTCCGGCTAACAGATCTGCAGCTTTCAGAAATATAGCCGCGCGATCCTGCCAGGCCATGGCTTCCCAGGCGGGTTTCGCTTTCAGAGCAGCCTGAATGGCCTGCTTCACATGAGAGCTACCTCCTTTATTGTACGTACCGAGTTTGTGCTTAAGCTCATGAGGCGGATGGATATCCACCTTTTCATTTGTATAAATCTCTTTCCCACCGATATACATCGGTATATCTGCTTTTTTGGATTTCAGCTCTTTTAATGCCGCAACCAATTTTACACGTTCCGGAGAACCTTTTATATAAGAAAGTACAGGTTCATTATAAGTTTTTGGAAAATTAAATACTGCGTTCGACATAAAGAATAAATATTTCTTGTTTATAGAATGAAGGTCACAAACGAACCATTAGAAGGTAACGCCATCAGGCAAAAATGGTTTAGCATTTCCTCCTCCTTTGATGATTTCTCTGACAATAGTGGAGCTTATATGGGAGAATTCGGGTTTGCTGATAAAGAATAAGGTCTCTACATCATCCCCCACAATTTGGTTAAGCTGGCTAATCGTTTTTTCATAATCAAAATCAGAAGCATTTCGCAATCCCCGAAGCAGATAATGGGCATTCACTTTTTGACAAAAATGAACCGTTAATCCCTCAAAAACATCCACCCGTATCCTGTCTTCAGCTTGAAAAACATTTTCAATCCAGGACTTACGTTCTTCCAGCGTAAAAAGGGTTTGCTTCTGCGAATTAATCCCAATGGCAATAATCACTTCATCAAATAAAGGCAATGCACGACGGACTAGATCAACATGCCCGGTGGTGATCGGATCAAATGACCCGGGGAAAACAATTATCTTTTTAGCTTTCATAAGACTTGACATAGGACTGAACTACAAATATCACACCTTCAGGCCAATATAACACATCATTTCTACTGTTGATTTTATTGAAATTTACTATCCGATGTTTTTGATTTGCCAATAAATGGAATCATAAGCAGGAGAAAAAGAAATATCATCATAAACTCCCCGAAAAGTATGTACCATGGCCATGGCCCAAACAAGTCAAGGATGGAGGCTCCGGGTGGCTTTTGCATGGTATAACTATAATTACTATGCAACAAATGATTGATGATATGGACAATTAATAAATAAACCTGCGCATAGATAATCGCATGAAAAAAATCCTGCCAATTGATTCGTATCCGATCTATCACAACAACGTAAATGATGGTTATAATAATACCTGCATGCCCTATGAAATATCTGAAAAAATGAAAAGAGGGAAAACCTTCCGATAAATCAGGGGTAAGGATCGCCTGAAAAGTACCTGCCAACGCCCAAAAATATAATATCCCTATCCATTTCCTTTTTTTAAATGCAATGATGAATGGCAACATAATGGCCACTATATCACAAAGAAAAAATGGCAAATCGACGAGATAATCGTAAGTCCCAAACATTAACTTAACAATGGTGTCGAGAATTACCGTAGCACAGGTCATACCAGCCAATCCAAGGCCAATATCAGTCCTTCTCGGTTCTCCATACTTTTGTCCAATTTTGATTAAGGAAATGGCAGCCAACGTAATCACCAGTAGTACTGAAAAGTGTTGTTGGGAAAATGTCTCGAAACCGGAACCCATGTTTTATCAGGCGTTACTTAGTTATCAAATGTAACGATTCGTTCAAGATCATAAGATGTAATACTATATTTCAATCGCGCCCCCTGTATAATCCATTTTGACGCAAATCCATATGTATGGGCCTTTTAGAGGACATCAACTTATGGTTCAAAATAAGGTAAGTACATCATTTGCAGGAACGATTTTTATGTCATCAATGCGCTTCCGGCTTTTCCAATAAACCCTATAGCTTACTATCGTCAGATTTGAAAGATGCCGGATTATTTGAAAGTTTTTGCAGTGCTTGCAAAACCCGGGATTTCAGAGGAGAAACACTTGATTTCAGCTCACAAGTGCCAAAAAGAAATGAAAATATGTACATTTGTATCCCCTATTTCGGGTGATTAGCTCAGTTGGTTCAGAGCGCTGCCTTGACAGGGCAGAGGTCAGCAGTTCGAGCCTGCTATCACCCACAACCTGACTTATTTGGTTTTTTTGATTTCGGGATGTAGCTCAGCTCGGTAGAGTACACGTCTGGGGGGCGTGGGGTCGCTGGTTCGAATCCAGTCTTCCCGACCACTTTTAAGGGTCATGATCCGCCTCAGGCAGATGGTGACCCTTTTTTGTATTCATTCAAGCGCATCTTTTCCTCCGCAGTAAGCCCATCCGGTCTCAGCCGGACGAGCTAAAATATCCTCAATATTTTGTTGGACAAATCAATCCAATACAGCAGGATTTGATGTAACTTAACCAGGCATTTAGCTTGAATTCTACTACCTGGTTGAAGTGCATTTGACCCTTCAATCAGGCTTGAATAGTATAAAACCTGAGGTTCCTTTGTCCTGATAAATAGGCTTATGAACATTTTGGATCGTCTAATATTTGCTAAAGGAGAAAAGAATTTTGCCACTTTCCCCAATAATCTGTATTTTCACTCCCAAAGTCTTATCTATCAACAATATACCAATGCACAGAATTTACATATTTACCTTATTCCTATTTGTGGCAACCTTAAGCATGGCTCAGACAAATCTCGAAGCCAGCAGGGTATTTGGAGGCAATTCAAGCGATGAAGCGAAAGACATCAAAGTGAATTCCACGAAAACGGCCTTATTTCTTGGCGCCAGAACTTTTTCCAATGATGGTGATATACCTGAAAATGCAGGTGCAAGTGATTTTTGGATCATGAAAATGGGGTTAGATGGAAGTCCGATATGGAATAAGACTTTTGGCGGACTTAGTGACGATGACCTTGAAGTGGTACTTCCCCACCCTGATGGAGGCACGCTTGCTTTTGGAACCACAAGAAACTCCCAAGGGTTGTTTGGCACCTTGTTAGGAAATACCGGTGGATGGCTGATGCGAACCAATTCAAACGGAAGCATTATTGATGGTCAAATATTTGGAGGGACCATTGCAGAGACAGCTGTCGATGCTTTCAGACACATAAGCGGGGAAATCACCATGACCCTTTCCGCAAGCTCACCGATTTTGTATGGTGCTCAGAATAATGGGATCCTTGATGTTTGGGTAGTCCATGTAAATCCTACACTGAATAACCAATGGTCTGCTTTATTGGGAGGCACCGGTATAGATATTCCAAATGCCATTACCGGAGATATTAATGGATACACCTACATAGCGGCAACAAGTGATTCAAACCTCCCTGGTCTTTCTATGAATGCCGGGGGTACAGATCTCTGGATTATAAAACTTGACCAATCAGGCCAGATGGTCTGGCAGCAAACTTTTGGAGGATCCAATGATGATAAGGCCAGTGATATCATTGTACATCCAAATGGCGATGTATATGTAATCGCACATTCTTCTTCCGATGATGGTGATTTCAATAGTAATTATGGAATAAATGATTTATGGATATTAAAATTAAATGGCGAAGATGGCACCTCAAAAGGCATCTATCATTACGGAGGAAGTGGGAATGATTATGACGCTAAATTCGAATTCGCCAACGAAAATCAAATTGTCATTACTGCAAATTCAACCAGTAGTGATATTGATCTTACAGGCAATAAAGGATTTGGTGATGCCTGGTCTTTTATCACCAACCTGGATGGTGATATAGTTTCACAAATGAATTACGGGGGATCTTTAAATGACTTTGCTGCAAAAGTAATTAGCGTGGATAGTGTATTTCATTTCTATTCCAGCACACTGTCTAAAGATAAAAATGTGCCCTTTAATAGCCTTTCACAATTGAATACATGGTATTATGCTTTAAATCCATATCCTGATACTTGCTCATCAACGTATATATGCCTTCAGGATACGACTACGAACAATCACATCTACCCTCCGGCAGATAACTCTTTAATTTGCGTTGAAGGATGCAATGCAGGTTATGGCCCCGGTCCAACATTAAACAATAATGAATGTCCTGATTTTGTGAATGCGACCTCTTACTTTTATATCACTACAGACACTACCGCAGACCTGCTTACCATAAGTGTTAGCTCCGATGAATTCAATCAACCTCAGATTGCGCTCCTCCGATCCGTTAATTGTACCTCCTTTCAGACCGTAGCTTGTGCGTCAGGAGAAGATGGTCACGTGGTGATGAATTTCGTTGAAATACAACCAAACAGAACTTATGTCGTAGCCATTTCTGATCTGGAAGGAAATATTGGACAGTATGAATTTTGTGCCACCTCTATTGATGTTGATTTTTGCAATAAGAATGATCAAATTTATGTAACATCAACCTCGATGGGAAGCAATTATGTAGGGCCATTTAAACCGGGTGAAGAAGTTCAGATTTGTTATGAACTTACAGATTGGGACAAGCTTGAATGCAATGGATTTCAAGGTGTTATTCCCACGTTCGGTCCCGGATGGGACGCTTCATCCTTTGACCAATATGGAAAACCCATTCAAATTGATACGATGCTCACGCCGGCGACTGAAGGTGAATGGGCATGGCACAGACTGGGTGAAGTGCACTACAACACTTTTAATCCCGTAAGTGGATATGAGGGTGGGCAAGGATTACCTCCCGGTTGGTACTTTACAAACACCACTGATCCACCACCTGCAGATGAACCTGATCAGACTACGGGAGACATCGATAATTGCCTCAACAATTCAGACTCCTGGAAGGTATGCTTTACATTGACCGTTGTAGATGAATGTGATGCCAATTTAGATTGCACCATCACCATGAAGACTTTTGCAGACGGAGAAATCGGCGTAAATACTAATCTGGGTTGTGGCTATGATCAAAAGGAAGTATTTGAAGCAAATATGGTTTGCTGCATTAATCCTTCCATACAACAGATTCAAAACTTTTCGATTTGCAGTGGCGATACGATTGATTTCAAACCGGAAACAAATCTCTTTCCTCCTGTCACCTATACCTGGACAGCAGATCCGGATCCTTTTATTATGGGGGCTGCTGCCGGCAACCAATTACCACAGTTTTATCAAAACCTGATTAATGAAACGGCCATTCCGCTTACTGTCCGATATAGCATCAAAGCCCAAACGCAGGATTGCGAAACCAGTTACAAAGATTTTGAAGTGACTGTTTATCCAAAACCAACCTCAAGGTTATCGGTCTCTGGTCCGAATATAGTATGCAGTGGCTCTACTGTCACGCTTAACTTCGAAAGCACTGGAACACCGCCATTTGCCATTGGACTCTTTAAAGACAATCAGCTTTTTGCGAATGTATTAAGCGAATCTACTTTATTAACCATCAATATTGATCCGGTCTTTAGTGGCACCTTCCGAATCGGAACACTTCAGGATGCTAATTGCTCAGGGTTCGGTACGGGCTCCGTCAATGTGACGATAAAACCGGTCTCCAGTATGCAACTGGATACAACGATCTGCGAGGGTGAATCAATTTTAATTGGGGATGACCTATTTTCTGACCCGGGCACCTATACCATAGTATTGGAAAATGCTGGATCAAACAATTGCGATAGTATAGTTAATCTGAATCTGGGTGTTGCACCAATACTTACAGAAACCGTTGACGAAATAATTTGCAACGGAGACACCTTATTTATTTTAGACCAACCCTATACAAAGACTATTGATACACTCATTGAGTATATTGGCATGGAAAATTGCCCGAACTTTATTGACTTGCATCTTCTTGTCATGGATACATTTTCCATGAGCATCGCCCAAACCATTTGCCATGGTGATACCCTTGATTTTGAAGGCACACCCGTCTATGAAGCAGGATCATATTCCAATGTCGTTGAAATAAGACCCGGTTGCTTTGAAGAAACAATACTCAACCTGAGTGTCTTACCTCAAATATTTGTGAATGACTTGTCAATTATGGGTGACAATGGTTCCGGAAATGGAGCCATACTGGTTGAAATAATCGGCGGTACTTCTCCCCTGACTTATTTATGGAGTTCCGGTCAAACCACAGAAAGTCTGTTTAATATAATGCATGGGATATATCAACTGACCGTTACAGATGGCCTTGGTTGCACACAGGAATTTGAATTCGAGGTCCCAATGATCTCCGGATCAGTGGACCTGTCTGCGATTGATAGTCGCTTGAAAATCTGGCCTACCTTGATTTCTTCTAATGATAAAGTTCAGTTGTACAATTCGGGAACTACTAACCTACAGTTACGCTCAATGGATTGGATTGCCACATCAGGGAGGAAACTAAGTTCTCCGATTGACCTTCCACTGGAAGCAGGTCAGACGATTTCAGCGCCTTTGCCTGGACAGCTGACAGAAGGTATTTATTTTCTGAAAATAAAACTTGCTGATGGCGCATCGATCTGGTCAAAAATTTTAGTGATCGATTAAATCCGGAAAGCGAAAAAAGGAAGGGATCCACATCATCTGATGACTATGCGGATCCCTTTTTTAATCGTGCCTTATCATCTCATGTTGGTTGGTCTGTTTTCGGTTGAAAACTTAACGGTTGATGTCAAAGCACGTGACCGGCTTAATACAACAAACTATGTCTGCCGGTAATGGGTTAATGACCACTAGGCCACCCCGTTGACTGATTTGCTAATCTGCCAAATGAGCAGAATCATGCAAAACAGACATTATTATCTTCACCTCATTTGAGCCTTATCAAACTTAGAACATAAATATAAACAGTTCATAATAAAAAAACAAATATTTAAAGCCTGATTGATCTGTTTTTTTACGTATTGGCAGCCTCGATAATAGAAAGAAAACTGGAAGCATTTAAAGACGCCCCTCCTACAAGCCCTCCATCCACATCCGGCTGGGAGAACAAAATGGAGGCATTGTCAGATTTGATACTTCCTCCATATAGAATTCGAATGGTATCACTCGTGGTTTGCCCATACCGACCAGTCAGCATTAGCCGAATAAAAGCATGCATTTCCTGAGCTTGTTCAGGGGAAGCAGTTACTCCGGTACCTATCGCCCAAATTGGCTCATAAGCGACGACTACTTTTCTAATTTGCTCTTCCTCAAGATGAAATAAACTCTCCTCTAATTGAAGTCGCACAAAGTCATTTTGTTCATTTCGTTGTCGCAGTGCCAGCGATTCACCGCAACAAAACACAGGAATCATTTGATTCTCAAGAATAGCATCCACTTTTTCCCTGATGAACTGATTTGATTCATCAAATAGCTGTCTGCGCTCGGAATGACCTACCAAACAGTATTTCACGCCGATACGGCTAAACATCGCTGCAGAAATCTCCCCGGTAAATGCTCCGGAGACCTCCGGATGGCAATTCTGAGCAGCCGGCTGCAGATCGGTTCCTTCCAATTGTTTGATCATTTGAGTTAAATAGATAGCTGGAGGAGCTATGACCACCTCACATGCAAGGTTTCCCGGAATTCCGGCTATAATATCCTGTATGAGTTGATCTCCCTCATCCTGGCTCAAATTCATTTTCCAATTAGCGGCAGCAATCTTCTTTCTATTCATGGCATCGTATGATAGTAAAACAGGTGAAATACTTAAAACCAAAGATAAGCCACCAATTATTCATTTCTCCATTCATCCATCAAATAAGGTATTATAAATACCTGTTTGTAAAAGTATTGGAGCAATCTTTGCTGCAGATTACCAGAAAACAACGAATCGGCTGAATGCAAAATTTGTGTAAAATGATTCGGGGCAAATCATCATTTTCCGAAGGTGTATAATATAGTTCAGATTGAATTTGTTTTATTTGGAGAGGCAATTGGCTTTTTGCCCGCATAGGTAGTATAGATATCATGGCAAAGGATACCTTATATAAGGACGACAGATATATTAATCGGGATATTAGCTGGCTCAGCTTTAATTATAGAGTCCTGCAGGAAGCGATGGATCCAAATGTTCCGCTGATGGAGCGGGTTAAGTTTCTAGCTATCTACAGCAGCAACCTGGATGAATTTTTCAGAGTCCGCGTTGCCAACCACAGGAACCTGCTTAAACTTGGCAAAAAGACGCAAAAACAATTGGATTACGATCCGAAAGCTATATTACTCCATATTCAAAATATCGTGAGTCAACACGCTATTGAGTTTGAAGATATTTTCCAAAACCAAATCATTCCGGATTTAAAAAAACAAGACATCCACTTATTAAGAAGGGAAAATTTATCGCCCGAACAACAAGAGTTTGTCGAAACGTATAGTCAGGAATATTTGCTTCCGCATGTTCAACCGGTACTTCTGGTTAAGGACAAAGTGCGACCATTTCTAAACAATCGGGCGCTCTATCTGGCGATTCTGATGAAGGACAAAGATGTATCTTCGGGCGAAGATCAATATGCCATTATTAAAATACCATCTGATGACCTGCCTCGCTTTATTGAATTACCTTCCAAAGGACATGGCCATGACATAATTATTCTTGATGATATTGTACGTTTAAGTGTCAGGTCATTATTTCCCGGCTTTCAAATCATCAATACATATTCCATCAAACTTACGAGAGATGCAGAGCTCTATATCGATGATGAATATCAGGGGGATTTAATTAATAAGATTAAAAAAAGTCTTTTAAAAAGAGATGTGGGTCCGGCTTCCAGGCTTGTTTATGACAAAACTATTCCCACCCATTTTCTTGAATATCTGATGGAAGTGCTGGAGGTTGAAAAACTGGACTTAATACCGGAAGGTCGTTACCATAATAATTCTGATTTTTTCAAGTTTCCGGATTTTGGCATGGATCACCTCAAAGATATTGCCTTACCTCCCTTGGATTATCCACCATTACACAATACGCCATCCATCTTCGATCCAATCAAAAAAAGAGACCACCTGATCTACCTTCCCTATCATAAATATGAGCCGGTCGTTGAATTTTTTGAACATGCCGCCAAAGACCCGAATGTAACACATATAAAGATTATCCAATACAGAGTTGCGCCTAACAGCCGTATCATGGAAGCCTTAATCAATGCAGTAAAATCTGGTAAACAGGTGTATGCTTTCATTGAAGTCAAGGCACGATTTGATGAAGAAGCAAATCTTCGATGGGGTGAACAACTTGAGCAAGCCGGTATAGTCGTCAGATATAGTTTTCCGGGCTTAAAAGTCCACAGCAAACTTGCTCTGGTTCGAAGAATTGAAGCTGACGGACCCCAATTGTACACCTATCTCAGTACGGGAAACTTTCATGAAATCACTGCGCGAATTTACAGTGATCACGGATTGTTTACTTCAGACCCACGGTTAACATCAGAAGTTGCCAGAATATTTTCCTTTCTGGAAACAGTAAAACTTCCTAACGAAGAATTCAAGCATTTGCTCGTAGGACAATTCAATCTGCGCAAAAAACTCATTCATTTTATTGATTTTGAAATAAATGAGGCTAAGGCAGGTCGTCCAGCCAAAATAACACTCAAAGTAAACAGCCTGCAGGACGAGGATATGATTGAAAAGTTGTATGAAGCCAGTCAGGCAGGGGTTCAAATCGATTTAAATATCAGAGGCTTGTGCTCTTTAGTGTCCGGAAAGAAAGGGCTTAGCGAAAACATAAAGGCATTTAGTATTGTGGATCGATTCCTTGAACACAGTCGGATCTTTATCTTTCATCACAAAGGCAAAGAGAAGGTTTATCTGTCATCGGCCGATTGGATGGAACGAAATTTATCCTTCAGGATTGAGACTGCTTTTCCAATCTATGACAAAAAACTAATTGCTGAAATAAAGGAGGAATTGTCCATCCAGCAAAGTGATAATATAAAATCAAGATCTTTGCAATACAATCGGATCAACAAGTTTATTCAAAACGATTCAAACCTGGTCATTCGATCGCAGCATGAGATTTACTCTTTCCTTCTTCGCAAACAACAGGAGGAATTAAAACTCAAAAAGGCAGAGGAAGAAGAATTAAAGGCATTATAAAGCTGTATTTAGCTAAAAAAAAGGTTTTTTTCAGGGTTTACCATGTGGTATCGTATATCCTTTTGCCCTGATATTTAAGCATAGAATTATCGTCCATGCAACCTACAACAGTTTCTGGGGAATCTTCCCTGCACCTAACCAACCATTCTCGATCCCTTTGGATCAATTTCGCTCGGCCTTTACCTGCCAAAGAGGTTGTGGTCATCCTCCATGATCGCCTTAGCAGGAATCTGAAGTACAACCTCCAGGTCATTACTGCTAATACCCGCGGTATTGAGGTAAAACTACCTCAAATGAAAACAGGCATCTATCTATTGAAAATAAAAGATGGTCAGGATACTTTTCAGCAACAGGTAGCCATTCAGTAGGGGTAAACCCTGAATTAAAAATTGGGTGTTTATGCTCATGTTTGAAATAAAATATTGCCGCACCTTTACATCGTAATTAAAAACAACAGCAATTTATAACAACAAGAAATAAAAGCAGGAAAGCCATCAAGGGGATTACTGCCTGAAGATTATAAAGGGGTGAGACTTGCCGGGGTCGTCAAAGGGTGACACCGGCATTTTTTTTTGCCCAACCATCAGATTATGCCCGTTGTCGTTCGACTTTTTACCGATTCAGGATCAGACAATTTATTCTGTCCGCAATCGTAGCAACTTGCCTTAGGCAAGCTTATCTGCAAGATCTTCCCACTCTACCATCAGCTTTTCCAATTCAAGTTTTCTGGCTTCATACGCGTCAACCTCTTTTTGAAAACCCGCTGTTTGATAGAATTCAGGATCCCCCAGCAGGATTTCCTTATCCTTGATATACGCTTCACACAAACTGATATCCTTTTCCACCAGATTAAATCGCCGCTGAAGGTTTTTTAATTCCTTCGTTAAAGCAGCATCATTATTAGGAGAGTTATAATTGGCATTCGTTTTTTCTTTTTTTCCCTGATCCGCTTTTTCCTTCTGAAGTACTGCCAATGATAAGGCATCAAGTGTTTCGATCCCTTTCTTGCTCAGCATCTCATCAATATCACCAATATATTCTTTGATTCTACCTTCAGCAAACTCGACCGTCTTCGAAGTCAATCCGGTCAGAAAGTCCCGGTCGTGAGAAATAATAATCAATGCCCCAGGATATTCCATCAGCGAATCCTTTAACCTTTGCTTGGCCTGAATATCAAGGTGGTGTGTGGGCTCATCCATAATGAGCAAATTTGTATGCGATAGAATCATGCAGGCCAGAGCCAGTCTTGCTCTTTCACCCCCTGACAAAACGGATACTTTCTTTCCTGAATCCTCTCCACTAAACATAAAAGCACCCAGAATTCCTCTAACGCGCGGTCTTACTTCAGGGGAAGCTAATTCTTCAATGGTCTGCAATACCGTTTTGTTCCTGTCAAATAGTTCGGTCTGATCCTGGGCATAATATCCGATCATTACCTTCTCATTGACCTCCAGCAGTCCTGCACTGGCAGGTATTATATTCCCGATCATTTTAGCCAGTGTGGATTTACCCTGACCGTTTTGACCAACAAATGCTATTTTTTCATTGCGTTCTATATCAAAATCAACTCCCTTTAAAACTTCCTTTTGGCCGTAGGATTTTGATAGGTCAACGGTATGGACCATGGTCCTGGGCGATCTGTCTAAAACAGGAAATCGAACTTTCATCACGGCCTCATCATCTTCATCGACTTCAATAATCTCTACCTTCTCCAATTGCTTTTCCAATGATTTGGCCATACTTGCTTTTGAAGCTTTGGCCCGGAACCGGTCAATCAATTTTTCAGTACGCTCTATATTCTTTTGTTGGTTCATCGCAGATGCCTGCTGAATCTCCTTTAATTTTTGCCGCTCTTCTTTGAACTTTGAATACGGTAATGGCATATCATATAACCGGCCTAGAGATATCTCAATGGTTCGATTGGTCAACTCATCCAAAAATCGTTTGTCATGCGATACCAAAAGAATTCCAGCTTCAGAAGCTTTGAGAAATTTTTCTAACCAAATAATGGAAGGCATATCCAGGTGATTGGTAGGCTCATCCAGTAAAAGATAATCAGGTCGACCCAATAATAACTTCGCCAATTCTACTCTCATTTGCCATCCGCCGGAAAGCTGGCCAACAGGTTTTTGAAAAGTTTCATCATCAAAACCTAATCCCTTTAACACCTTTTGAATATCCCCTTCAATCGTCGCCGCACCCAGATGATCAAGATCTCCGTATAGCTCACTGAGACGTTGACTGAGATCCATGATACGATCATCATTCGTACAATGTTCTAGCTCTTTTGTGATGAGTTCCAGTTCGTCATTGATGAGTTGTACCCTGTCAAAAGCTGTATAAGCAGCTTCCATTACCGTCAGGGCCGGATCAATACTGATCTCCTGCTTCAGATAGGCCATGCTCGGCGGGCGGTCAACCACACCGGAATCGGCTTCTGCCATCCCGGCAATGATCTTCAACAAGGTAGATTTTCCTGTACCATTGCGACCGATCAGACCAACTTTCTCGCCCATGCGTACTGCAAACGAAACACGATCCAACAATGTCCGGTCTCCAAATTTCAAGGTAATGTCCTTCACTAAAAGCATAACGGGCGCAAATGTAGGGAATGATATGATATATAATGGTAATGTCAAGACGTCACGGAACTTTTGGTTATTTCCGCAGAACTACAGGCAGTCAGTAAAAACTAACCCTAATTAAGACATTGATGCTCGGGCAATTGAGATAATACACTAAAAACATTGCCTTTATGGTACATCACCTGTCTCCATAACTTAGTCGGCTTGGACTTAAAGAGATAATTCGCATGCATATAGGAGGTAATCCATGAACTGGCTTCGAGCTCCTGCATAAGCTGACCGGCTGACCATCCGGCATAACCAATATAAAATCGGATATTATCTGGTTTAATTAACTCCTGAGAAATTAAAAATTTTAATTTCTCAAAGTCTCCACCCCAAAATACGCCACTGGATATTTCCGTACTTCCCTCTAAAAGTGGTCCGACATTATGCATATAATGAATTGTATTCGTGGACACAGGACCACCGTAATAAGCTACTGAATCAAATTCAGGAAAATCTTCCATGAGTTCAGAAATCTTAATTTTCAAAGGTTTATTAATGATAAACCCAACTGTACCCTCTTCCCGTGTATGATCTGTAATCAAAATGACGGATCTGCGAAAATTAGATTCCTCCATAAATGGCTCTGCAACGAGCAAACTTCCCGTATGAACTTTATGCTTTATCATTTATTCAAATGAAGTGACGGCAGCTTCTCTGTCAATCTTTCTTACAAATCCACCCAATACCTTGCTGCCAAATTCGAGATAGGTAGAAATGCCATTCTCTTTCATAGTTTCAATGGTGCTTGTCCAAAGTACGGAAGAAGTAAGTTGATGAAGTAATTTGTGCTTGATCGTTTCCGGTGTCGTGGTGGGATGCGCATCAACATTCTGATACACTTCACACATCGGCGTATGAAAAACGGTATGCGCAATCGCTTCGGCAAACATATCCTTTGCCGGGGACATCAATGGGGAATGGAAAGCCCCTCCTACCGGTAGCATAATGGCACGCTTTGCTCCTTCTTTTTTACAAGCCTCCATGGCCAGTTCCACAGCTACAATTTCACCGGAGATGACCACCTGGCCGGGACAGTTATAATTAGCAGCTACCACAATGCCTGGTGTATTCTGACAAATCTGATGGACGACTTTATCATCAAGTCCAAGGATGGCAGCCATGGTGCTGGCTGTCATCTCACACGCCGCTTGCATGGCATTGGCGCGTGCAGATACAAGCTTCAACCCTGCTTCAAAATCCAGTGCTTTCGCTGCGACCAGGGCAGTAAGTTCGCCAAGCGAGTGTCCCGCGACGGCATCCGGCAGTCCCTCATTTTTGGACATGTAGGTTGCATAGCTATAGACAAATACTGCCGGCTGGGTAATTTCAGTTCGTTTAAGATCTCTCTCTTCTCCATGAAACATTAAATCCTTCAGACCAAAGCCTAAAATTTCGTCAGCCTGATCAAACAGATATCTGATCTCAGGAGTTTGATCATATAAGGATGCGCCCATGCCGCTCAACTGGGATCCCTGACCGGGGAATAAAAATGCTCTCTTACTTTCCATTAACTAAGGTCTGATGATATTAATTGCAAAAATTCGTTTCGTGTCTCTACTTTGGTAAACTGCCCTGTAAATGCCGATGTGGTGGTCTTAGAGTTTTGTTTTTGTACCCCTCGCATCATCATACACATATGCGCTGCTTCGATCACAATGGCACATCCTAATGGTTTGAGTGTTTCATCTATACATTTAAGAATTTCATGTGTTAATCGTTCCTGCACCTGAAGTCTTCTTGCAAAAATGTCTACCACTCTCGGAATTTTACTCAGGCCGACGATATGCCCATTTGGAATATAGGCCACATGCGCTTTACCGAAAAAAGGCAATATATGGTGCTCGCATAATGAAAACACCTCGATGTCCTTGACGATCACCATCTCACTGTATTCTTCTGCAAACATGGCAGAACGTAATACCTTGGCAGGATCCAGATCATACCCATGGGTTAAATACTGAATCGCCTTTGCAGCCCTTTCAGGGGTTTTTGCCAACCCTTCCCGCAACGGATCCTCACCAATCTGCTCCAACATTTTAGTGTATAACGTCTTGATTTCCCCAATCGGCTGATCATCATAGGTTTCTACTTTATGGTACTTCTTCATAGTTATCGTCGAATACGAGGTAAGATAAAATTTTAGTCTCCAAAATGGAAAAAAAATCCAATGGATTTTGGTCCCTTTCATCAGCCCAACGCCCAATCATTCAAAAACAATTTCTCCTTCTAAAGGTTGAGTGTGGGAATCATTTCTAATAAAAGAGCAGGGAAAAATTCCAGGGCCATATGGCATCTTTAAATGGATTTAAAGAGAAAAGCATGCTATCCGTTAAAACAACTCCATTTGGCGTCAAAACCGCATACTTTCATCTATGGGTTTAGCCTTTAATCTATTAATTCAGTAAATAGCCAATTAGGTGGCTACATTTGTAATATGGCCAGAATGTTGAATCGAAATCATTTTTTCCGCCTTATTCAATTAGCCCAGAAGCCCTGGGTCATCCATGGGATCTTCTGGATTCTGGTTTTCCTGATGATGCTGATGATCGGACAAGATGATCAATTGACGATTGTTGAATTGGTTCGTATGCTGATCAACATCGTATTTTATATGCTGGTGGTCTATATTAATCTGGGATACCTGATTCCCAAATTTTTAAATCAGAAGAATTTCATGACCTACGTCATGCTTCTGTTGGCCATGGTGGCCATTTTTACGCCGATCAAAGTCCTGTTGCTTTATATCACGTATGAGGATGCAGAGCCCAGGGAAATGCTGGTCATGAATCAACATACCATCTTTCTGTTATTGTTTCTGATCGCAGGTGGCTCAACGATCTTAAAAATCATATCCGATTGGCAAAAACACCAAAGAGACCGAAAAGATTTAGAAACCAGGCGGATGCAATCCGAGATAAAGTTTTTAAAATCCCAAATCAACCCGCACTTCCTCTTTAACACCTTAAATAGTCTTTATGCGCTGACTTTGATGAAGTCTGATAAAGCTCCCGAAATCGTTATCAAGCTTTCCGAAATGATGCGATATATGCTTTATGAAAGTAATGAACGGAGAGTACCCCTTCAGAAGGAAGTCAATTATATCGAAAATTATCTTGAGATGGAGACCCTCAGACAATCCGGACGTCCCGATATCAAGTTGAAAATTGAAGGCAATATCACTGAGCAAACAATCGCCCCATTATTGTTTATTCCATTTCTGGAAAATAGCTTCAAACATGGCCTGAATCATCAGATCAATGAAGGCTATGTACATGTTAATATGAAAGTATTTGAAAATAAACTCCTGCTAAGAATTGTCAATAGCAAACCGTCCGCTATGCCCACCAATCCCCCATTAGAAATGAAAAGTGGTGGGATCGGATTGGTCAATGTGCAGCGCAGACTTAACTTATTATACCCGGAGCAATTCAAATTGGATATTACCGAAAATGACACGGAACATATTGTAGAACTTTCTTTAGCTTTAACAACTTAAAACAACCTTATGTGACCGGAAATTCAAAAAATACTCTATTTAATAATATAACATCAATATATGCCTTGGTCAACAGACCTTAATGTAAAATAAATGATGAAGAATTGTAATGAAAATCATTTTCCACAAACGCCGTGATCCAAAACTGTTTGAGCGCTTGGATGGCCCCTTTTTGGCCAAAAAGCCAAAAAGGGGCACACGTGAAAAACTACTTAGCGTGAAAGCAAACCGATATCTTAAGAGAATGAATTTATCTAAAAGCGAGTTTTTTGGATCACTAGACTTTTTGGTTACTTTTTTGGCGATGAAAAAAGTAACAGGCATGTAATCTTGCCTACAAATTATCTATTTGAATAACTTTTTTAAGGAAACAAAATTTATTTTGCACACCATTTAATTGAATATATCATGATGAATACATTAATCATTGACGACGAACCCTTAGCCTTAGATGTATTGGAGACTTACATTGGGCAAATACCCCAGTTGAATCTTGTCGCTAAGTGCTCTAATGCCCTGGAAGCAAACGAACTTTTAAGAGCGCATGCTATTGATCTTATTTTTCTGGACATTCAAATGCCGCAAGTCTCTGGTGTAGATTTTATTAAGACATTGCAGCATCCCCCTCTTTTCATTTTCACAACAGCTTATAGCAATTATGCACTGGAAGGTTTTGAATTGAATGCCATTGATTATCTGCTAAAACCCATTTCTATCAATCGATTCATGAAAGCTGTCAATAAAGCGCTGGAACAATTCGAGCTTAGAAAACGGGAAGAAGAGAGTGATCATGAACCACATGAAGGAGATGGAAAAGAGTTTTTCTTTGTCAAAGCCGATAAAAAACTCGTGAAAATCAAATATGATGAGATCCTGTATATCGAAGGATTAAAAGACTATGTCATCATCCGATTGGAACAAGGCCGAGTAGTGACCCTTCAAACCATGAAAAGCCTTGAAGAAAAGCTACCGGTTGATAAGTTCAAAAGAATTCATCGGTCCTATATTGTTTCTATTGACAAGATCAAAGCCGTTGATGGCACATCCGTCGATGTGATGGAAAAAGGTCAGATCAAGCAGCTCCCTATTGGAAAGAATTATCGCGACGAAATTCTGGAGATTGTCAATCAAAACAAGCTATAAGATTTCCTGAAAATTTTGATTATATTTTAATTCAGGAAACCTAAACGTCATTCTGATGCATGTTCTATTACAATTGTTGTAATGGAATTGGTTTCAAAAACTTAAGCCTTAATAGAATGGATTACTTGTCTGAATCTATTATCTGATGACCGATAATAATTGAGTCATTACGCCATGTGAATGTTTCACCTGGATGTAATACAGCCCATCAGGAAGAGCATTGACATCTAACTGATATTGCTTGAGATTAATATCCGAAATGGTTTCTACGATTCGGCCTTGTGGATCCACAACGGTTACCGTTTCAATAGCTGTTTTACCATTGAGGTAGATATTGACCAGGTCCTGAGCAGGATTTGGATACAACATCAATTTATATTCGTTTTTGGAATTACCCTTTAAGTTGTATGTTAAGATTACTTCATCCCCATCCACATCATATCCGGTACCGTTTTCTCCCATTGCACCACCCGCTTGTAAAGAAACTGGGATATACAATATATCATCATCATTCTTGAATCCTTCCAGGTCATCTTCAATAATAAAGACGATTGTAGCAATGACTCCAAAACCACTTGCCCCCTTGCCATTTGCCTTAGAGAATCCTGCATCGATTCGACCATCCCATGGCACTTTGGCAAGCGATATCGAAGAAGATCCTTCTGCCAACCAGGAGTCCTGATGGAAATTGACTTCTACAGAGCTAGAATCCAACATCCAGGCCGGCACATTAACTGAAAACTTAGCACCAATCATGTCCAATACAGGGACATTACTATTTCCAAAGGAAACATCTAATATGACAACATCCCCTGAATCCAATGAAAACTGAACTGGTATAAGCGAGAATTGATAGGGCAACTTTTGTTGCACATCTCTTACAACGACATCATGGGTTTTGTAGTAATATTGATCAATCAATGCTACATCCTGGGCTGTAATCACACCATCGCCATTTCCATCAATATACTGAGATCCTTCATACCCGTCAGAGAGTTCCCATTCTTCTGCATGTTGGCCAAACCATAAGGATGATTCATCGTATTCTCTTTCGAATCCTGTCTCACCAAGTTGGTATCCGGTCACCAGCAAATCATTCATGTCCACTCTTCCATCCTGGTCACCATCTCCCGGCCAAACACAATCTACTATACAAGGACAGGATTCCGCTTCCGGTTCTTCAATCACTTCAATATCGGCTTTTACCAGATAACAAACATTCGTAGGTTGTACACAGTAGTAATATTCGAAATGATCCTGGCCGACAAATCCTGCTTCCGGTTCATACACTAACAAATTGAATCGCTCTATGGTATCACATTCAAATTCTATGGTTTGCAACCCCGCATAATCCATTAAAATCCCATTGTTCGGATCACTGCTTATTACGTAGGAGAAGTCACTATAAACAATTGGATAATCTATAATTAATGGAAGATCTTTAGAGGTTTGAAGCTTATAACTAAAAACATTATCCGGTTCAAGGTCAGTCACATGAATTAAGACGGTGGCAGTTTCACAATAAACCGTATCCTGAAAACAAGTGGTGTAAGTGAACTTGTCCACTCCCTTGTAGCCGTTATTAGGCGTATACATAAAAGCACCATCCCCGGAATCTGACAAAGTTCCTTTAGCCGGATTGGTATAAGAGACAAGATCAAAATTCAGCAGGTCATTGTTCTCTACATTGAAACTGACACTCAATCCTGGACGGACATAGAATATATCATCCCGCGCTTGGGCATTGATTGCTTTGTCATAAACAGTAATCAAATATTCCAATGTGTTTCCTGGCGCTAACTCAAGCATAAAGGTATCTGCTCCGGTAAAATCTTCATCCGGGGTATACAACCAAACAAAAGCATTCACCGAATCAAGGGTTCCATGGGCAGGACTATTAGTGACGTTATACCCATTCAACGGAGTCAGTATTTCTAACGGTTCTCTATTCAGCAAATACTTGTGAAACCATAATGTATTTTGGTCGGGATCACACACCAATACATGCGCATTGGCCTTGGCACAATTACCCAGCGTGTCACAAACAATATACTGAATCCATGTATCGCCTATAAAATCTGCTTCAGGTGTAAAGAGGATGGAATCTCCCTCCGCAGAAATCTCTGCAGTACCTGTGTTAATGACAGAAACTGTTGAAATAGTAAGGGGTCCACTGGTGGCAGAATCGTTCCCTAGCACTGCTAATGGAAAATCGACAGCGCCATACGTCATAACGAACTGATCATTTCCTGCCATCACTATCTCATCAGCCACATTGATCCTGTAATGCTTAGTCATAGGATGCATAGGTGCCGATAAAGTATAATACGTGATGATTATATCTGTAGATCCTACTGCCCCGATCTCCGGGGTAAACATAAATTTCAATGTATTATTTCCTTCAAGGAAACTTGCGAGACCTAAATCGTCATTAGTCTGCTCCAAAATGCTGTAGGCATAGTCCGTAGAGGCTGGGAACTGATCAGAAAAACTGGATCCTGAATTTTTGACATTTACGACAATCGGATCACTCAACTGACTATGTGCAAAAGGCAGGACAAGAAGTGAGATTATCACTACCAAAAGGGTCTGTATATGGAACAGATTCTTCATTTTTGGATCCTGTAAGATGTGTGCTCAGTTATTTAACCATGCCAAGATACAAAGATCAGTGCGTTGAAAACACATTTTAGGGCAAATTTATCACAAAATCTTCCTCGTTATTTGTACATTGCTGCTTATCAACAGGTTATGACGGAACAAAAATTCAAAATAGCCAATTTTTTTTGAATAAATATTGTTTATTGATATGTTTTCCAAGCAGATTATCAGCTTTTTATAAAATCTAAAAAAATGTATAATATTTGTCATTATGCGTGAAGGGAAACTCTACCAGGCAATTGTCCAACTTAACGGACATGAACTAAACCGGTTGCACCGTTTTGTAGACAGCCCTTTTTTTAACCGAAATGAGCCCACCAAAAAACTTTTTGAATGGATCAAAAATGATTTAAAAAATGCCGCTGAGGATCCTATCGATGTAAACCACTTATGGGACATGTGCTTTGGTTCTGACCTCCCGTTCAATGCCGCCAGGTTCAGAAAATTGCAAAGCGACCTGCTCAAAACTGTTGAGGACTACTATGCGCAGGAAGCTTTTGAGGCAAATCCAATTCATAAAGCCAAATACCTGCTGGAAACCATTTATGACAGAAGTCTGGAAAAGCTCCAGACAAGCGCACTGAAAAGCGCTCAGCGTCTGGTGGAAGAGCAGGATTTAAAACCGGCTTCTTTCTATTACTACCAATATGAACTTGAACAAAGTATCTACGACTTAAGCAGAGTTCAACTCGAGCGAAGTGCCAAATCAAACATTGAAAGTATTGCGCTCAATCTGGATAGATTTTACCTTGCAGAAAAGCTCAGGTATTACTGCACTGTATTAAACCACCAGCATGTCGCAGCACTGGAGTACAATATGCTTTTTATTGATGAAATCATCAACCATGTAGAAAGTCATAATTACTCTGATGTACCGCCCATCGTCATGTATTACCAGATACTGCTAACCTACAAAGAACCTGACAATAAAGCCCATTACGAACATTTAAGGAACCTTATTGACCAACACATACATCTTTTCCCTGAAACAGAAGCTAAAGAAATTCTCGATGCCGCGCTCAATTACAGCACTAAAAAAATCAATGCCGGTCAGATGGAGTATATGCGGGAGATGTTTGAATTATACATAAAATCACTCGAAAATGGTGTTCTGTTGGTCAGAGGAAATATCTCCCCCTGGTCTTTCAAAAATATTGTGACTGCAGGTCTTCGTCTGAATGAATTTGATTGGATAGAAAATTTTATTCAGGAGTATAGCATCCACTTGGATGTTCGTTACCGAAAAAATGCGATCACCTTCAATCTGGCCCAACTCTATTTTTACAAAAAAGAATATGAGAAAGTGATCAGTCAGCTAAGCCAGGTGGAATACGATGATATGACCTATAATCTGAACTCTAAAACACTCCTGATGGCTAGCTATTATGAGTTAGATGAAATTGAAGCTTTGCTTTCTTTGCTTGATACGTTCAGAGTATATCTCAATAGAAATAAAGAACTCCCGGCCACGAGAAGAAAACACTATCTGAACACGATTTCCATTGTTCGAAAACTATCTCGAATCAGTGGAGGGGATACAAAACAAATTGACAAACTCACTAAGGAACTGGAAACAACTAAAGGCGTTGTGAGTAAAAACTGGATCTTTGAAAAATTAGCAGCCCTCAAAAACAAATAAACGCCTCCCGGATGGAGCACCCGGCTCGTTAATCGTTTCCTAATAGCCGCAAGGACATGACATGATTTCATTGAAAGCAAATTACCTTTACCTTTCAGCATTTTAAAAAAGATATGAGAACGATAAGTTTCCTATTCCTCCTGACACTTTCTTTCGGTTGCAAAAAAGCAATGACCCCTGAGCAACAAGCCGTTGAATCAGCTCGGGTGAGTTTCGAGGAAAAGGCTGATATTAATACGGCGCAGACGCTCATCAATACCATGCAGGATTACGTGACTGTGAACGGACTCAAAGATTCAACGTCTGCGAGGTACTTACTGGAATCTGCCAGAATTTCAGGGACCTATCTACCCCCCGCACAAACCAGAATATGGTATCGAACTTATTTGACGGAGTATCCGGGTCGACCCGGCCAAGCAGATCTAATGGCAGAATACATAACAGTCTCAGAGAAAATGAATCAGCCGGAAATCGCTGAAATACTTTATAAATCATTTGCCAATAGATTTCCGGATGATGCCCGGACTGCAGCTTATACTGATAAAATTAGAGTAAAAGATATTCCTGCTGACTCTTTGGTAAGACAGATTGGACTGACCATGTTCAATGATTCCACTTTCAGGCTGGATGAATACAGTGCTGAGCTTTATGTTGAATTATGCCAGGATCTTGTCATGGCTAATCCCAATCTGCCGGACGCCCCTGAATACCTGCATCGTGCAGCAGAGACCGCACGTACGCTGCGCAGTGTTGATAAAGCCATTAATCTTTATGATTGGATCATTGACAAATACCCTACCAGTAAAAGAGCTGCAACCTCCTTATTTCTGAAAGCATTTACCTTAGACAATGACCTTCATCAATATGAAGAAGCCGGAGAAATTTATAAAATATTTTTGGAGCGCTATCCGAATGATGAATTTACCGAATCCGCTCAATTCTTATTAGATAATCTGGGCAGATCAGAAGAAGAGCTTAAACAGATGTTGTTGGAAAATGCTGAGAAAAATCCTGAGTAACCATCCTATGATTACTACGTTATAATATTTATTTGCTGCTTGTCAAATGGGCTTAGGGCAGTGCCTTCTACTTCTGCTTCTGCTTCAATATAAAATTCAGATTTTACATTCTTAATTGCTTTGGCGGTATTGACGATTTTCCTGAGCACATAATTTTTATCGCTTAGCTCATCCATATCTGACTTGATCAATGTAAATGGCAGTTCAAAATCAATTACGAGCGGTTCATGCGCCGGTATTACGATGTCTTTGATCAGATCGATTTCACCGATTTTATAAATGTCCGTCAGTCGTTGCTTCCATCGCCCGCGAATAAATTTTTCGGTCAGCACAATCTTTATCTTTTTAACGGTTTGTTCGTGCATCGATTCGAATTTCAATTGCCCAACAATGCTCCCTGATTTTCCAATAACATGTTCAGGCAAAAGCATTTCAACTTTAACGCCTTCAATACCCAGCCACCGTTTTACTTTTCCAAACATGTTGTTATAATTTCATAAAATGAATTAGTTCTTCAAGTTCTTTTCCGCTTGTCATCAAACAAATCTTTTCATCCAGGACTCTCTTAATGGAACTGTCCATCGCTTCAAATAATCCTTTCGGGTAGCCACCAGATTATCAAACACAAGCGTATCCATATCAATTTTTCCTTCGGCTAAAGCAAGCTTCAAATCGTCCAGGGGTATCAGATGAATACTTTCCTCACGATCCAACCAGGCTACATTATTCCTCAATAACAGCTTTCGATTGTATTTCTGTTCCAGGTATTTGACGAAAGCCACTGATTTATCGATTGAACAGCCACTGGCTGTGGATTGGGTCTCATCCACGACCAGTACGACAAACAAATCATGCATGACACCACCTAATGATCTAAGGTCCCGGTTGTGACTTGTCCATTGTGTGCAGAAATCATTTATCTCCTGATTGATGGCATCTACTGCGCCATCTTCAAAAGGGCTGTCTGCCTGATAAATCCAGACCTTTGATTCATCCGGAAAGGCAAGGAGGTTTCTCATTCTAAAGTATTATTTAAATAATAGGATATTCACCTGACTTGGTGTCCTTCCGGTTTTAAAACAGATCAAAACTCAATCCGGTTCAATACCAATTCTGAAAGATCATACACCATCATATCATCCCGCTTATTTGTAGCCTGTAAGCCATCGGTCAACATGGTCATACAAAACGGACAATTGGCGACAACAGCGTTTGCTTCCGTGGCCGCTGCCTCCTCCGCGCGCTCAACATTTATTCGTTTATCTCCGGGTTCGTCTTCCTTAAACATCTGTGCTCCACCTGCCCCACAACAAAGTCCGTTAGAACGCGAACGGCTCATCTCCTTCAGCTCCACATTGACCAGATTCAAAACTTCTCTCGGCACCTCATACACATTGTTGACGCGTCCCATATAACAGGAGTCGTGATATGTGACGGTCAGTTTATCCGTTCCATATTTTACTTTTATTTTACCATCCTCCAGTAACTGCTTGATGAGTTGCGTATGATGAATGACTTCATAGTGGCCGCCTAAATCAGGATATTCATTTTTCAAAGTATTAAAACAATGTGGACAGGAGGCCACGATTCTGGTGACACCATACTGATTTAGTGTCCCTATATTTTGTTGTGCCAGCATTTGAAATAAAAATTCATTTCCGGCTCGGCGAGCAGGGTCTCCTGTGCATGCTTCTTCATCACCGAGAATGGCAAAATCAACACCGGCCGCATTCAACAATTTAACGAGTGCCACACTTATTTTCTGTGCTCTGGGATCGTAACTACCTGAACAACCTACCCAAAATAAATAGTCCGGCTTTCTCCCTTCGGCGGCGAGCTGACTCATCGTTTTGATATCGATCTTACTATTTTCCATCGTTATTCTTGCTATTGATTGTAAAGCTCCCTGCGCTTATTCATCTTTTAATTGATCAGTCCATTTACTTCTGGCATCCGGCACCTGCCAGACTGCTCCACTACTTTCAAGCGCATTAAACATCGGCACCCATTCAGAAGGTCCTTTTGATTCCATAAGCACCTGGTAGCGTCTCATCTGCAAAATCGGTTCCAGCGGGTCAATCAGGACCGGGCAAGCCTCTACACATGCATTGCAAGTAGTACAGGCGTAAATTTCCTCATCTGATATTTTATCAAAAAGCGACAACCCATCATCAAAATTGGAAATGGACAAGATTTGATTTTTGTTACCGGCTTCCTTGCTCAAATATTGCGTTGAACCTGAAGCGATTTTTTCACTGACCTCCTCTACCCGATCCCTGATATCCATCATCACTTTACGCGGCGATAATTTTTTACCTGTCTGATTGGCGGGACATACCGAAGTACATCGTCCGCATTCGGTACAGGTGTAAGCATCTAAAATATTTTTCCATGACAGCCCTTTAATATCATTGGCGCCAAAATCCGGTATACCGTCTGTTCCTTCTTCAGGGGTATAATCAGAAGGCAGTCCCAACATGGAGCGTACTTCATGCGTGATTTCCGGCATGTTTGACATCTCCCCTCTGGATTTTGTTTTTGCAAACCAAGTATTGGGAAAGGCAAGAAAAATATGCAGATGCTTACTGTAGGGTAAATACATAATAAATCCATACACGACCAGGACATGCGCCCACCAACCGATTCTTTCAATAAACATCAGCCAGTCCGCTGAAAAATTTGAAAACAATAAAGGGCCTAGCCAGCTGCTCACAGGTGTATTTCCGGTAGATGGATAATGCGAAGGATCTATTTGCTGCAACATCGCATCAGCACTATTCATGGTCAGAATAGCCACCACCAAAATAATTTCTCCCAGCAGAATCAAATTGGCATCAAGTCTGGGCCATCCAATCATTTCATCTTTCCAGAATCGAGCAAGCTTTAAGATATTTCGTCTGAACAGAAAAACAAATGTTGCCACTAATGCTAAAGCGGATAATAATTCAACTGTACTGATCGCAAAAGAATAAAGCTGGCCCAGATATTGGGCAAAAAATCGGTGTGTCCCAAAAAAACCATCAATAATAATCTCGATGAGTTCTATCTGAGTTAATAAAAAAGCAGCATAAATAAAGAAATGCATCAATGCCGGTACAAGTCGCTTAAACATCTTCTTCTGGCCAAAAGCCACGAGGGCCACATTCTTCCATCGCTGGCCTTCATCCCCTCCTATTTTCTCAGACTTGCCTAGTTGGATGTTTTTCCAAATCCGATGATACGCTTTACCTGCTTTGCTGGTAACTGCCAGTGTAAGAATGGTAAAAAAGATACTACTTATAGCCATTGGTCAGATTACTTATAGACAAACAAAGATTAGTAATTTTCACCATCTCTGCCTATTTTCGCCTAACATTATACCATATGTACCCCAGGTTTGCAATCCATTCGGTTAATCTTCCCACAGTATGAAAATATTAGACCATTCCCAGATCAAACAGAAAATCAAGCGAATAGCTATTGAGATTCTTGAAAATAACTTTGAAGAGAAATCTATCGTCCTGGCCGGAATTAACAATAATGGGACTGGTTTTGCTAAGTTACTGATCAAAGAATTGAAAAAAATCACCGAAATCGAACTCATCCTGGTAACGATAAGACTAAGCCCGGCATCTCCTATTACTTCCGATATAGAAATAGATGCACCAGTCAGCTCGCTGAAAGGAAAAACAATCATCGTAGTGGATGATGTTGCCAATACCGGACGAACGATATTTTACGGATGCAAACCTTTGCTTGACATTATCCCAAAGAAAATTGAAGTGGCGGTCCTGGTCGATCGAAAACATAAGACCTTTCCCATCTATGCCAAATATGTTGGCTTTTCATTAGCGACCACCTTAAAGGAAGATATTGATTTGCAGATTAGCGATACGCAGAATTTTGCTGTGTACATGAACTAACTCCTTATCGATCTACAGATACTATTTTAAACGTTTCAAATCTTCCAAAATACCCGGAATCAATCCAGTGGTTTCCTCATAACCAACCTCATACATTTCTTTAATATTTTTAAAATTAAACTTACTGAAATGGGCTATTTGCACCGGTTCTATGAGCTTGTCACAATATTTCAGTTCGGGCTCAATCGTATTTATGGCTGCAAGCGTAAAGGATCTGGCGGCCACACCAATGATTGAATTGACCTCCTCTGAATCAACTTTCATTCGAGGAATGAGATTGACCCCGATCACATATTTAGCATGTGGTCTTAACGGTGAAACAGGTAGATTCATCAATAACCCCCCATCTGCATACCAGTAATCGCCAATCTGAATGGGTTCATATAACACCGGAATTGAAGAAGAAGCGATTATCACATCCGCCAGCGGACCTTTTGAAACAATCTCTGTTTTTCCGGTATTCAGATTGGCAATCGCTACGAAAAGTGGTTTTTTTAATTCTTCAAAACTGTTTTCGGGAACGTGCCGACTTAGCATTTTTCTGAGCAACGAATGACGGGCAAATCCTTTATTGGGAAATTTGAGGGCAAACATGCGCAACAGACTTTGTTCACTCGCAATTTCAAGAATATCCCCGGGCGCATACCCATGGGCATAAAGGACACCAACTATACTACCGGCGCTGGTACCGGAAACTATCGAAGGGATTATTCCATGATCTTCCAACGCCTGGAGAACCCCTATATGAACAATTCCTCTCGTACCACCGCCTGATAAGGCTATCCCAACCTGATGCATATGTCTTCCTCTTTTCTAAGTCTTTCAAACTATCCACTAATGAAACAATGCGCTAAATCATTTGGTTTACTCCACTTTAAAAGCAGGCAACATATTTGGTATATATGGCGCTCCGGCTGCTTGTAGCTTTTCACGTAACGCCTTAAAATCCTGATCTAAAAGTGTTCGAACTTCAGGGACTATGGATGCAAGTTGTTGCTGTGCAATATTGAGACTCTTTTGATGTGTGCCGGTTGGATTGGCACTACTATACTTATTTTCATAAACGATCTGTCCGATTCGTGCAGCTACAGAAGGCGTGGCATCCATATCCAGCTGTGCTTCCAGAGGATCCCCTGAAAGTTTTAAATCAATTGCCTTTATGCTGTTCTCCAACGCAATCACCATGACCAGCCAATCCTCCTGGGGTTGTTCCATATTGATTATTGCTTTTCGAACCATCCCTAACTCATTGGAAGCCCCTCGTAAGGCATTTGAAACTACCTGTTCAACACGCTGCAATTCTTCTATCTTAAGTTTAAAATCAACGGTAGCTGAAGGATCCGCAGAAGGTAATGTGTGGTGCTCCAGGGATTTCACTTCAAAGCTCACCGGATCACCCATCAATGTCATTTTTTTATCCTGCCATCTGGTAAGAGAAGCGGTATACATTCCCGGCGCAACCATCGGTCCTTCTGAAACACCCGCAAATGGATTATAAAATCCTGAACTGCCTGTCCTGATCGGATCCTTTGCTGCACTTCTTAGGTTCCAGGAAATTCGCTGAACACCCTCCTGACCGGCATTCACTTCCAGTTTCCTAACGATTTCGCCATCGCTGTTTTTAATCGTCAGAAAAATAGTTGCGCCTTCTTCATCGCGCTCTGCTACTAGTTGTTCATATGTAGGGTAAGGATTATCTTTTCCCTGTTTGTCAAGTTCATTTTGCTCTTTGATGCGCTTGTCTTTTGCGGACTCAAATTTGTTTCTGACATAATAAGTGATCAATGCTTCCGCCCCAAGATTATCCCCTAAGTAATAATCATCGCCCTGAAAACTTTTTCCAGGCAACCCGAGCGGATATTTCCTTTCAAAACTTAATGCATCTCTTACGGGTAAAAGAACACCTTCTTTGGCTAAGTTTTCTTCTGAAAGATTTCGAAGTGAGCTATAATCATCCATAACATAAAAACCACGTCCGAAAGTTGCCAATACAAGATCATTTTCTCTTTTCTGAATCGCAATATCCCGTACCGGAATTGTTGGAAGGCCATTAGCAAATTTTCGCCAGGATTTTCCGCCATTATTTGAAACAAAAAAGCTAAACTCCGTGCCCGCAAACAACAGATTCGGATCCTCATGATCTTCCGCGATAGCGTAGACAGAACCCTTATCCGGCATACCACTGACTATACTTGTCCAGGAATTGCCCTTATCCCTGCTGACAAAAATATAGGGCTTGAAATCTCCATATTTATGATGATTAAAGCATGCATAGACAACATTCTCATCATGTGCAGAAGGAATGATCATATTGACATAAGAAGTGTCGGGCGCACCTGCTATGCGATCTGTTTTTCGCCAGGTCTTTCCTCTGTCTTCTGTAATTTGAATCAGGCCATCATCCGTACCGGCATAAAGTAAATCAGCATTAACCGGTGATTCTGCTAAGGCTACAATATTTCCGTATTGTGTAGTGGATCCATTTTTTGCTACGGCATCCATACTCCAGACTTTTCCCATCACCTTTAATTCATTTCGGTTGATCTGACGGGTCAGATCCTCACTGATCACAGTCCAGTTATCTCCACGATCCTCACTAACGAATACTTTATTGGCGGCAAAATATAATCTGCCCGGTACATGCTGACTGATCACCAGCGGAGCATCCCAATTCCATCGATAGGAAGGCTCATTGAGACGTTCCTGTGGTTTGATCCCAAGCTCTTCACCACTTTGCTTATCATATCGCACCAGAAATCCGTATTGACTCTGCGCATAAATAATATTTGGGTTGGTTTGATCGACTTGTGTTTCAAATCCATCGCCTCCATGCGTAATAAACCATTGCTCATTTGAAATGCCATTTCCGGAAATAGTTCTGGCTGGCCCCCCAAGACTAAAGTTGTCTTGCGTACCTCCAAATACATTATAGAATGGCTCAGCATTATCTAATGCCACTTTATAAAATTGAGTCACCGGCAGATTCGCTTTGAAATCCCATGTTTTCGCCAAATCCCAGGATTCATACACACCACCATCGCAACCGGCTATCAAATGATTCGGATCAGACGGATCAATCCAAATGCAATGATTGTCAATATGTTTGTAATCTTCCCCAACATTAGCCCATGATTTACCACCATCGTTGGACACCTGCATCCATGTATCCATGGCGTATATTCTATTTTCATTGACAGGATCGGGCACTAATTCAACATAATAGTTTCCCGAAGAGGCATAGCCACTTTGTTTATCCCATGATGCTCCTCGATTGGTACTTCGATAAAAGCCACCTTCACTTCCTGCCGCTTCCACCATGGCATAAATAATCTCCGGGTTGACCGGTGAAATGGCTAATCCAATACGTCCTTTATCCCCTGCAGGAAGGCCCTTATCGGCTTTATTCCAGGTTGTTCCTCCATCGATAGATTTATAAATTGTAGATGCGGGACCTCCGCCTATGTAGGTATACACATGTCGTCTTCTTTGAAAAGAAGAAGCATAAAGAACATCCGGGTTGCGGGGATCCATTACGATATCATTTACTCCTGTATTTTCATCAATGGCAAGCACACATGTCCAAGTGGTACCACCATCTGCTGACTTGTATACACCCCGGTCCCCACCTGCCGACCAAAGCGGTCCAATGGCAGCGACAAAAATGATAGCTGAATTTTCAGGATGAACAATTATTCTTCCAATGTGCTCACTTTTCTCCAGTCCCATATTTTTCCAGGAACTTCCGCCATCCATAGATTTATACACCCCATCTCCGTAGCCGACGGATCGCTGGTTATTATTCTCTCCGGATCCCACCCAAATGGTGGAAGAATTGCCCGGATCGATGATGACCGTACCAATGGAAGCCGTCCCCTGTGCATCGAAAACCGGTTCTAAAGTAAGCCCTGCATTCAGTGTACGCCAAACGCCACCGGCACTTGAAGCCACGAAATAACGGCTGTGATTATTCGGATCCACAGCTACCTCCGAAATACGTCCGGATGTAAGGGCCGGACCAATGCTTCTGAATTTATAGCCTGCGAGTGAAACCGTATCGAAGCCTGTTTTGGGTTCCACCTTTTCTGAGGACGAAGATTTAGATTTTTTCTGACTGGCTTTTGTCTGAGCAAAAGCAGCAAAGGAGATCATCAACAAAGTGACAATCAGAAAGACAGACCGCAGTCCATGGGCATTGGCGTTCATATTTAGCATGTATTAGAAATTTTAAGCGCTGTAAGATAAAAAATGCCTTCAAAAGATCAGGAGGATAGAAGAATTGATACCTTGTCAGGCTGAACCTAATGGTCCATTTGATGTTTGAAAAAAGCAAAAAGCAGAAATAAACAGGCATGGAGGTAATCAAGACGGATTATGCAACGATTGGTAAATGGAGTCACACAGATCTGGCTTATATCCAGCAGAATAGTACACTCGACCCTTATATAGCGCACAAGCCTGTCATCACCTCATTTCCTGATGCCATTCAAAAGCGGAAAAAAAAACCAGTTGACAGACAATTGTTGTTATCTGTGCTCAAAAAACAATATGATCAAATGGGCATTTCCTTGCCGGTGACAGATCAGGTTGTGTTAGATGAAAATACCTTTACGATTACAACCGCGCATCAGCCCACTTTACTGACAGGTCCTGTTTACCATATCTATAAAATCGCTTCTGCCATTAACCTCGCGCGGCAGCTAAACAGTACATTTTCTGATCAGCATTTTATTCCCTTGTTTGTGGTCGGAGGAGAAGACCATGATTGGCAGGAGATAAATCATCTCCACCTGTTCGGAAGAACTTATGAATGGAAAAGAGAGGCTTCCGGAGCTTGTGGCCGGTTAAATCTTGAAGGATTAGATACACTTATCGATGAAGTAGCAGAACTATTCTCAAATACTTCCCACGGAAATGATATTAAACATCTCTTTACAGATTGCCTGACCGGGGCAGAAAATTACGGGCAATTTCATCAACGTTTGATTCAAAAGCTCTTTGGTTATCAAGGTCTGGTTGTCCTGAACATGGATGACGTGGAATTAAAAAGAGCGTTTATTCCTTTGATGGAAAAGGAAATCAAAGAGCAGTTTTCATTTCAATATGTGACCGAAACCCAAAAGTCCTTAGCAAAGGCCGGCTATAAGCCTCAGGCATTTTGTCGTGAGCTTAATCTCTTCTATATGGGAGAAGGTACGCGGGAACGATTGGATATTGAGGAAGATCATTATATAAGTGTAGATAGTGGTATTCGATATACTGAACGTGCGCTTCTGGAAGAACTTCATAACCATCCGGAGCATTTCAGCCCAAATGTCATCCTGCGACCTCTATATCAGGAGCTTATTTTGCCAAATGTTGCTTTTGTCGGTGGTGGTGGAGAAATTGCCTATTGGTTGGAACGCAAAAGCCAGTTTGAGGCCTCAGATATTCCGTTTCCCATATTAATCAGGAGAAACTCTTTCATGATTATTGATGAGGCAACTAATGATGGAATGCATAAAACCGGTATCCGGTGGAACGATCTATTGCCTGATTATGATAGCGTCGTAAAACACTACATATCAAAGCATAGCAAGGCCGATATTGAAGTAACAGATGAGCTCAATATGTTAAAAGCGGCCTATCAGAGTCTTGAAGAAAAAGCAGCCCTCATTGATCCTACACTATCAAAAGCAATTCAGGCGGAAGAACAAAGACAATTAAAGCAGTTTGAGCAATTGGGATCCCGATTAATGCGTGCAGAAAAGCAGCAGCAGGATATTACCTTAAAACGGATTGCTAAATTGAAGGATAAGCTTTTTCCGGAGGAGGGCCTTCAAGAGCGCTATGAAAACTTTCTACCGTACTATTCTCAAAGGGGCCCAAAATGGATAGAAACCATCATTGAACACAGCAATCCGCTGGAATCCAAATTTACGATTCTGTCTCTTTAGCAGTAGCCTGCTTTCTGGGTTTAGCTCTGTTTTCGAGCAACATTAATAATGTAGAAAGCTGGGATCTAAGTTCACTTCGGTCAACAATAAAATCCAAAAATCCGTGATCCAACAGGAATTCTGCTGTTTGAAAGCCTTCCGGCAGGTCTTTTTTGATAGTTTCTCTAATGACACGAGGTCCTGCAAAGCCGATTAAGGCACCCGGCTCCGCTAAATTAAAATCTCCAAGCATGGCGAAGCTCGCAGTCACTCCACCGGTGGTTGGATCTGTCATCAGGGAAATGTATGGGATCTTAGCTTCTGCCAACTGGGCTAGTTTTACTGACGTTTTAGCCATTTGCATCAGGGAAAAAGCTGATTCCATCATTCTTGCCCCTCCTGACCTTGAGATAATCATTAAAGGCGTTTTATGCTTCAGACAAAAGTCAATCGATCTGGCAATCTTTTCTCCAACAACAGACCCCATACTACCCCCGATAAATCGGAAATCCATAGCTGCTATCACCAGGGGTTGCTCATCAATTGTACCGGATGCGACCGCCATAGCATCATCCAGTCCTGTTTTTTGAACTGCTGATTCAAGCCTTGATTTGTATGCTTTCAAATCTGTAAATTCCAAAAAATCATAGGATAGCAGATCGTCGTACAATCGTAAGTATCCCTGATCAAAAAGCATTTCAAAGTATTCTGCGGAGCCAATTCGCTCGTGAAACTGGCATTTGGGACACTTAAAGAAATTCTCTTTTAGTTCCTTAACGGTACTGGTCTCATTGCAATGCTCACACTTATGCCATAGTCCATCAGGGGTCTCCTTTTTGGACTTGGTGGCGGTTTGAATGCCATGACGCAAGCGCTGGTACCAACTTTTGGATTCTTCCTCCATAATCTATTTAACTGAGGCTGTAAAATTGGGTAAAAAAAAGTAAACCCGGAAGATATTCATTCCGGGTTGGCTTTTTTTGCAGTATTTTACTTAAAATGCTAGTGAAGGAGGGTGATATTTCCTTTTTTGAAATAAGACTTGCCGTTTGGACAGGTGACATTTAAGTAATACCCAAATACGTCTGGTGGAAGTAACTGTCCATTATACCTTCCATCCCAGCAACTATTAATATCCTTTGAGGAAAAGACTTCCTCTCCCCATCGACTATAAATATGTAACTCCATGCTTTCAACAAAGTTGCTTCTGACACAGAGCACATCGTTATAATTATCATCATTAGGAGAAAATGCGTTTGGAATAAATACATCCCGTTCGTCACAGAATGGATCAGCCACGCCCGGAGAAGATGTGCAGGCTACCCCGGTACACCCATCAAAATCCGTTACTGTCACGCAGTAAGTAGTAGGACCCGTTGGAGTCACTACAGGATTGTAAATAGGATCAACTAATTCTCCGGTTGATGCGGACCAAACATAATCAAAAGCAGGATCCTGATTGACTGTCAGTTGAGACGATTCACCGAGGATAATACTGTCCGGATCAGCTGTAATCACAATATCCAGCGGATTGAATCCAATCACTTCTACCAAATAACTGATAGAATCCAAACATCCGGAATCTGCGTCTGTGACCGTCACAGAATAGTTGGTAGTGACTTCAGGAGATACAACGATAATCGCAGTAGTCTCACCACCGGGACTCCATATATAGGTTAAATTCAAGCCATTCGCATCAGTTACCTCCAGCGTAACCTCATCACCAAAGCAGACTACATTATCACCGGCAATAGAAATATCAAAAATAAACGGATCAATACACACCGTGTCAGCATCCTGACAACCCAACGCATCAGTACCAACAGCATAATAACATGTCGATTCTTCAGGCGAAACTTTTATTTGTTCACCAGTTCCAACGAGTATATCATTTTCATCAAACCACTCGTAGGTGAGGCCTGTCATTCCCGTCACCGTAAGGGTAGCACTATCTCCAAGACAAATTGATTGATCAGGTCCTGCATTAATTTGGAAATAAACAGGTGTCAGGCACACCAAATCAGATTCCTGACATCCTAATGCATCCGTTCCAATGACTGCATAGCAGGTAGCCGATCCGGGAGTTACATCAATACATTTACTGGTACCAATCAAATCACCGTCGGCATTAAACCACTCATAGGTGACACCATCAATAGAAGTAGCACAAAGCGTGATTGTCTGAATATAACAATAGATAGAATCATTTCCGGCATCCAGTTCAAATTCAGGATCCGGTTTAAAGATGGTTACCGTATCAGCTTTCGAACAACCTAGCGTATCCATGGCCATCGCAATATAAACTGTAGTGACTATCGGGTTAACTATCAGGGTCTGTCCAGTTTCGAGAATATTTCCGTCAATATCCTTCCATACATACGATACATTTTGGTTACCAGTCACCTCAGCGATTAATAAAATATCATTATACGCACAGCTGATCGTATCCTCCGGAGAAACTGAAATCTCAAAATCATCCGGTATAATCACCAGCACACTATCTTTTGCAATACATTCAGGAAAATTTGGATCCATGACGGTTACAAAAAACCATGTATCATTATCTACAGTAGCCACTGGGTTGGGTGACGATGGGTCATCCAAAAATTCAGCCGGTGTCCAGGTATAGATATAATCGGGATTAAAATCAGGATTGAGTTCAATGGATGATTCAAAGCAATTGACTAGTGTTTCTGCCAGGTTGATGACCACACCATTGGCCGTAATGGTATCCGTAATAAAGAAATCACAGCCATCCTTAACGGTCAGTGTGACGACATAAACCCCTGCTGAATCATATGTCCAGGAAGGACTATACACCGAAGATGTATCATCTATTCGTGCAGTATCACCAAAATCCCAGTGATACTGAAAATTGGATGGGGAGGTATTGAAAAAATCAACGACCAAATCTCTGCAATCCGTATCATATGTAAATTGAAGGTTGGGAGGTTGTTGAACATTCACCTCAATGGAATCAGTGAGTGTACAAACACCATCGGTTACCGTTACAAAATACTCTACTGAAATTCCGGGGAAGGCAATTGGATCCCACGGATCTGTTATATCTAATCCATTGGGTGGTGACCATGTATATTGTAGTGATGGATCTCCGTTCAACAAAAGATGGACAGATTCTCCTTTGCAAATAGAATCTGCATCCGGATTAAATTCGATACCAAATTCCTTGACCTGGAATGATTGGGCTTTGGAGTCTGTACAACCATTTATGTCTGTCACAATGAGCACCAAAAAGGCAGATTCCATTCCATCAATATCCAGATTAAACACAGGATTGGTATCCGTACTTGCTTCAACATTTGCACCATAGGTGAGCAACCAATTCCATTCGGCAATCGGATAATTTGAAGAAGTGGACAGATCTGTTACATCAAGCACAACCCCATCGGTACAAGAATTGGAGGAGTAACTAAAATCAGCCTGAATATCCGAGAAGAAAACTCCTATTTGTTTGACAATGGTATCATAGCAAATCATATTACTGTCATACGCCACCAAAGAAACATTATAAAACCCTTCTTCATCATATGTATGAACAGGATTTGTCTCTGTGGATGTATCACTATTCGGATCATCTGTATCGAATGTCCAGATATACGAATCGGCCATTTCCGATTGATTGGTAAAATTCATCGTGAGGCCATTACAATTCAACCCAGGTGATGTAAAATCGGCAATCGGTACCGGTCTGCAATCTCTCACATTATATTGGAAATCCACCCGCGTATACGAAAGCGGTACACCATTTCGATAGGATGTGATCACTATCGTCAAAACGAATTGCCCTATAGTATTTGGCTTTCCTGTTACGCGTCCTGTCACCGGATGAATGGTGAGTGGCACACCGCCCATGATATTGGCCAGGCTGTATGGTGGTCTCCAATTGACTAATTCATACGGAGGCCCGCCGGGAGGTTGAGGTCGATTATTGATAATATCTCCTCCAGCCCAAGGCGTCGCAAGACTGAAACCTATCGAATCTCCATCCGAATCAAAATGCTCCGGTATAAAATCAATTTCTTTATTGACACAAATATAGATGGGTGGATATGTTAATAATTGAGGTGAACTTTTGCAGACCAGTTGTGCTGCCCCTGTCATATCTGTCTCCAGTGTCATTCCGGTATTGACCGGGTTAAGAATATTATTTACTGATCCATTCCTGCAACATCGCTGGTACACCATCTTATATCCATTCGCCCAATAGGGTAAGAATATAGTATCTACATAGGTGGTTTGATGCACACAAACCGGTGCACCGATGACACCACAGTCACTTGTAAAGATTTCATTCAGGGTATCACTCCCATTGAAATCCATAAACAACTGTCCGCCAAATCCTACAAAAATCAAAGGCTGGTTTGTGGTGGCATCGAAAAAACCAATAGAGGCAGGGTCATCAAACTGGGCATCAGGAGCCCCTAACAAACAGTCCCTTCGCAAGGACAGTCGAATCTCATATTGATTATTGCCGAGACATCGATAGGTAATATTACCACCAACGATGTGTGTAGCATTTGCTTCCTGATTGAAAAGCATCAGCAAACCAAACATGATGCAAACCATGCGCAGGGTTACTTTGCTACAAGACAATATATTTGGAATAAATAATTTCATGTCTGTTAGTACTTTATTTCTACGATTTCAACTCGACGTTCTTCTGAAGCTTCAGGACTGTATATTGATAATTGAGGCTTCTTTTTATCATCACTAATAGTTTTCGGTGCTAATTCTTCCCCAAATGATTTCTCCGCCACCACCAGATCACCTGTTTCCATATACTTCCAGAGAATACCACCTTCAAACACTTTAAATTCATTTTGAATACTGGATATCCTCCGCTTACCTAGTCGCAGGTTGTATTCTTCCGATGCCAGTGGACTTGCGTATCCTTTCAAGTAGATGGCAACTTGTTTTCCATCATTGAGGTATTGCTCGAGAATATGCATCAGTATATTCAACTCTCTTCTACCCTTAGGAATAGAATCAGTAAAGAATCCATCAATGGCTTCAACGGCATAATCTTTGGCAGCTCCTGCCATTCCTTTGGAAGCCTCGGTGATAAATGTTTCTTTTCGCTCAAGATACTTATCATAGGTTTCCAGATACCTTGCCTCTGTTCTGTCCGCTGTTGATGGCCCCGGCTCATCATTATCAAAATAGATTTTAGAGAAGAGGAATACTTCAATTTTATCAATGTCGAGGAACAGATCGATGATCAAAGTATCTGCGTCAGGGTTATCAGAAGAATTAAATGTTCTTCCTGCTGGCAAATACCCTTTTTTGGTGCCTGAAACATTAAACATTAAATCCCGATCCAGGGCATAATAATACTCGTTAGTTAAATAATCTTCACGAATCTCCGGCTCCCCATCCGGCACTTGCACCATCGTTACCTGAACCCCCATGAGTGGCTGTGGATTTGCACCTTTATAGGTTTCAAAAGTTCTGACAAGGATAATGCGATCTTTAAGTGGCGGCTTTTCAAAATGATAAATATCAAAACAACAAGCTTCATCTTCAGGAGACAAATACATGGATCCCAATCTGTTGGATGAAAAATATCCTGTCATGCCCTTTTCATCAAGGATATAAAAGGCATCATCCAAACTACTATTGATAGGAGATCCCAAATTGACCAAGGTGTCCCATTGTCCGCCATTGTAGGCTACACTATACACATCAAGACCCCCAAAGCCGAGATGTCCGTTAGAGCTCAGATAAAGCGTTTCACTTTTTCGGTGATAAAATGGAGACATATCATTTCCTGGGGAATTGATGGTGTCCAGATTTTCGGGCGTTGTAAAACTGTCAGGACCCGAAATATAGCTGTACCATATATCCAGCTTCCCTTTACCCCCGGGTCGATCAGAAACAAAATATAAGACCTCTCGATCCGAAGCAGGATCATAACCAATATGTGGCTGCGTATTTGTGTATCCATCGACATTGATCGGATCCGGCAACTTTTGTGCTAACCCAAATTCGCCATCAACTATATCCCGATAATAAATATCACATCGTATATCTATCCCATTGAGATAGTCGCAAATAGTATAATACACTCTGTCTTTTGCCTCATTAAACGTTGTGTGTGATGTATGAAAATTTTGATCATTGATTAGGGTATCAACAACACCAATTGAATCATTCTTACTCACTAAAATTTTCGCATATGGTTTCTCCGGCAGGGCAACATCATTCTTTCCTAAAAACCTTAAGGAACTATAATAAAGCAAACTATCTTCATTTTCAATGGTTGCGTAGGCTCCAAATTCTGAAAAGGTGGTATTGACTTCCGGTCCAAGGTGCTCCAGTGTTAATAAAGTATCTGCGTTTTCAATTTCAACCAGCGCCCAGGTGCATATGTCAATATGTTTTTGTGCTTCTTCGGACAATTCTTCATCTTCCCCACTGTGCTCTGACAAATAAATCTGATACAGATCAAGCGCCTCCTGATATTTTCCTAATCGTTCCTTGACATTGGCGAGCCAGTAATTGGTCGCCGGGAAATCTGCTGCTTTCGCACTGCTGTCGACCTCGGCATAATACTTTTCTGCCATGGTAAACGCTGCGTAATATCTTGCCGCCTCCGCCAGATTATAGGTGTGTAACGTATTGTTAGGCTCTATTTCGTGGGCAATGCGCAAAAAGTTATACGCAGAATAATAGTCCTTTTTATCAAAAGCCTCTTGTGCACCTTTCACGTATGCCTTCAACGTCTGCGCTGATGCCCCTGTAAGGAGAAACAGTGAGAAGAAAATGGTAATTATATAATGACGCTTCATTTTTCTTTTTATTATCTATTGAGGCTTATCAGAAAATAGTACAAACTTTAGTTTGTTTCAATGGACATAATTTCTTAAACGTATAGGTAAGGAAAAATTCCGGACCTGACTTTTCATTGGTTGCTGCTTTAAACGCAGAGGTGGTTAAGTCATAACTAAACCCTCCTTTCCAGCCATCGTAGCCCAACGCAATCATAGGGATAATAGCATCATCCAGGCGTACGGCTGCTCCCAGTTGAAGTTCTACTTCTCTGGCTTTTCTATTGCTTAAATGAATGATGACGCCACCGCCCAAAACGGTCTCATTGTATGGTCCCTGATCCTGATAAAGACCATTCGCATAAATATCCAGGATGCTTGCAAGTTTAAGCACGCCCATGGCATACAATGAGAGTCGTATAGGTAATTCGATTTCTGAATCAGTATAAAACCCATATTTGGGTTTATTCAAGTGAAAAGCACCCACCCCAAAATCAAGTTTTGTTCGATCCTCTCCCTGAAGTCGGGCATTCACCCCGGCGCCAAGATCAAGAAATATAAAACTCGTTCTGCTGAATGTTTCACCGGAAGCCAGTGACGGGTCAAAGACTGTTCCATTCCATTGGCTATCCCATTGCAAATCGGTCTCGCTAAAAGCTCGCTGTCCTAAACCAAGATAAGCCCCGCCACCAACGAAAAACTTTCGTGTAAGGGGTAACGTATAGGATCCGTTAATATTTAGGCTGGCCAGGCTAAGCTTTGAATCCCCAGAACGATCATAATTAAATAATACGCCTGCAGAGAAAAAACCTTTTTCACTATGGCATGCCCTGAAATTGACATCATAGCTACCTGAAAAAGTGAGGAAATCTACTGGGACAGAAAAATATTGCTGTTTATGCACTAAAGCAGCCTGTCGGGTACCATTAAAGATACCTGTCAATGCTGGATTTACCTGCAACCTGTCAAACTGGTATTGGGACAGGTGAATATCCTGGGCATGTATACTACTAAATGCAAGGAGACAAATAATTATCCCTTTTATTGATATGTTCATTTTCATGTCATTTCTATAGATTGACTTATATATGCATTTGCACATATTTAAATTGCTAGTTAACAACAATTTAGATCAAAGACACTGGGTTATAATTCTCTTCACTTCAGTATAGCAAAAACTATACTCAATCTTTCATTAATTCCAAAAAAGGGTAAGGAGGGCGCAGTCGTTCATGCAATTTCCAGCGCGAATCATGAGGTACGATTCAATACGAAAGATACTACAATTTTAATTATATAATAAAATATTCAAAAAAATTAAAAAAAAGTTTATACCATAAGCTTAATCCGCCAGCATTACTCAGTTTCGTACCTTTCTGATTATGATCGTATTAAATGCTAAGCAAATAAGGGCCTGGGATACCTACACCATTGAAAAAGGGATTAATTCAATCGATCTGATGGAACAAGCAGCTATGGCTATCGTCGTCAAATTAGACCTGCTTTTAGGCGAAGAGGATCAGGAAGTGCTGATCGTGTGTGGGAATGGAAATAATGGTGCAGATGGACTGGCCATCGCCCGAATGCTCCTGGACATGGACTATATTGTTGATGTATTTGTCAGCCTGGAGGGCAATCATTCGGAAGAATGGAAAATTAATTACGAGAGATTAATCAGTACCGATCCGGAAGAATTGGAAATTCATACCGTTTGGAATCCGGAAGAAATTGAACTCAGCTCTTCGGGCACCATCATCGATGCGATGTTTGGCACCGGACTGGAAAGACCTCTTGAAGGCAAATGGCTGGAGATAGCGGATTGGATTAATGATCAAAGCAACTTAACTGTGGCTGTTGATATGCCTTCCGGTCTCTACGTAGATCAGGCGCCAAATGGCGTCGTAATTTATTCGGATCTCGTGTTGACTTTTCAATGTCAGCGACTTGCATTTATGATGCCTGAAAGCGAACCACATTATGGCGAAGTTCTGGTTTGCAATATCGGGCTATCGGACACCTTTCTATTAGAATATGAAATCAAGTGTTTTGAGCTCACCTATTATTACCTACTCCCCTTTTTAATTGATCGAAATCGATTCAGCCATAAAGGGGACTATGGCCATGGATATCTCATGGCAGGCAGTACCGGTATGGCGGGCGCAGCCATATTATCCTCCGCTGCAGCGATGCGTGCGGGTCTTGGATTGCTCACGATTCGAATCCCTGAAATAATGTATTCGATATTGCAATCTGCCGTCCCCGAAGTCATGGTAGACATGGATTCAAATCGAAATTTCATAACGGCTTTTTCAATACCGGAAAAAGCAGCGGCCATTGGTCTTGGTCCCGGTCTGGGGAAGGCGCCAGAAACCATTGAAGCTTTAGCTAATCTCCTCAGTGCACCACCAAAAATTCCGATGGTCTTAGATGCAGATGCCCTCAACATCCTTTCCATAAGGAAGGATCTCCTTGACCTGCTGCCGGCCGGTACTATTATCACACCACATCCTGCTGAATTCGACAGACTATTTGGTGAACAAGACGATCACTATGCAAGATTTGAAACTGCTAAAGCCGAAGCCTTAAAACGACAAATTAATATTGTCTTAAAAGGAGGCGTGACGATCATATGTCAATCCAATGGCGTAAATTTTTTTAACACTAGGGGCAATCCCGGCATGGCTACTGCAGGAAGCGGAGATGTCCTGACCGGCATTATTTTAGGCCTGTTAAGCCAGGGATATTCTCCGGATTATGCTGCCATCCTCGGTGTCTACCTGCATGCCACAGCGGGTGATCTTGCTGCCGAAGACCAGGGGTTTGAATCTTTGATAGCCTCAGATATAGTTGAATACATTGGAGAAGCTTTTGAGGAATTACGCGATCACGAACCCACGATAGACGAAGAAGAAAAAGATGGCTAGAATAATCGTATTAACCGGTGCCGGCATCAGTGCTGAAAGTGGCATTAAGACTTTCAGAGATGCGGGCGGATTGTGGGAAGGACACGCCGTAGAAGATGTGGCAACACCGGAAGCCTGGCGACGTCAACCGGATGTAGTCCAGCGATTTTACAATGAACGCAGACGCCAATTGTTACAAGTTGCGCCGAATGCAGCACATATGGCGCTGGCGAATCTTCAGAGCGCGCATGACGTCATAGTGATCACACAAAATGTTGATGATCTGCATGAACGTGCCGGCAGTCAAAATGTAATTCACCTTCATGGGGAATTGCTTAAGGCAAGAAGCACCAGAAATGAAAATCTGGTCTATGCCTGGCGGAAGGATATCCAAGCCAATGATCTTTGCGAACTAGGCTCCCCATTACGCCCTCATATTGTTTGGTTCGGCGAATTAGTCCCCATGTTAACATCCGCCATTGAGAAAATTCAAACCGCAGAAATAGTCTTCGTCATTGGCAGTAGTATGCAGGTCTACCCTGCCGCAAGTCTTGTCGCGTTTGCACCCTCCGATGCAGTCATTTACTATATTGATCCAAAGCCTCAGCTAAATCATGAATTAAGAAACCGAAAGGGACTTCATGTCATTGAAATGAATGCTACTGAAGGCGTGCCCTATGTTATTGAAAACATCAGGTAAGTAAGCTGCACGCTGCAACAGTCAACATTACAAACATCCTGCCTGCCTAAATCACTTAGGTTTTATAATTTCTTTGAACAGAGGCCATTTCAAATTCTGAACGAGATTTTTAAATTCAGCCCAATCTGTTTCAAGAAATTTATTCACGGCTTCCACACTTTTTCCAACTTCTACATTTGTTTGCGCCAGCATATTTCTTGCATTGGATCCCGGATCCCCTAAAGAAGAACTTAAGTATGATCCTGTTTCCTCCAAATAGGTTCCTACATTAATTTCGGAGGTATACCCTTTCGTATTTTCCGGCTCCATAAATCCTTTTTCTAATTCGCCTAATTTCTTTGTGAGCACTTTGACAGAATCTTTCATCATCTTCTGTGTGCTGTCCGGCAAATTTACCATCATGGACTCGATCATTTTAATATCCTTCCTGACATCCTGCAAAGCCTTGAAAGCAATCTGCGCGCGATCAACTTCATCACTTAGTTCCTGCATCATCGTATTCCTTGCTTCCAGATCTGCCGGTGTGATGTTGAGCCTCGGATCAAGTCGGACAGTAACATAGGTCGAATCTTTAAACCCATTAAAAACCCCAACCAATTTGTAAGTTCCGGGATTGACATATTGACCGGATGGGTCATCTGCATCTTCAGGAGGATCGCGCCTTGAGGGATATCGGACACCTTTTTTCGTCATATCCCATCCAACTTGATTCCACCCTTCGGTCAACTTTCGATTAATATATCTTATGGTATCATTATTGGCATTGAATACATATAATTTGAGCAGATCTTTGTCTTTTTTCTCTTCCTTTTTGGTAGAATCTGCTTCGGCGTTTGCAGGTTTTACAATCTCTTCCTGTTTTGCTTTTTGCTTCTTGTCATTTTTTTTCTCCACCGGTTGAGTGGCCTGATCAATAGAATCCTTTTTTATTTTAGGTTTGACATACGCAACTATTCTGGCTCCGCCTCCGCGGTTGTCTCCAACAAATTCTCCATCGGCAATAAAGCGAATTCCGTCAACGGAACGATAGGAAGCCTGAGTGGCCTCTTTTGAAGGGAACAGGACAAAGTTGCTGTCAAGCATTTCTCTCTTTTTTGTGATTTCGCGTAATGGCAACAGGTTATCTAAAACCCATAATGAACGACCGAAAGTACCAATGACCAGACTCTCATCTGTCGGATGAATTTTCATATCGGTCGTAGGCACTCTTGGAAAAACTTTTGATGGAAATCTTGCCCAGGTAGTGCCATGATCCGTACTCACATACAATCCGTCATCAGCCCCTAAAAACACCAGATCTGGCACCTGAGGATCCTGCACAATCGAGTGAACAAAAGAAGTAATTTGTTGATCCGTAACAATCTTTTTCCAGGTCTTTCCATAATCGGTTGTGTGGTAAGCATAAGCTTTCCAATCATGTCTGCGATAATTGTTAACTACGACGAATGCTTCGCCAGCATCATGCGGAGAAGCTTCTATCTGAGGAATCCATGCCCCTTCCGGACAACCGGGTAGTGATGACACCAGATTTGTCCAGGATTTGCCCCCATCGCTTGTTAACTGCAGATTTCCATCATCCGTGCCTACCCAAATAACATTAGCATCAACTGTACTTGGCGTTATGCAGGTAATGGTGGTATGATTCTCTGCATTGGTGGCATCTATCGTCAAGCCTCCTGATTTATCCTGTTGTTGTTTTGTGGAATCATTCGTTGTCAGATCAGGAGAAATAATTTCCCATGTATGTCCGCAATCCAGACTGAGATGAACAAACTGACTACCGTAATAAAGACCGCAATCATTACCTTTTACTCTGGCGATGGGTGCATTCCAGTTAAACCGAAGCTTAACTCCTTCCGGATGCACAGGTTTAACAAACTGGTTAAAACCGGTTTCTCTGTCGTAATAGGTCAGATTTCCGCCTTGGCTCATCGCCCAACCATATCGGGTGTCTGAAAGTTTGGGTTGCACATCAAAGCCATCTCCAAAATACAATTCACGCCAATCCTGATTGCGAATGCCTCCGGCTTTTAAAACAAAAGCTGGACCGACCCAGGAGCCATTATCCTGCATTCCTCCATAGAGATTAAAGGGATAATCATGATCAATATCCACATGATAAAATTGACCCACCGGAATATTTGCACAGAAGTACCAGGACTGTCCTCCATCTCTTGAAATATTCAAACCACCATCATTTCCATCTATCAAATAATTTGGATCATCCGGATGAATCCAGAAAGCATGGTGATCCGGATGCACTCTCTTTCCATAATCCAAAATGGTTCGGAATGTCTTACCCCCGTCTTCACTTTTGGAAACGTATGACCAGAGGTTCCAGATTCTATTTTCATTTTTTGTATCCACATAGATATCGGAGTAATAAAATGGTCTGTTTCCGATATTCTCGGTAGCAACCAGTGACCAGTCTTCTCCACCATTCTCACTTTTGTACAACCCTGTAGTTTTTGCTTCAATCAATGCATAGACCACATTGGGTTTCGAGTTGGCTATCGACAAACCAATTCTTCCCAATATTCCTTTTGGCATTCCTTCTTTTTCTGATAATTTTTTCCAGTTATCACCACCATCATAAGTGATATACAGACCTGACCCCGGGCCACCACTTTTGAAATCCCAGGGCGTTCTGATATGTTCATACATGGCAGCAATTATCTTACGTGGATTTTTAGGATCCATCACCATATCACCAATACCTGATTGCTCATTGGTGTAAAGAATTTTGTTCCAGGTCTTTCCACTATCCGTCGTTTTAAATAACCCTCGGTGTTCATCCGAACCCCATGGTGATCCACCGGCACCGACATATACAACAGAAGGATTTTGAAAATCGATCAGAATCCTATGAATGACTTTTGTTTCTGCAAGTCCCATAAATTTCCAGGTACGACCACCATCGAGTGTACGAAACAATCCTCTCCCACTATTTTGCGAGTTGCGTGGATTTCCCTCTCCGGTACCTACCCAAATCTCACTTGGGTTTTGCTGATTGATTTTTATTGCTCCGATGGAAAGTGAAGATTGATCATCAAAAATTGGTTTCCATGCAATACCTCCATCCGTCGACTCCCAAACGCCTCCGGAAGCAGATCCAATGTATATATGCTCCGGATCATCGAGTACTACATCTATTGTTGTGATTCTACCGCTCATGCCGGCAGGACCAACATTTCTAATATCCATCCCTTCCAGGATTTTCTCATCTAATGGTTGAGCGAAGAGTATAGCAGCAAATAATGCAAAAAATGTAATGGTTAAACTGAATTTCATAGGTAGTAAATAATGGATACAGAATTTGTAAAATACGTTCGAAGATATCATTTAGAATGGATGGAGGATTATATGATTAACACAGTACTCTTCAATCCTGTTTGGAAGGGTCTGCACTGGTAAATGGCCATACATTGTTTCGTTCATCAATATCTGCCAGTCTGCGGGAAGGATCGATGGCAATTGTTTTTATTTTTTGAATAGCAAAGGGCACGGTGAAATAATAGTATGGATGCACCCAATCCCATGGGGGTAGTGCAAGAAAAGGATTGCCATTGGGTGCTACCTCTGTTTTATGGCCTCGCATAATGTCCAGAGGAATGGTGCAAAAAAGTTTATCGCCATCATCAAATTCAACGACCACATCGATGGGCATGGGCATCCCTCCTTCTCTGGTTAAATAAATGATAGACTCCAGAGAATTTCCATACACGGTATCAATTCCGTAGTCAATAGATTTGGTGGAATTGACCCAATAATCTCTGTACCAGTCAAGTTCAAGATCAGAAACGAGCTCTATGACACGTGTGAAATCAACATCATCCGGATGTTTGAATTTCCATTTTGTAAAAAAATCAAGCAGGCCCTGATCAAAGGCAGGCTTTCCGATAATGTATTCAAGTTGATTTAAGAAAATAGCTCCTTTTTCATACGCTGAAATACTATACAAAGAATACGAATTGAAGTGATCTGCATGTGTAGAAAGTGGCTCTTCGATTCCTGAGGAAACCAGTTTTACATAATCTCGATAAAAGGTCTCATAGGGGAATTCGTCAGGATATCCAGTTAGTAATTCCAAAGTCTGAAGATGATCCATGACACGCTCTGCAGCATATTGCACGAATCCTTCATCCATCCAGTAATAATAGCTTTCATTAAATCCCAAAACCATTTGATACCAGCTATGCATCATTTCATGTACTGAGACTCCCACCAGACTTGTCAGCGGCCTGTTACCTGTAATCATTGTGGCCATCGCATATTCCATGCCGCCATCGCCTGCTTGAATAAATGAGTATACCGGGTAAGGATACGTTCCGAAATGGAGGTTAGCATAATCCAGCGCTTGTTCCATAATGGGAAGAAATGCGTTCCATGCATCCTCGTAAGTTTTCCCTGCAAGATAAAAGGCATGAAACTCTACCCCATTGGCACACTTGTGAACTTCATGCGTATATCTGGGGTCTGCTGCCCAAACAAAGTCATGTACTTTCTCCGCCACAAAATGCCATGTCAACTGACTCTGCTTTTCTTTTGGTGCAGGAGCATATCCGTGACCTATTTCGGTGGCATTCTTTAATTGACCGGTAGCGGCTACCGTAAATGAAGAATCAATTGTGATGCGGACATCATAATTTCCAAAAACGCCATAAAATTCCCTTCCAACATAAGGATCTGCATGCCATCCTTTTCGATCGTATGCACAGAGTTTAGGATACCATTGACCCATTGAATAGCGAACGCCTTCTTTGTTATCACGACCGGATCGACGCACCATAGCAGGTATCCCTGCTTCATAATCCATTTCAAAAGTTGTCGTCTGACCTGGTTTTATCGGACTCGCTAATTGAACTTCAAGAATCGTCCCAACCACTTCAAATTTTAGCTTCCTTCCGTTTTGGGTAAGCTTTTTTATCTTTTGATAGCCTATTTCGTCCTCTTTGAGATCCCAAATTGGCCCCATTCTCGGGTCAGGCTGGCCGGTAGCTCTGGCCCGGATGTCCATGACGCTCCCGGGTTGGAAGGCATTTAAGTATAAGTGAAAAAAGACCTTTTCGAGTGTCTCCGGTGAGTTATTGCGATACCTGATGGTTTGATGGCCGGTAAAACTGTTTGCCTCCACATCCACTACAATATCCATAGTATAGTCAGCTTTCTGCTGCCAGTAGGTGTTTCTAGATTGTCCCTCAGCATTATAGGCGGTCAATAGCAAAATGCCGTAAAAAGAACAAATAATGCTTTTAAGGATCACACGCATGAAAAATTTGTTATTTTCGAAATGTAAGAAACATTTATTTCCTGATGGCCCGGAATCTGCCATTCCTGCATGGAATTATACAAATGATTGCATATTAAGGATATACAACCGCAGTAGCTTCAGGATGGCAACATATATAAAGATTCTTCTTACTTTTGGAGCTCTATGAATCAAACCAGAACTATCATCATTTCATTGCTAATCATTGGTATTGGCAGCAGACTTATTCCGCACTATCCTAATTTTACTGCGGTTGGGGCGATCTCACTGTTTGGGGCAGCATTTGCCGGCAGAAGAAGTATTGCAATCATCCTACCCTTTTTAATTATGTTGATTAGTGACATGATTTTAAACAACCTGATTTATGCGTCTGCTTATCCGGCTGACTTTAGTCAGGCTACTTTCTTTTACAAAGGGGCGATCTGGACGTATGCGGCATTAGGCATCATTGTCATTTTTGGCTATTCGTTGTTTCGAAATGGTGTTGGCTTTCCGAGAGTTTTTGCCGGCGCCATTGGCTCTTCTGTAATCTTCTTCTTGATCACCAATTTTGGTGTCTGGGCCATGTCTACGATCTATCCGGTGAATTTTACAGGATTATTAGCATGTTACACTGCCGGATTACCTTTCCTAGTTAATCAGATGATGGGCGATATGTTTTTCAGCATGGCACTGTTCGGTGTGGCTTTGCATGTGTTCCAGCTGAAGCCCAAAATGGCGTAGGGCGAAGAGCTAAGGTTAACGGTTAGAAGGTTAGGAGGTTAGGAGGTTATTTTGCCGTTTAACATTCAAGCACCTTTTTTCCTAAACCTCAACAAAAGGCGTCGCAGACGTTAATTGCTAAACAACCAGTGCCTAAGGCACTGAGTGCTCAACTTAATAAACACTGTGGACTGATTGAACTATCTGTCAAATCAGGCATTTCGGTTGATGCAATTGAGATCATCAAAGGCCTGCTTTAATCGCTCTACAAAAGTTTGTTCGCCGGCGCGCAGCCAGGCGCGAGGGTCATAGAATTTCTTATTTGGCTTGTCGTCCCCTTCAGGATTTCCAATCTGACCCTGCAGATAGCCTTCATGTTTTTTGTAATAATTTTTGATACCATCCCAGAAGGCCCATTGCATATCGGTATCAATATTCATTTTGACGGCACCATATCCGATAGCCTCACGAATTTCTTCCTGCGAACTCCCTGAGCCCCCATGAAAAACGAAGTTGATCGGATTCTGTCCGGTATTGTACTTTTTCTGCACAAAATCCTGTGAATTCTTCAAAATGATTGGTGTGAGTGTAACGTTGCCGGGCTTGTACACGCCATGTACATTTCCGAACGCTGCGGCAATAGTAAAATTGGGACTGATCTTGCTTAATGACTCATAGGCAAAAGCAACTTCTTCAGGCTGTGTATAGAGTTTTGAATTGTCGACATGCGTATTGTCGACACCATCTTCTTCTCCTCCGGTGACACCAAGTTCAATCTCGAGGGTCATGCCCATGGCAGCCATGCGCTTGAAATATTTCACGCAAGTTTCTATATTCTCTTCGATCGGTTCTTCTGACAAATCGAGCATATGAGAGCTATACAAAGCATGTCCGTGCTTTTGGAAATACTGCTCCTGATAAGCCAGCATGCCATCAAACCATGGTAAAAGATTTTTCGCACAGTGGTCCGTATGCATGATCACCGGTACGCCATAAGCCTCCGCCATAAGGGCGACGTGCTGAGCTCCGGAAATCGCGCCAAGAACATCTCCTCTTTGCTCGCCTTTACCCATTCCTTTCCCTGCAAAAAAAGCTGCGCCTCCATTGCTGAACTGGATCATCACCGGTGAATTGACTGCTGCTGCAGTTTCCAAAACCGCATTCACCGAATTTGTCCCAATCACATTGACCGCAGGAAGTGCATAGTCATTTTCATTTGCATGGTTCAGCAGGTCTGTGACTTCCTGTCCATGTAATACACCGGGTCTGAATTGAGTTGCCATTGGGTTATTTTGTGATTGAGTGATTTGGTGATGAATGATTTGGTGATTTGTTTATTTACGCTCATTGACCTGTGCCCATTATTAATAGGGCTAACCCCCTATTCTACCATTAGCGACTATAGCGCTTGTTTTTGAGCTCATGATTTCCTGCACTTCGCATTCTGCCAATTGAGTTATTTCTCGAAATTCGTAATTTTTTATCAACCTCTCACTCCTCACTTCTCACCTCTAAAAATTGTCCCAGGTCTA
>JAHEAR010000001.1:145539-182600 GCA_024642665.1 Bacteroidota bacterium
CACAATTTACTGTATTAAGATTGGACAACCAAAACCGTAGTTCTAAACGATGCCTTTTTCGCCAAGATATCTCTCAGCATCCAGGGCGGCCATACAACCTGTACCTGCTGCGGTAACCGCCTGACGATACACTTTGTCTGCTGCATCTCCGGAAACAAAAACGCCTTCAATTTTAGTTTTGCTGGTGCCTGGCTTTGCAATCAAATAACCTGCTTCATCCATATCCAACCAACCTTTGAAAATATCGGTGTTTGGTTTATGGCCTATGGCAACAAAGAATCCTTTCACCGGAATGGTAGTCTTTTCTCCGGTTTTATTATTCACCAATCGCATCGCTTCCACTTCAGATTCTCCCAGAATTTCTTCTGTTTCTGTATTCCAGTGAATTTTAATGTTGGCAGTATTCTTTACACGCTCCTGCATGATCTTACTCGCCCGCATTTCATCACGGCGTACGATCAGATGCACTGTTGGGCACAACTTGCTTAGATACATAGCTTCTTCAGCGGCTGTATCGCCTGCCCCAACGACAGCTACATCCATATTGCGAAAGAAGAATCCATCACAAACAGCGCATGCTGAAACACCATTGTTGGTTAATCTTTTTTCCGATTCGAGACCAAGCCATTTAGCACTAGCCCCTGTCGAGATAATGATTGAATGCGCTTCCAGCTCATCCCCTGCATCAGTCCAGGCTTTATGTATCGGACCTGTTAAATCGACTTTATTGATGATGGCATATCGTATTTCTGTATCAAACCGTTCTGCCTGCATTCTGAAATCTTCCATCATCTGGGGACCTTGCACTCCCTGGGGATATCCGGGATAATTTTCAACCTCCGTTGTGATCATTAGCTGCCCACCCGGCTCGATACCAGTATACAGGACAGGTTTCAATCCCGCTCTTGCCGCATAGATAGCCGCTGTATATCCTGCCGGTCCACTGCCTATAATCAGGCAATTTATTCTCTCATTCATTTTGTACGAATTTTACTACTATTTTATGTTTTTAAAACCAAAAAATCAGCATTTGGTTACAAACGAAGCGCAAAAGTAACCCAATCCTAATAATCTGTTAGGCGGATTCCGAGCCCCTTTAGTCTAATGATATGATAAACCATATAAGAAAGCACTAATTTCAGGCGATATTTGTTGACAAGTATATGTTGAATTTGCTATATCCCATTAGTTATCTACTAGCGCTTACAGGTCTGGTATTGTGGTTTTATTTTAAAGAAAATCGCTCGATCAGTCGCAAAATGAGCAGTTTATTTCTTATTTCCTTTGTTGTTTATCTCTTTTCCCTTGCGTTTACAGATTCCTCCGTTTCTTTTAAATTGCTGATTCTCTGCCGTGATCTGTTGATCCTCGGGGTCGTCACGCAGATATTTAATTATGTGCGCCAAAGTCCAATCATCATTCTGATCGTAGCTATCGCACTATATGGATTAATTCAGTTTGTGGGCTTCAATATGTTGTACTCTACTTTTCCGGAAGTTAACAAATCAGCTGCTTTAACAAATGATAATTTTGAATTGCTGCTGGAAACCAAAAATGATCATTTATCAAAAGCATATATACGATTGATCAATAAATATGGTCTTACTGTTCAACCTGCTTTTCAAATGGTTAGTCCTGAGATCAGTGAGCTTCATAATTTTCTGGCAGTGGGTATTCCTGATCAATCAGAATCGAAAACAAAAGAAATCATCCAGGAATTGAAGCGTCTGAAAGGGACGCTGCACCTCGAATACAATGAAATGATTCAGCTTGATATTCAGGAATCAAAGGAAGCCATTCAAACAACCCAAGCGATACATGTCAATGATCCGATGGCAAATCAGCAATGGGGCTGGGATGCTATTCAGGGGGATCGACTCTATCAATTTCTAACGACCTCCGGCATTAAGCCTCGAAAAAGAGCTTTGATTGCCATCGTTGATTCAGGAGTGGACAAAAACCATGAAGATCTGCGAGCGCAATTTATCTCGAGTGGTGCGATAAATGATATTGACTCGTCCGGACATGGCACCCATTGTGCGGGAATCGCAGGGGCTGTATCAAATAATGGGATTGGGATTGCATCATTGATTCCTGATGCAACATATGTCAGCATCACAAGCATCAAAGTGATGAATGCAAAAGGCATCGGAAGTCAGCAGACTACTATCCAGGGCATCATCAATGCAGCGGATATCGGAGCGGATGTCATCAGTCTTTCGCTTGGCAGTCTTACGTCTGACAAACATCAGAAGGCCTATGAAGAAGCTGTAAAATATGCCAATGCCAAAGGGGCCATCGTCATTGCTGCGGCAGGCAATAATGATGAAAACGCAAAAGGGCATTCCCCTGCTAATGTGACCGGTGTCATTGCTGTTTCTGCTATTGGTGCTAATCAGAAAAAAGCGCCCTTCTCAAATACGGTGGGAGATTTAAATTTTGGTATTGCCGCTCCAGGGGTAAAAATATTATCGACCTACCCGAACCCTTCGTATAAAGAATTAAATGGCACCTCGATGGCTACACCGATGGTGGCCGGTCTCGTCGGGTTATTAAAAGCCTTCAGGCCTGAACTAACGACGAAAGAAGTTTATCAGATACTTTTTGAATCCGGCAAATCACTTACGGATGGAAAATCCACCGGTCGCTTGATTCAGGCAGCGGATGCATTGGAAATGGTCATTGATTAATTTCATCTACCAGATATATTTGCAGGCCTTTTCGAGAAGCTTCAGGTCATTTTCTACAACGCCTTTCATTTCAAGTGTGATTGCTGCCTGTTCGTAAAAGGGTTTTCTGATTTGCAAAAGTTCAAGCACGGTCTCTTTTCGATCAGAGCCATTTATACGTTTTAACAAAGGTCGGTCACCCCTATGATTTTCAAGATGCTTTACCAGTACTTCATCCGGCCATTGAAGATATATGGTGATGCCTTCTCGATTCATCCAAGCCATATTTCCATTAAAACACGGTAAACCTCCACCCGTTGCAATAATGGATTTCGAATTCGATGTTGATTGGTTCAGCGTTTCAGTTTCCAGATTTCGAAAATGTGCTTCACCAAAAATCTCGAAGATTTCAGAAATGGATTTTTCTGTCCGGGATTCAATGGCACTATCTGTGTCAAAAAAAGGTACCTCCAGCACATCTGCCGCTTGTTTTCCCAGGGTGGTTTTCCCACTTCCCATAAATCCTATGAGGTAGATTCGCATATCGAGAACAAAAGTAATAGATTTGCGGGGTGGATATGAAGACTATAATACTCCTGAGCGTTTTGATGGCAGTCTCCTTTGGCTGTAAGCAGGTCCCTAATACGGATTCCGAGACGCATGAAGAGGCGTTTGAACCCAAAGGTGGAATGGCTGATTTGGTCCATAATCCGGTTCGCAGTGATGGAACCATAGACAGCAGTTATCTTCCAATTCTGACATGGAAGGAAATCGTGTATGACTTCGGTACTATTCTGGAAGGAGATATTGTCTCCAAAGAATTTGAATTTACCAATACCGGAACCGCTCCTTTACTTATTGTCAATGCATCATCCACCTGTGGTTGTACGATCCCGGAATGGCCAAAAGAACCCATTCAACCGGGCAGCACCGGTGCTATCAAGGTGAAATTCAATGCGTTAGACAAAATGGGTGCACAACACAAAGTCGTGACTATCTTTGCCAATACCATTCCCAACACAAGTACGATTACGATTCAGGGAAATGTAGATTTAAAAAATTAAAACAATTATGATTTCAATGTATTTTTTACAGGCCACACCTAGCATTATTGGTTCGCTTTGGCCGCTGTTATTGATGTTTGTGGTTATCTTTTTCTTTTTCATTCGTCCGCAGGCTAAGAAACAAAAAGAACAGGCTAAGTTTATTGAGGCCATTGACAAAGGCGATGAGGTGGTCACGCAAAGTGGATTGATAGGTCGTATCAATAAAATTGAAGGTGGCATTGTTACGCTGGCCCTTTCTGACAAAGTATTTGTACGCATCACAAAAGGATCTATTTCCAGGGAGATGACGGAGGCGCTGCAAAAGACGGAAGCTTCAACCGAAGAAGCTTCGAGTTAGTAGCGTTCGTCGTCGCCGAGACTATGGCGAATAAGGAAAGGCGAAGTAGAAATTACGGACTACGCCAGATAGCTTACCTTTTTCCTATCGGAATCTACTTTGTTTCTTTGCGCCTTAGCTAGAAATATTTTTTGCTTTTGGCTCAGCTGTTTTGCTTGTCTAAATCGGAATTGCATAACTACTTTCATCCAAAAGGGCAGGCTATAAAATCACCAATCTGCTGGTCCACACATGATCGGTGGTACGGACTTGCAGGAGGTAGTAACCTGAAGGAAGTTGCTGATTTATATTAAGCATCATTTCGTTTTGTCCTTGCAATTCACTGGACAAAATCAGTTGCCCTTGAATGTCTAGTAGATCAATAGTACCATTAACAGGATCGGGCAATTGCACTTTCACAAATGATGAGGCAGGATTAGGCACCAGTTGTATAGAATAATTATTTGGAAAGGTTACACTAGTTGGATTTAGCTCTTCCCAACGTGCTTCAAATTCTTGTCGGAAAATATTGGTGACGGACTGGTCGTGAATGATGAGTGTATTTTCGTCATTTATATTGTCAGCACTCCAGGTCCAGTTGTGCGAGCCCGTCACCACTTGCGGATCAGAATCAGGATAGCCTTCATCAATGATTGCATATTTGTGATGGAATATGGGGCCGGGATCATGTATCGCCACAGGCACATTGGCCTGTCGAAGTTGCGCAAGCGCACTCTCAGAACTATCCTCATCATCCAATATGACGCGCACATCTATACCCGATTGATACAAGGCAATGATCTCATCAATCAATTCAAAATGCGTCAAAAGGAGCAATCCAATTTGCACCTGATAATTTGTTGTTTGCAAAGCATCAAGCATATGGCAAGCTGTCTCATCCGAAGGAGAAAAATAGGATTCAATGACAGCATGGTTACTCATCAATATATGGGCTGTATTGTCCACTTTAAAATCTCCATTTCTCCCTTTGGGCTGGCTCGGCACACTACCCCACATCTCGTTAAATTCCTTGCGATAATTCTGTGCCAGGCTTTGATCATGAATGATATAGGCATGATTCGGATCGGTACTTAATTGATTTGTTGTGAAGTTGGTACTACCCGCCCACAACCAGGCTTTTTCAGGATCGTCTGCATCAGCCACTACAAATTTATTATGCATAATGCCATTTCCCGTGCGATATAAGATTGGAAAACTCTGCACACCATCGAGCGCCGTATTTGAATTGCCCTCTTCAACGATATATCTTACCGTCACGCCACGATCTACAGCTCGATTTACTGCCTGTACAATAGCTGATCTTGTCGTATTGTACATAGCAATTTCAAGGGTGGCTGATACCTGATCAATTCGCTCTATTAAATCAGTTTGAATCACTGAAGATCCCGTAGCCAATGGTGCACTCCCATCCGAAAAAGAAGTGTTGACGCTTCTGTTGAAAAGGATTTCGATCGGACGTGTTGTGGATGGCGCAGAAAAATAAGTGGGTATGGACGAATAAACTTCGCCTCCATCTCCTAACTGAGCAAGTACAGCAAAGTACAGCTTGCCCTCTTCTAAATCATCCGGCCTGAATACCAGGGTGCTTTCTACCATATTCGTATCCAAAACCATATCAGGAATTTGTTCGCCGTATTGAACGAATGTAGGGGACAGGGAAAGATCGTTCCATGTCAAAACAACATTATTACTATCAAACGCAATCTCTGCAGGTGGAATTAAATGGCATGATCCTTCTGAAGCATCAGCGATATTTTGGCCAAGCAATTCATACTGATCTTCAAATTTTGTCCAAATCCCTTCAAAGGCATAGGGTGATGTTGAAATGGCAATATGCTCATCTTCTAATGCTTCAGAAATCAAAAGCCTTGCCTGCCAGCCAAACTGGTCATACAATTTATAAAATCCTTTAGCAAACGATGCCTCACAGGAAGCAATTCCGCCGCATGTGAAAATTACTTTTCTCGAAAGGAAAGCCTCTATATCAATGGCATTGATCTGATCAAGTACGAGCGGACTTAGTTCTTTACCCTTACCAACTACATTAAATGAAAATACAGGAGATAGTTGTGTCTGTCCCCGATACCTGGAAAGCACGCCTGTCACTACAATAGAGTCACCCGCCTGTGTGGCAGACAAGTCTGCATCATAGAGCGCGATACCTGCATCAGCATCCTGCATATACCTAATCAAGCCAAATTCATCTCCACAAGAAAGCGTACCGGTAGTAGTAATCACAGAACCAAAAGGCATAGCCTTTACTTCTGAAATAGTCTGTTGCCCCACCAACCCATTCGTCAAAAGAAACAGGCAACCCATCAAAATATTTTTGACGGATGTCAAGAGCAATGGCCTGATCACAATTCGGTCACCTTGACATCATCAATTCTGAAGGATGTCGTCTGACCTCCCGGACCATTACCAACGTATTTAAACCCTATCCTAACTGATCCTGAAAAGCCTGACAGGTCTACATCCCCGGAAGGAATAAAAGCGTGCTCAGTATCCGTTGCAGTTGCCACTAAAGGATTTAATGGTTGCCAGTTAGCGCCAACCACATCACTACCATCAAAATCAGAGGAGATCCAAACCGTAAGGCCGTCATGTGTAAAAAATCCATACGCACTTAAGAAGGTCAATTTCTTTGCCACATCCAGATCAATGCATGGTGTGATCAACCATGATTCCATTTCACTTGCATTATCCCCAAAGGCTGTTGCCTGCGCATAGACATTGCTGTCAAACAATTTAGCACGCCATAATCTGGAACCCTTGACAGCAATATTGGCCCATCCCGGAAGGTTGATATCCGCATCATTGGCAAGGCTTTCAAAATTTTCATTGGTGTCCATACATCCCGGAGGTACCCCTCCGGAAACATCGGATGCATTTCTCATGACCAGATTTGGTGCATTGAATTCTGAAAGGAGCGCCGTCAAAGTGACTTCTCCGGATGGAAGGGCATTGCCCGCAAAGACTGACTGAGAACGCGTAAATAAAACCATACTACCTGTTGCGTCAGTTACCGTGACATCTCCATCAAAAACTGTATTTCCTGAAAGGGTGACATTTTTAATCCTAACGAGTGTCGACTCCCAGGCTGCCGCATTATTGAGCACATCTAGTACGGTAGCTTCTCTGGGTGTCACATCTCCGGGATTTGCTACTATCGAACCGGCGCCGACAGAAACCCCATCCAGTTGAAGAAGACCATTAAACTCGCCTAACGTAGCGCCGGAAATATCCACTGCGATTTGATTTCCAAGCTGAAAGGGATGATTAGCATCAAACCGAATCACTATCCCTGCAGTACCATCTTCCATATATAAATTACGTCCAGTGACTGATTGTGAAGTATAGTCACTTGTAACAACTCCTTTAATGGCTCCTGTTGTAATAATGGTAGACCCGCCGGTAAACTGAGCTCTTACCGATGCAATTGAAATTATATTGGCCAGACCACATCGATCATTTTCCATACTGACATCATTCAGATCGCGAATCGTCAGCTGGTAATCACCATTGAATATACTGAGAACGCCTACTATCTGACCATTGCCAACCGGCGTCGTATCACCGGCAAAACTACAATAGCCACTTGTCCGTACAATGATTCTTCTTTTGGCACAATCTTCAATTTCGCGATTGAGTGTTATCTGAAGAAGGGCATCAGCATAGGTTTGTCCTGCATCACCGGGAATAAACTGCATATCTTCAAACACAACCAATGTACTGAGCATATCCGTTGACAATTGATCTACGGCAACTAAGGTCGGTGTCACGGTATTACCGTATGTGGCAGGGACTATAAATAAATCGAGTAGCGATTCAGGAATTCGCAAAAGTGTTGGATTTCCATTATTATCTAATCCCTCACCTGCCCCCAACTGTGTTGTGCCTCCGTAATCCCCAAGCCACAAACCTTTCACCTTAACATATACCTTTCGCCCTACCGGATAGATATTATTCAGGTCAGTCATCTCGATACGCATTTCGATTCCTCCTGTTTCATCCTGAATGATTAGCTGTTTGAAGAAGTTGCCTTCCTGATCATCTGAAATCACAAGTCCCTGAAGGGTCAAATCATCAGTGATCTGTTCATACTGGCCAATCGTATGTCTGGATTTCAATTCAGCAATCGTGATATTGACCGAAAGGTTTGGATCCAGACCACCTGCGGGCGGTTGATCAAAATCTTTGTCGACACATGCGGAAGGGACGATCAATGCGAATGCAAATACAATCGCTGTAATTTTATATAGAAAATTATTCATCATCAAAATTTGTAGATACGATAGTATTGGTTTCAATATATTTTATACATATGTTTATTCGACAAAAACTACATCAGCGTGGTGCTTAATACCGTACACCGATCTGAACAAAATAATTCAACCCCTGCATGTAAGAATATTTTGCAGGAAAAACACTCGGATCTTTTGTGTCATAATCAAATCGGTATTGTTCATAGCCCCCATTGATATAGTTTTCATTGTTGAGCAGATTGTTCACGCCAATATTGAGTGAGAGGAATGTTCGTTTCTCTCCCGGCTGAATCAGCCATGTTTTATAAAATGACAAATCAACGGTCCACGCGGGATCAATTTTCTCCTGATCTATGATGGCATTCCATTGATCACTACCAAACTCCACCCCTCCGGTAGCTTCTATGGTTCGTCGAAGCGGATTGAATTCAAGCCATCCTTCCTGAAAGTAATTTACATTGAGAAATAAGGACCAGAATTTTTTTGAACGATACGTCAGACCACCGGTATAAGCAGATTGAGGGGTACCGGAGACATAAAAGTTTTGGGCATACACGGTGATGTCACGAAGCAAAACTGTACCATCATTATCTTGCGTGATTGTAGCGCGAGGTCTTGAGGTATAAATGTATTGACCAATATTGGCTGCGCCCTGAAGACTTAAAGCGGGTGTTAGCGCATATTCTATAGCTGCTTCAATGCCTACATGCTCCGAATTAATACCGGTCAAACTAAAATTGACAAACGTATTCAGGTCATCATGATAAAAACTAGTGGAGCGAATGGCATCCTTTGTCGTTATATAAAATCCTGAAACGGAAAATTTTAAATCAGGGGCGCGATAATCATATCGGATTTCACCCAGATTGCTCGTTTCTTTTACTAATCCCTCCACCACATTATCTCTCGTTCTGGGTGATATATACGCATTTCTAAACGTAGGCGCGACCTCCGTATACATCCCCGATACCGTCAGGTAATTACGCCCATCAAATTTATAGCGAAGCAATGCCTTGCCCGAAGGCAGCAAAAAATTATTCTTTGCGCTTTCTCCCAAGGAGTTGTCCGGAAACTTTCCATTCTGTGTTTGTCCATCGCGCCAAAACGTTTGATTTGTTATAGCTGCGGAAATAGTAAACTCCCATTTTTCAGCTTCCAGATTATAGGCGGCCCATCCGGCCTGTTGCCTGATTCGCGCATAATAATCGTAGCCAAACTGATCTCCTTTATACACGAGTCTGTTAGGCCTCAAAAGGTCATTTTGTCTGGCATCATCATTTCCCGGAAAGTCCTGCTCTGCAAATTTATCCCAGTCGATATAAAACTCACCACCAAGCAGATCATTGATGGTCTTGTAATTTCTTGTATCCTGATTGACCGCGGAGACACCGAGATTCAACTGGCTATTGTCATTGAGTTGGTATTGAAGAACAATATTTGCGCTCGCCTTATTGACATCCGCATTCCGATCCTCGAAAACATATTTGGACAATGCACCATTCACATCATTACCAGGTTCCCCGAGCACATCTTCAATCGTCGTGTTGCTATTCAGATTGACCTGATAGAGCTTGTCCCACTGAACCTGCAATTGATCCGGATGGGAAGAAAGATAGTCGGTCATAAATTCTGACAACTCGGGGTCATCCACATAACTTGGCAATCTCCTGTAATAGTCAGGTCGCGGATCATTGGCATCCAACCAATCAAGCGTACTCGTTGCTCCGGTTCCGGTTTGATAGCCCAGACTGGTCGTAATGCTCAACTTGTCATTGACATTAAAATCATGTCGTAACATAAACAATGGCAGGTATCCTGAATATTCCCTGGCGCTGCGTTTTTTTCCTTGTTGATATCCCCAATAGGAATTATAATAATTGTCGTCTGCGAGATCATACATCTCCTGCACTGATCGACTATTTGCCCCACGACGATACGGTGCTCCCAGCGTTACAAAATTTAAAGAATGCTTTTCATTAAACCGCTTTTCGATAGAGGCAAAATACGACCATGCGTCGTACGTAGTGCCTTCATAATATCCTTCCTGCGCCCAGCGCCTGGAACCTGAAAGTGTAATCGCCCAGCCTGAGGGCATCAAGCCTGTGGACCAGGTACCCAGTATTCTATTGCGATAACTTCTATTGGTCACGGCATAACTTAACTTCGTTTGCTTTCGCTGGGAGGAGGCTCTTAAATCTGTATTAAACGTGCTGCTCAATCCTCCAAAACCCCATTCAGCCATTTCTGCACCTACAACATTATCATTGATCCGCATGACGTCATTCAAGCCGCCCCAGTCTCTCCAATAGACGCCTCCTGATTCCAGATCGTTCATCGGAAGATTATTGAGATACCCATCTGTATAAACGTATCCAAGGCCCCGACGTCGGAAGCGCGCAGGACTAAAGGTATAATCAGTCATATTGGCAAACAGGTCATCGCCGGATTGGAGGAGACCGGAAATACTTGCATCCAAATTCAAATCACCGCCTTCGATGGTAATCGTCGGCAAATCAAAATCTCTCGCCAAATCAGGATGAAAGGTGAGGGCAAAATTTCCAAGATCTATAGTATCCCCCTCTGACCGAGGTCGAACAAATTCCTGTATCTCACCATCTAATTCGAAGTAAAGGAATATATCATTATCCTCAGCATGTTTTACAATGAATTTACCATTCGCATCTGTAATCACTTTATCGGGGAAGGAAGATGTTACCTGAACACCGGATAACGGCGCTTGAGAGAGTTCACCAAGAAGCCTGCCGGTCACTATTATTTGGGAAGATCCTATTGCCACAGATGCAATAGCAAAAAGGGAAATAAGGAGGGTTCGTAACATGTCACCAAAAGTAATTAAATCTTATTGAGTTTTGCAAAAGCAAAGATTAAGTGATTTCATTCTCAAACTTCCTTAAAATCAAGTGTATTTTAGTTGTCAACTCAGAATTTTAAGCAATCTTCGCCATATGAGAACGTGGTTTGTCCTGATTCTATCTATCTGTCTATCAAGCTTGTTGTACAGCCAAAAGGAATATACGGTGGCGTGTATCGCTTTCTACAACCTTGAAAATTTGTTTGATACATTAGATACAGAAGGTGTTAATGACTTTGAATTTACCCCGGGAGGTCCTAACGTTTATAATTCCGCGGTATACTATGATAAACTAAAGAACTTATCGAGGGTCATCAGTGAAATAGGAATGGATTACACACCTGATGGTCCTGCCTTGATAGGTGTCTCAGAAATAGAAAATATTACTGTCCTCACTGATCTGGTGCGTCAACCTGCAATAGCTGCCAGAGGATATCAAATAATCCATCAGGATTCAAAGGATGGTCGAGGCGTGGATGTGGCACTACTGTATCAGCCTAAATATTTCAAACCTGATACCATGTATTATTATTCATTGATCAAATCTGATGAAGGGGAAGAAGTCAAATATTCACGTGACATACTGATTGCTATTGGTCAATTAGACGGTGAGCCCATTGCCGTGAGTGTCAACCACTGGCCATCTCGAAGTGGTGGAGAACAAACTACAGCACACTTGCGACAAAAAGCAGGCGCCTATAATCGTTTCTTCCTGGATAGTATTGCAGAAACCCTTCACATTACTAAGGCACTTGTCATGGGTGATCTGAATGATGATCCGACGGATAAAAGTGTCCGACAATCTTTGGGAGGACAGCGATCCCCTGATAACCTCGGCCCCCATGCCATGTATAATCCATACGAAAATTTATACCGGAAAGGTCTGGGCACCACAGCTTACCGAAATGCGTGGAGCTTATTTGATCAGATCATCCTCAGTGATGAATTGACCAATAGTGAAACAGGTTTCAAATTTTACAAAGCGGATATCTTTAATCCTTCTTATCTCAAACAAAAGTCCGGCAACTTCAAAGGCTATCCCTATCGCTCGTATAGTTTTGGAAAATATATTGGTGGCTTTAGTGATCATTTTCCGGTCTATATTCTTCTGGTGAAACCTAAATAATGAAAGAACCTTTACTGCTGGATCAAACGTTCAGAGATATTCTTGATCAGCTGGAAAATCAACAGGAGCACTTTTTTGTCACCGGAAAAGCAGGTACCGGAAAATCTACATTATTACAACTCTTCAGACGAACGACGAATAAAAAAGTGGTCGTTCTCTCGCCTACAGGAATTTCTGCTTTAAATGTAAATGGGCAGACCATTCACTCGTTTTTTCAATTTCCACCAAAGCTTATGCATCAGGGGGAGATCTTTATCAACAAACGATTGGCTCGAATGATGAAGACGATTGAGGCGATTGTCATTGATGAGGTGTCTATGGTTCGTGCGGATGTAATGGATGCAATTGATTTTTCGCTTCGGTTGCATCGTCAATCTGCAGATCCTTTCGGAGGTGTGCAGATGATATTTTTTGGAGATTTGTTTCAATTGCCTCCGGTCGTCAGCAGTCAGGAAGAGCGGGAATACTTTAGAACCTTTTACGAATCACAGTACTTCTTTCATGCGCATGTTTTCAAAGGAAAAGTGCCCTTGCTGATGATTGAATTGACACAGGTATTTCGACAAAGTGAACGGAACTTTATTCGCTTACTGGATGCTATACGCACTATGACTTTTGAATATGAAGATTTAGAGGAAATCAATGAGCGGTATATTCCAGATGCAGAAATTGATGAACCCTATCTGACACTTTGCAGTACAAATGCTTCCGCCAATCAAATCAATAAAGAAAAGCTGGCTTTACTTCAGGCGCCCTCTTATTTTTATCATGGAGAGGTCAAGGGAAATTTCAATCCAAGTGTATTCCCGACGGACTATAAACTTGAACTTCGACTGGATGGACAGGTCATGATGATTCGGAATGATACAGAAAAGCGGTTTGTCAATGGGAGCCTTGGAAAAATCATTGCATTGGATGAAGAGAAAATAACGGTTCGGTTGGCGTCTGATTCCGGCACTACCGAAGAATTTGTTTTACCCAAAATGACCTGGGAGGTTACAAAATATACAATCAATACAGACAGTGTAAATCCAATAAAATCTGAAGTCATAGGTAGTTTTACTCAGTACCCTGTCAAACTGGCGTGGGCGGTCACGATTCATAAAAGTCAGGGCAAAACATACGACCGGGTAGCTATAGATCTTGGTCGAGGAGCTTTTGAGCATGGGCAGACCTATGTGGCGCTAAGTCGTTGTCGAACGCTTCATGGGGTCTTCTTAAAAAAGCCACTCACCCCGAGAGACATTATGGTGGATGAGCGTATCGTAGAGTTTTATGATACGATGCGGATGTAGCTATTACAGGTAGCAAATTCAATGCTTTCATTGAAGTTATAATGGTTGCCTCATGCGTTACTAGAATCAGCTCCTTCCGCTTTTACCTGTGCCTATCGTGAGAGGATAAAAGCCCTAAATATAAATAGTATATCCAGCAATGGTCTAAAATTTAAAGCGATGCAACCTAAAAATAATTTAGTTGTTTCCCATTGGAATAAATACTTAGGACTAGTTGATCAAAATCTGATATTTTTGCCGGGATTGCAGCGTTAATTGATTCAGACACAGCCGAATTATCCATGATACCCAGGGTGTTCTTGATGGTTGACAAGGGCAGGTAGTCGGAATTATTCACTGCTACCAGGGCTATAGCGAAAAGGGAGGCGGATGCAGCATTTGGCCTTGTGCCTTATGAGTGAATCCCGAGAGCGAAATAAATAAATGAGACATCATCCGTACGGAATGAAAGAAAAACTAAAACTGGAAGTCACTAAATTGAGGGCAAGATTCAAATCCTTTAGTGACGACACTAAGCTGGAAGCCCGAAACAATTATATCGCTGCAGAAATATTACTTCGGCTTCTTGAGAAAAAACCTATCTCTGAAGAGCAGATAAAATTTCTGAAAGAGCAATCCATTGATTTTGCAAAGGTTTTGACACTTATCGGATTGCAAGTTGTGCCGGGCTCAAGTGTCGCTATCATCGCATTGGAAAAAGTAGCCGTTAAATATGGCTTTACGCTATATCCAAATCCTAAGAAAGAGATTCCTGATATGAACTAGTGAGCAGAAAGACACCTAAAGCACTTCAATTAAAAAGGAGAATACAGTCACTTCTTCAAAAAGAGGCAGAAACTACGCTATAGCTGATTAAGCAGAATCTATTTTGGGTTTAGTTTTCATTGATCAATAAAACTTTTCGACGCGCGATTTTTCGACACCCCAAGCGCTGCACCAGAATTCAAATTCGAGATGAGAGATGTCTGATTAAAACTTTATTACGCTCCAACTATCACCTTAAAATCCATTCACCACTCACCATTGACCACCCTCAATCCCTTTTCAAAGGAGATCCTTTCTGCCTTTCAGCCTATTCCTCCACTTCAGAAGCTGTATCTGACCCAATAAAATAGGCACTGACCCCACCACTGACCAAATCGATGATTGCATGAATAATCATCACATAAATAAGAGACTTACTGATGATAAAAACTGCCCCTAAAAGCATGGACACAAAGAAAATTTTAATCATGGATACATACCCCTGGTAGCCATGCAAAAAAGCAAAAATAGCAGAACTAAACACAACAGCAAACACAAGACCCGTGATATCATTCCCTACCCAAAAAATAATGTACTGAATGAGAAACCCACGGAAGATGATTTCTTCCCCCACCCCAGCGGCAATTGCCAAAATAGCAAAGTGAGAAAATTCTGATGCATTGGAAGGCACAAACATCATCATCGTATCCTTCTTTGATAATGCTTTTAATCGCCATCGCTCCAAACCATATTGAAAAAATATATCAAGACAATAAAAGATCAAGGCCAAGCCGAAAATTAATAATAAGCTATGATGCCAAACAGGCCATTCAAATCCCAGGGCCGTCATAGTCTTGCCGGTCATGCGCCAGACCGAGATGACCACCAGACCAATAATCAGGAGAAACATCGCATTGGAATGATATAGCTTAATTTTATCCTCTTTATCAAACTGCATATCCTCCATCGACAACTTCCTGGAAGAAAAGGCAACAAAAGGCGCGATTACACAAATGACAAAAGCCATCAGGTGATCGAGTATGTGCATTTCCTGCAATTGAAGAATGGGATAATCCATACCCAAAAGTACGGAATGGTTTGACCAGTTGCGGTCCTCAGGAAAATGTTCCTTAATGAAATGAAAATAAGGAATGAAATCCGGCTAAAAAACACTTCAATTCGTATCTTGGCCTTAATAAATCATAGAAAAATGGCAATACATAAAAATAAGCTCCAAAAAGAAGCCAGAGATCATAAACAGGAAAGAAAATTCTTCATCACCCTGGGCATTATTACGATTGTCCTGATCCTCATTCTTTATCTGATTTACAGCTAATTCCCACTGATTTGAGCCTAAAACTATTAGTAGGTTGTCCCAGCCCTCCCGGTTGGATAAAAACTGTATTGGCAGATTTTGATGCCTTCCTTCAGGATCATGCGGATTGTGAGCGAAAGGCCTCCGCTACTGCTATGAGCCTGGTGGCCAAATACCCTAACCGTGTTGAAATCATTCCTGAATTGATTTCCATTGGGATTGAAGAACTAGAGCATTTCCAACAGGTCTATGATATCCTTGAGATGAAAGGCCTCCAGTTGGCCCACTCCATACATGAAGATCCTTATATCAAGGCATTAATGAAAGCGAAACACGATGGCATTGAAGAACAGTTTCTCGACCGTCTTTTAATTGCTTCCGTGGTGGAAACAAGAGGTGCTGAACGTTTCAAACTTGTGGCTCAAAACACACCGCAAAAAGAAATGGTCAATTTCTATAAAATGCTGTGGGTGTCTGAAGCCAAGCATGGGCATGTTTATGTAAAAATGGCGCTCCGATATTTTCCACAGGATAAGGTCTTGGAACGATTGAAGTATTGGGTTAAAACAGAAGCGGATATTATTGAGTCCATTCCCCTGAGAGCAGCACTTCATTGAGAGGTGAGGAGTGAGTGGATGAAATACGGATTAAGAAAAAGTTTCCCGCCAAACTCGCTAAGAAATAGCAGAACCTGCTAACGTCTCTACCCTTTTTACAACTAAACTCAATCAACACCTGCATCAGATTCGGATCACGCCCAAACTACCTAATAACAATTGGTCGTCACTAGAAATTTGCTGTTTCCGCCATAGCCATTATGCGAAGGCGGGTAATTTTCCTAAACGCTCCTTTGCTCGCAGTTCCCGATCAATCGGAGTGGCGAAGACGAGTCTAAACAACAAACGCCATAGGTGATGCTCCCGCTAAGCGGGAAAACTCACTCAACATACCTGCACGAGACAGAACAACTACTTCGCTACCAAATTCTTGGCCGACTTAGTGGTCGTTTCAGATGCACGATGCTCATCCAAATGAAACTGAAGGCAAGCTTTGACAAAAGCTACAAATAACGGATGAGGTTTTTCCACCGTACTTTTCAACTCAGGATGATACTGTGTCCCCAGAAAGAATCGATGATCCGGCATTTCTAGTATCTCAACCAATTTTGTATCCGGATTCATTCCTGAAGCAATCATTCCTTTTGCTTCGAAATCCTTTAGGTACTCATTATTAAGCTCATATCGATGACGATGACGCTCATAGACAACCTCCGCTTTATAAGCTTCTTTCGCTATGCTGCCCTCTTTAATTTCACAAGCATAAGCACCTAAACGCATCGTCCCTCCCTTTATCCGAATGTTCTTCTGGTCCGGCATCAGATCAATAATTGGATGGGCCGCATCTGTTTTCATTTCCGTACTGTAAGCATCCTCTAAGCCAAGCACATTTCTGGCGAATTCGACAGCAGCACATTGAAATCCAAGACAGATACCAAAGAATGGAATATCATTTTCTCTCAGATATTTTATGGCATTGATTTTTCCCTCTACCCCACGTTCCCCGAATCCGGGGGCTACTAAAACGCCATCAAAATCAGCTAATGCATCTCCCACCTGATCAATGACCTCGAGTGCTTCAGCATGTATGGGTTCAACCTCTACCTTACATTCATTTTCAGCACCGGCATGAACGAATGATTCGTAAATAGATTTATACGCATCCGGCAACTCATTATATTTTCCAACAAGGCCAATGCGAATCGTATGCTTAGGTTCTTTCAACTTTTTAAGGAAACCTCTCCAAGCGGTCAGATTAGGTTCCGCCGCTGCTTCAAGATGCAATTTAGACATCACCAGTGTATCCAGATTTTCATCCTTCATCAGGAGGGGAACATCATAAATGGTGCCTGCATCGATCGCCTGAATCACCGAATGTCTGTCAACATTGCAAAACAATGAAATCTTGCGGCGCAAGTCATCATTGAGCGGATGTTCTGTACGGCAGACGAGTATATCCGGTTGATTTCCGGTTTGAAGAAGTTCTTTTACACTGTGCTGGGTGGGCTTCGTTTTAAGTTCTCCGGCTGCACTTAAATACGGGATGAGGGTCAGGTGGATGATGATCGCATTTGACGCACCCAATTCAAGCCTGATCTGACGAATAGCTTCCAGATAGGGCAAAGACTCAATGTCCCCCACAGTTCCGCCGATCTCAGAAATTACCACATCAAACTCACCCGTTTTACCTAAAGCCCTGACTCTCCGTTTGATTTCGTCCGTAATATGAGGTACGACCTGAACCGTTTTTCCCAGATAATCGCCGGCACGTTCTTTATTGATGACGGTTTGATAAATTCTTCCGGTGGTCACATTATTGTCCTGAGAGGATGGTTTTCCAAGAAAACGCTCATAATGCCCAAGGTCCAAATCAGTTTCTGCCCCATCATCCGTTACGTAGCATTCTCCGTGTTCGTAGGGATTAAGTGTGCCCGGATCGACATTGATGTAAGGATCAAACTTTTGAATCGTCACGGACAACCCTCTGGACTGGAGCAGTTTACCTAATGAAGCTGAAATAATTCCCTTGCCGAGTGAGGAGGTCACACCACCCGTAACAAATATATACTTGACCATGATCCTGAAGAGGTTGTTACGGGGTGTAAAGGTATATAATTATACCCTCTTATCCGAATAGTGTGCTGAGCAACAAATTTTTACACAGGCATTGGGCTTGTTCCTTGATTATACACGTTCTTTGCCTGACTATATTATGGTTGAATTAGGCTGGCTCGGCATATTCCAGATTATTGGTGCGTTATCACTTTTCATTTATGGCATGAAAGTCATGAGTGAGGGTGTCCAGCGGATCGCCAGTACCCAACTCAGAGATGGGTTGAAAAGGGTCACGCAGAACAAGGTTTCCACTTTTCTCACTGGCTTCTTCACCACCTCTGTCCTTCAATCCAGTTCGGCTGCCGGCGTAATGACCGTCAGTTTTGTGAATGCCGGCATCCTCTCCCTTACTGCTGCGGCAGGAATAATCATAGGCGCCAATGTGGGCAGCTCGGTGACGATTTGGATAGTGACCATCTTTGGATTTGAGTATAATCTTTTTGCCTTGTGCCTTCCGATGGTCGCCGTGGCGATGCCATTTATTTTTGTCAAAAATGGTAAATATCGGTATTGGGCTGAGACGATCATTGGATTTGCAATCCTATTGATATCCCTTCAATTTTTGAAAAGTATCGTCCCGGATATCCAAAAACAGGAGGAGATTATTTGGTTTATTTCAAATCTGGGAAATCAAGGATTCTTGTCGATCGTTTTATTTCTGGCCATTGGGATTGGGTTCACCGCACTGATTCAATCCTCCAGTGCCTTAATGGCTTTGACGCTAACCTTATGTCTTAACGGATGGCTTCCGTTTGACGTTGCCGTAGTGATGGTGCTGGGTGCCAATATTGGCACTACGGTTAGTGTTGAAATTGCTTCCTGGGTAGGTAATTTACAATCAAAAAAAGCAGCTCGATTACATGTCTTATTTAATGTACTGGGCGTGGCTGTTTTTCTTCCTTTTTTACCATTGATATTGTCCTTTATTTCATGGGTGATGGTTTTTATCATTAAAACCGGTAATCCTTTTTTGGATAAATGGGCTATGCCGACCGGCCTTGCGATTTTCTATACCTTGTTTAATGTGGTCTGTGCCATCTTTTTTTTGATGACCATGCCCTGGTTTATTCAATTAGCTTCCAAGACGATCCAATCAAAGAGTGGACAGAACGGAAGCATTAATTTTATTGGATCAGGAATGAATACGGCAGATTTATCGCTTCCAATTGCATTTCAGGAAATCATTCAGCAATGTCAACGCATTAAAACCCTGAATGCTATCCTTAACAGAATAATCAATTACACCTCAGATGCAGAATACAAAGCGCATATCACTCGCGCTGATGAATATTTTGCCAAACTCAGTACGAATCAAAAAGCAACCAATCAATATCTTGTCCGGTTAATGGAAAATAGAAGCTCACTCATCACCTCCAAGGAGATCAAAAAACTATTGAGTATAAATCATTTGGTTGATCAAATTCGGGGTACCTACAAGAGCATTTTTCAACTGGTCGATGAAAAGCGCGAACAGCGCATTTGGTTTGGACCTTCCCAACGAGCGATCACCCTTCATCGCATCAATGATGCAACGGTGATGCTGAAGCGTATCATCCAACTCCTTCAAGCCAGTTCGTCAAAAGAAACTACATGGAAAGATTTCAGTCAGGGATTAATTGACAAAAACCAGGAATACAAAGAAGATGAAAAAGAGTTGCTCAATGAATTGGAGCGCGGAGAAATGAAGCTTCCATCAGTGATTATTTATTACGAAATGGCACATCAGCTCAACAATATCAATGACGCATTAATCAGTATGCTGGAAGAACTGACCGGGCAAACTACGATGACCAAGCGGTTGGATTAATGAAGATCAACCCATCGCTGCGTATTGATCTCTGACGTGATTCGAAAATCCAGATCATCTGCCACAGAGGGAACGTAAAGATCCAGATTTGCATTATATGAAAATAATTTACCCCCATCATGTTCTCCGGCAGGATCACCATTACTTTGTAATAAGCCGATAAACTCTGAAGATTCAATGGAGGCCTTCATAATGAAATGATAGGTTGCTTCATTACTCAGATTGATGCCGGCTGGCAGCATAAGGATATTCCATCCCAATGATCCAACAATTAGGTCTGTTTCATATAGCAGCACACCGGAACCCGGGGATCCGCCGAGGTATAATGCAATATTGAGTTGAAAACCCGGAGACAAACTGCTAATATTGAATTCCAGGGTTTGTAATTCGCCGGGAAACAATGGTGTAAATGATTGTGCCAACCGCTCAATATTGACTCCATCATCTCCTATAAAATAGGTTGCACTCGATACTTCGCTCATCGCCACATCCACTACCCCGGAATCACCGACGAAACCTTGAAATTTTTGAAGATCGGTATTGTAGATCAACATACCTTCGGATGGCGCAAGCGCGTTTCGCTGCTGTGTATTCATCCTTGGCAAAATCAGTGCGCCATCAACTGATTTTATCTCCAAAGCTGCATTCGGATTTATCTCATTTGTCCCTAAGGCAAGATGATTTGTTTGTTTATCATAGAGAAACTCAGGGTCTCCGGCACCATCTCCTCCCTCGTTAAAGATCACTTGTGATTCTTCTCCGCCGACACTGCCGGAATCTCCTTTTGGACCCGGAATCCCCTGGTTGCCCGGATCCCCTTGATCACCTTTTTCTCCCGGTGGACCTTGTGGACCCGGATCTCCCTGCGGGCCCGGATCCCCTTGATTACCTTGCGGTCCAACCGGCCCCTGGTCACCTTGCGGTCCCTGCGGTCCGGTCACTCCTCCATTGGCGGCATACAAGGCAAATGGCACACTTAATAATTCGCTGATGCCGACAATCGTATAGTCGGTTCCGCCTTCCGGGTCTACTTCCGTTTTGATAAAATAAGGACCTTCTTCCCAATTTATATCTTCGATCGTGCCAAATAATATGGTTCCTCCACCTATTTCAAGCGAGGAAAGTCCATTGGCATTCGTAGTTACGTCATGGGTCTCTGCATATTCAATTTCGCCATCGACACCCCCTTTAAGCAAACTCACTCTCATCTTTATTGGCTGATCTGTTACCAATTTACCTTCTGCATCGCGAATAACAGACTGAAAACTCATCCTTGCCGGAGATTGTGCCAGCAGCGGTGCTGCCCCCAGAATGGAAAAAATAAATGCAGTAAAAATAATTTGTCCAAAATGCTTCATCGCTTATTCTGTTTTAATAAACCGAAAGGTTTTGATGGGTTGGGTTTTGTAGAAAACCTTTAGTATATACATGCCGGAGACCAGGTCTGCGGTGGGAATATAATTGAGTGAATATGGCATGGTTGCGGACCATAAAAAATGTCCGTACACATCAAATAGTTGATACGTGAATGACGCTAAATCAGCTAAAGCATCAATGTCCTCTATCGCTATGAAGGTAAAAGATGAAGATGGGTTTGGAAATAAACGAAGATCAAAATCCGCCAATGGTTCTCCATTACTCACCATGATTTCAAGATAGGTTTGCTGGACACCCTGGCTGATCATCCCGGATGATCCGTTCGCTGCGGTGTAGGCTATCTGACCTATGGACCAGGCCATGCTGCCACCGCTACCAGGGGCATCACCACCGGAGGCATTAATACTTTGCTGGCTGCATAACGGCTGCAGACAGAGCAACGACAGTGCTATTACACCTATGGGGTTTAGACTTCCGGGCATCAGGTTGATCTTAATTACTCCCTCAAGATAACAGAAAGGAATAAATCAAGATACAAAGAATGTTTACAAAATACTGCCATATGGCTAGTGATCGCTAAAGACGCATGGCAGTAGTGCGCACAAAAAAGGCTCCCCGAAACCCAACGGCGAGCCATACTTACCCCAATTTGCGAAAATGAGTTTTTTTAAATCTTAAGATTTTCCACGCGATGAGAGACCCAGCGCCAGGTAGATAGGACAAGTCCCGACGATGGAGGTGGCTATCAGCACAACGGCCACTGCCAGTGCAATCATTGCCACGGTCCCGGAAATAACATTTGTAAAATAGAGTACGCCAATGACGACAGCGATTAAAAATCGGATTATTTTATCCAGCCCACCAATATTCTTTTTCATACCTGATAATTTTATGAAAGGTCGTAGTAATTGATGAACCTTTTAGTGACTAATGTTACAAGTCGCGAAGCAATTTGATTTGGTTGCGATAGAGCAATACCCTTTTATCATTCTCCAGTGCTTTCAGCAGTCTGGAAATCACAACACGCGTTGTAGCCAGTTCTGAGGCAATCTGCTCATGCGAGAGGTTGATCAGGGTTGAATCGGTGACTTTAGATTTTTCTTTCAGATAATTCACCAATCGGACATCCAGTTTTTGAAAGGCAATCTGATCAATAACATTAATCATTTCGTGAAAGCGGTTGCGAATCGTTTTCATCACAAAATTTTTCCAGGTAGGATACTTCACCAGCCATTCGTCCATCAGGCCAATAGGAATTGCCAGCATCGAAACGTCTTCTTCTGCCACGGCCTGCACTTCACTGACATGCTGCTGCATGCAACAAGTGAAGGTCATAGCACAACTTTCATTCGGATTGACATAGTACAGCAATAGTTCCTTGCCGTCCTCTTCGATCCGAGTAACCTTGACCAGGCCTGAAAGAATAATCGGCACCGTTCGGATGATTTGTCCCACATCCAGTATCGTCTCACCTTCCTTGACGTGGATCAGGGTAGCATATTTCTCGATGGCCTGTACTAACTCAGGCTCAAAAAGTGTTTTGAATTGTTCGACAACTTCCATCTTTCAAAGGTAGAAGTTTTAAGCATTGCGACCTCCACTTCAGATGAAAATCATAATTAGAAATGCACGATTAATCTGTGCTCAGCGTAACCGGCAATCCTTTGGACTCCCAGGCATCGATACCACCGGACAAATCATGTACATGCAGGAATCCTTTCTTTACCATGAGATTAGCAACAGATCCGCTTCTGCCCCCCACTGTGCAATACACGAGATAGGGTTTTGTTTTATCGAGTTTATCAAGTTCGGATTCAAAACTATCTTGATAGTAATCCATGTTCTTTGCGCCTTTGATGTGCCCTTCCTGATACTCTGCGGGCGTACGAACATCCAGTAATACTGCATTCGGATCGCTGGCGATCATTTCACTAAATTGTAAAGCCTCAACAGATTCGTGGCTGGATTGCGACTGGCAAGCATTCAATCCGACCATCACGAAGAGGAGCATTCCATAAATTGCTTTCATAGCTATATCATTTATACTTTTGAATTACTTGCTGAAGTGCCGCTACGGGTACCACGCCTGATTGCGTCCACACATTCTTTCCATGCTTAAATAATATCAGTGTAGGAACGCCTCTGATTTGATATATTTCTGCCACTTTGGGATTTTTATCCACATCCACTTTCAATATTTTTACATCCTCTCCAACCTTGGTATGCAACTCTTCCAAAATGGGCTTTAGCATTTTACAAGGACCGCACCAGGTAGTAAAAAAATCTACCAACACCAGGGGTTCTTCGTTGAGTATTTCTGCAAATGTCCGCTTTTTATTTTTTGTTTCCATCATTGACTACCCTTAAGGTGGTTTATGAATTGTCCTCCGTAGGTTCAGAATACTTCCCGGTATGACAATGTCCTCCGGCACATCCAAATGAAAAAAGACCCATGGATGCAAAATAAATCCCAATGACCACGCCAATCCATTCACCATTTATAATGGAAACAATGCCCATAATCAACCCAGCCAGAAGATAGAATCCTCGCTGAAACGTCCATCCATATAACAATCTATCTTTCATTTCACCCTTTTAATTTCAGATTGAGGCTTTTCCAGCCTCCACCATTGTATACATGTATAAACCCATTAGCCATAAGAATGTTTTTTGCTTTTGCACTTCGCATTCCTGACGCACAACAGGTAATCACTGGTTTCGATTTATTGATTTTTGACAAAGCCCCAGGCAAAGTATTAAGCGGGATGTTTTTAGCTTTATCAACATGTCCCTGACTAAACTCTTCTTTGCTTCGCACATCTATAATCTGTGCACCTTCGGCCATCAGGGCTGCATAATCCACACTCGAGGAGCCGAATATTTTTTTTAGAAAATTAAACATAAGGCTTATTTGGATTCTACCATTAAACGATGATTTACTTCCATCCAACCCCCACCATTCGTGCAGGTGATACCTTTTTGGTTCAGGTATTGAACTGCCTGGCCACTGCGGCCACCACTGGCACAGCATATCACAATCGGTTGTTCCATTCGGCTGATTTCGTCTTCCCTTTGTTGAACCTCATTGAGGGGTATATTAATACTACCGGCAACGTGGCCTCCGGAAAATTCCTCCGGTGTTCTTACATCAATAATTGTCGTTTTAGTCATAGTTAAGTTTTATAGAGACAAAAATGAGTCTTTTCAAGACTATTTATGGTTACTAATGTTACAATACAAGGAATCCTATAGCATCCGCGAAAATTCCACGCCACAGGGTATTATTCATGATAACCATACAGTTCAAAGGCAAAACCCAGCCTTTCCTTGATTCTATGGATATCTTCCGGACTAAATTCTCGATTTGACTGGTTAAACTTTTTCTGCGCCTCTACGTAGTTATCGAATGCCGGAAGTGCCTGATTAAATCCCGATAGATTCAGGCCTTTATAAATTTCTTCCACATGGGATAATGGGTCTTTGACAAAATCTTCATACCGAATCTCAATCAGGTGACCGGCCGGAATCAGTGCTTTTTGTGTCTCGTAGTCGTGAATAATATTTTCATAAAAACCGAACACCATCTCTTCCACTTCTTCCTTTGAGGCGTTTTGCATTTGAATAGCCTCCATGATCGCCATAAAAAATTGTACCGTCGACTGAAATACCTTTAATGGATTTCTATAAATATAGATAAATTTTGCCTTCGGAAACATCTCCAAAAGTTGCTTTATTCTGCCGGTATTAGGTGGATTTTTTGATACAAAACCATTTTTGCCATGGAAAAAAACGGACTGAGCCATCAGCTTTCGATATTGGGCCATAAAAAACGAAAGCTCATCCTTCGTAACACCTTCACATTTAATATATTTCTTATAAAAAATCGGCCACTGTCTGGGAAAATACCAATAATTGTAAAAAGCAAATGAACCCATACTGGCTAGTGCGAAGCCTTCCTCTTGCGGATAGCCGGCAGATAGTTTGACATGATCAGTGGCCCGCCTCTCCGGCATCAAAGCTTTCATTATCCTGCGAAAAAACCATCGTCCGCTGAAAAAAACATTAACAAAAACTCCCTGATAAGTGGTCACGTAAGCAAACTGCTGATCCTGGCACATCAGATTATGCATCAGGGTCGTCCCACTGCGCCAGTGCCCAAGAATAAAAACAGGTGATTCCGGGAGGTTAACCTTTTTCAGTTTCTTACTGTATTTCAGATTTTCATACCAACGAAATGGCTCTGCGATCAAACTTACAAGTCCTGAAACAAAACCACGCCACCAGTAACGTATATCTACCGGATACGTCCATACTAATTTAAGAAAACGAAAAAACGAATTTGCTCCAATTGTACTAAAGGCAACATTAAATTTTCCGGAAGCCATACTACAGCTTAACTATTTTTTGGGTTTTAAAAAAACGACAAGACTAAACGCTGATATTTTGGGAAATCTACAATCCAAGCAACATTTTCATTTTCTCAAAAATGGCGGTGTTTTCGTAGACCCCTAAAAATTCTTCAGCCCCGGGACCTGTCGCAAACACGGGCACCATTTGGGACGAATGTACTTTTGTATTAAACTCAACTCTGGGTGATCTCTTCCCTTTCAGGCTCATATAGCTGCACTCGTGATCCGCCGTGACGATCAGCAAGGTATTGTCATCTTCCTTAACTTTTTTCAACACTACATCCAACATCGAATAGGCGTCCTGCATTTCAAGCGCCAACCATTCCTGATCGTTTGCATGATCAGCCCAATCTATCTGTGATGCTTCGATCATCAGCATATATCCTTTGTCCGCGCGCTTTTCCAGCGCATCAATCGCTTTGACGGAAATCTCAGGAAGGTATGTTCTGCCTTGTGTCGCACGAAGGGGATCTTCAAACGCAGTAAAACAGGCGATTTTATTTTGCAAAGGAATAGAGGCTAAATCGGATTGAATATTTAATCCATCCGAGGTTAATATAGAATAATTTTTCTGCTCTAACACTTTGAGCAAATCAATACCATCAGAATATCTGTCCTTAAAATATTTAGCCCCACCACCCACAAACAGATCCATGCCTGAATTGACCAGCTGGGAGGCAATGATTTCATAGGTCGCTCTGGATTGTGAATGTGCATAAAAGCATGCCGGCGTTGCATGGACTACAGATGACGTCACCACAAACCCTGTCTTCATGCCTTTTGCTCTGGCCAATTCCATAATCGATTTTACGGCAATGCTATCCGGACCCACGCCGACACCGGCATTAAAGGTTTTTACTCCGCAACTCATGGCGGTGCCGGCAGCAGCACTATCTGTCTCAAGATTATTGATTGAATGGGTTTTCTGAAGACCCACAACTTCCATCTGAGCTAATGGAGAAGGAGGTTTTGTCAGATATTCAGCTAATGCAATTTGTGCTAATCCCATTCCATCCCCAATGACCAGAATAATATTAGTGGGTTGCTCAGGTGGTGGATCCTGAGAAAATTTAGGTGTTATTAATAACCAAACGGCGAATAGTGCACGTAGCATCATACTACAAATCTAACCCTCCATTTACACTGAAGAGGATAAATATAGGTTTAAGCCAATAATTCTTACGAATTTTGTGGTCTACAATTTTATTGCATGCGCCTATTGTGTCTATTCGTATTGTCTAATCTTTTCATTATTTCTGATGGAATCGGGCAGGAATCGATCTCATTGTTTGAAAAATTATATACTTACGATAGTATTTCCATCACCCTGACCTATCCATTTGATTCTCTGTATAAGACGCAAAGGGAAGAAATTGAGGCTACGCTTACCATCGAGACAGCTGATGGACGCCTGATGGAGGACGAGCCCATCAAACTGAACCTGCGTGGGAAGTTTCGGCGTATGAATTGCTCCATGCCCCCGTTACTCCTTAATTTTAAAAAATCAACACTTGGTGAACTGGGTCTAAATAAACATGATCAAATTAAGCTGGTGACGCATTGTCTGAAGACTAATGAGGGGCAAGAGAACCTGTTGGAAGAACGATTGTGCTATCAATTATATGAGGGCATCACACCCTACGCTTATCGAACTATCTGGCTGACGGTATTGTATAAGGACCAGCTGAAACCAAATACAGCCATTTTATCCACCGGCTTTTTAATTGAGCCGGACAAAGATATTGAGGACCGATTAGGCATTGAAGAGGCTAAAATATTCAACCCTTTGGAAGATTCTCTTGATTTTGAAACCTATGGACATGCGGCCGCTTTTAATTTTCTGATAGGCAATCGGGACTGGAGTATTGTCATGTCCCGCAATGCCAAACTCTTCTTTAATCCGCAACTGCGCAAGTATGTGGTTATTCCCTATGATTTTGACTATTCCAATATTGTGGGAGCCAGTTATAGAAAAAATATGCACTCGGATAAAATGTCTGATCCTAAAGAAAGAATCTATCAGGGCGAATATTTTACAAACCGTGCTGCGGAAATTCTCTCAATATTTGGAGATACTGAAACCGGTGTTTTACATCGGATCTTGTCCTCTCCAGGCGAATTGAGTGAAAAACAGCGAAAAAAAATCTATGTCTATTGTGAGACATGGTATGCGTATATCGGAACCCGAAAACCAAAAGAGTTGGTGTACGATATGGTCATGCCTTACAAAGGTGGGCTCTAATTTCAGATAGCTAACCTTCAACAAACCATTTTAGGCATCAGCCAAAACTTGTAATGCCTCAATTAATCGATCAAGGTCGTCTTTTACAATATAGATGTGGGGAGTAATACGAACTCCCAGCACATTTGAATATTCGATCGAGGTCGTATGTATTTTATAATCCGTATGCAGCTTACTACCCAATTCCGTTGGTGTATAGCCATCCACGTCGACGATGCACAAAGCGCAACTCCTTTCCGGACTTGTGTCGGTATTGATATGTATGCGAGGGTGATCTTTAACTGCATCCGTCCAATACTTTTTCAGATACTGCAGTCTCGCCTGCTTCAATGCACTGCCAATCGCATATTGAAAATCAATGGCCTGCCCTATGGCTTGCTCAATGGCAAAAGATCGGGTACCTAAATTTTCAAACTTTCGGATATCCGGACTTTCCGGATCAGGACTAGCCAGTAATGGATACAGACCGGCTATAAGGTCCTTTTTTACGTAAATCAAACCGGTACCAAAAGGAGCGCATAGCCATTTGTGAAGACTGGTACCATAATAATCCGCACCGAGATCCGGTATATTGTACTGAATGTGAGCAAATGAGTGAGCACCATCGACTATCGTTTGGGCCCCAATTTCATGGGCCAGATCAGCAATTCGTCGACTGGGCAGAATATGGCCATTCCAATTAATGAGATGTGTGATATGGACTATTTTGACATCCGGCGTAATCTGCTCCGCAAATGCATTGACAATCTGATCATTTGTCATGTTTGGAAGATCCAGTTGCACTTCTTTCAGGATGATACCATCACGATGAGCTCGTTGTTTCCAGGCATTGGCCATATTCGGGTAGTCGAGATTACAAACCACCACTTTATCGCCGCGCTTCAATCGCAAACCAAATATGATAGTTTCGAGCGCCTCACTTGTATTCCTCACAACAGCGACTTCTTCAGGCGATGCACCGGCCAAAGTAGCCAGGCGAGTACGCAAAGGTTCTCTGCCCTGATCCAGTACACGCCACATATAATAGGAAGGAGCTTCATTGCACAGACGATTATAGCGTTCGAAGGCTTCCTGCACGATGATAGGCTGAGGACTGACGCCACCATTATTGAGATTTAATAATCCCGGCGAACAAGCATACATATTCTTTATCTGATACCAGAAGGTTTCGTCCTCTACCAGTGCCATACTATTTCCTCCGGTGTGCGATGGCGAAATGAATCCTAATTGTTCTTTATAAGACTCTATCCAGTTCAGATTTGTTTCCATCTTTAAAAAAGAAGGGACCAGGGGAATCGCACTGGCAGTAGCTAATTTTCTTAAAAAAGTACGACGTTGGGTTGATTTCATGCGTCTGAGAAGTTAGAATTATGTTAAACCGACCATTGAAGTTAGAAAATCATATCATCTTGCGTCGTAAAATAAAAACAATATGATTCGGATCACCTTATTAAGTTTCCTGACTATCCTTCTATTGGGAAATAACACCCTCGATGCACAGGATAGCTTTCTTAGCGATTATAAGATCAAATGGCAAAATGCTAGTGATTATACATTGGAATTTGCCCGAAGTATGCCTGAAGATTATTATTCCTTCGCTGCTACTCCGGAAGAGATGACCTTCGGGGAGCAATTGAAACATATCGCCGGCAATATGATCTGGTTAAGCTCATCTTATCTCGGCGGAGCAAAAGAGCATGTCGATCCGAGTGCTTGTGGTGATTCAAAAAAAGAAATCATTGCTATGCTGGAAAAATCTTTTGCTTATGCTCAAAAAACGATTAGCAGTCTAGCGGAAAAAAATCTTTCGCAGGAAGTAGATTTCATTGCAGGGAAAATGTCAAAACGAAGAATATTATTTCTCATGACGGATCACGTCACACATCATCGCGGACAATTAGTGGTGTATCTGCGGCTCAAGAATGTCCCTCCTCCGAAATATGTTGGTTGGTGAGGAGAAAGTGAGTTAGTCATTTGGACATTTGGAGATAGATGATGGGTGATGGGTGATGAATAATTGGTCAGACGCAGTGCTTATTACTTTCTGCGACGTAGCAAGTAAAACAGGAGAAATGAATTCAAGGGAATAAAATTTAACTGCTTTGCTTTATTGATTGTTTTATTCTATGCTTATAATCTGACATGACCTTTAAAATCTCCAAAGCTTCTTTTTGTATGTCTTTGACGTCATCTTTCTTAAGAAAACCTGCATCAATCATAAGTTCAAGCCAAAAGACAGTTTCATCTGCTTCTTCTACGACTATGCATAGTTTGGCGAATTTTTCTTTTTGAGATCTGGATCTACACACTGCTCTGTAATTGGCAGCCACAGAAGTACATGATCTGATAGTTTGTTTTCGAATGACACCAAGAGCATCGCAATATTTCAGGAGAGATACTGCTTCAATTACTGCTAAAGCTAGATTTTTAGTTCGAGTTCGAAATTGCAAATTATATTCACTCTTTTCTATCATTTCTATGGCTGATGATTTAGAAAATTACTCCTTTTGATGGTCAATGTCAATACCAAATACCAAAATATATCCTAAAACATCTCATCACCCATCACCTATCACTAACTCACCCTATCACTCATCACTAACACACTCCATCACTAACTCACCCATCACCCTATCCCTAAATCCCCATGGAACATAAAAAAAGCCTGGTTCCTTAGGCCAGGCTCATAACTATGAAAATCTATTACCCTTTCTTCTTATAACAAATCAGTCCAGCTTAGGGCTTCCTGTGAGAACGAAACGAAGTTTTCGCTTTTCGAGCTCTGAGACGATTTGTTGATTTCTTACGTATGTTAAGTTATAAACGTTTGCGATTGAACTGCTGAACTTCTGGAATACACCACCTAGTTCATCAATATTTCTTGGGAATGCGGCACTGCCTCCATTGGCGGCGAGATCTTCAAGCACTTGCTTGTCTACGCCTCCATTTCCTTCCAAGCCGATGGCAAAGCTTGTGATGCTTACATCAGATGGACTATTGTTCAGTTTGTTGATCAAATACTCCGGTGTATAAATTGGGTTGGAGTTGTTGTCTGTACCATCCGTAAAGATCAAAAGTGTTTTTCCTTCTGCTTCTATAGCTTCCAGCATATCAATCCCTTTATTCACTGACTCATACAGCGATGTAAAAGGACCCTGGGTTAAACTGGCGATATAATTTTGCAATGCTGCTTTGTTGTTGGTCGGAGGAAAACTGTGAATCTGATCAGCAAAATCTACGATACCAATTCGTGCATTTGGAATCTCCTGTAATACATTCGCGATAAATGTACTTGCGTATTCTTTTATTTTTTCGAAATCGTTTCCCAGAGATGCACTTTCATCGAGGACCATCATAATCAGAAGATCTTGCACCTGTGTGTATTGCATGGTAAACTCTACATCCACTTTCCAATCATCGATATCTTCACGCCACTCATAGGCTGTGATTTGATTGATCTCGTAATTGACATCCTGCTCATCAATAATGCGGACATTGTCAATGATCACATTGGTATAATTTGGGGGAACTGCCAGACCGGCAAATGTCTTGGAAAAATCAATTTTTACTTCCGGTGAGGAATTGACGGCATCGAACGTAATCTGCGGATTCATCCCATTTGGATTCCAATAATCGATATACAATTCGAATTCTTTGTTGTGTGCATTTTTGGGATCCACACCATTTTTTCCACAGGAAGAGATGGTCAGGACAAGGGCGGCAAGTGATAAAAGCTTGAAGATCTTCATGATATATAATTGTTTTTTATAATATTAATGAAAGGTCATTTGGACATCAACTTCGGTAGCCATAATGCACCACTTTGTTGATTTATTTTAATGATAACCAATTTTTTAGACATAAATGATATATTTAATATGATTTTTTTAATGAAGTACAAGATTCATGCCAATTAAGTGAAATACGAAAATTGAAAGGTGAAAAGTGGTTCTGTGGAATAGAAGGTTAAAAGGTTATGAAGGCTAGGAGCTTTTAAGGGTGGATGGTAAACGGTGAATGGTGAACGGATATTTTTAAGTGAAAAACGAAAAGTGAAAAGTGGTTATAAGGATTAGGAGGTTATAAGGGTGGATGGCAAACGGTCACCCCTATTTAATTCGTAATGGCTTCAACCGCCTATCAGGGTATACACCGAATTATTTGCTTGGTTGACATAATCCGAAAGGTATTCTATACATTAGATTCTTCTAATCGATTACCCTACTCCTTTATACTATAAACCGGATCATATACATGCAAGTATATCCGGTAGTGTGCAGGAGGACCGCATGCGAATACCCTGGAGGGTGTATGCCCTTCCTGCACCTTTTTTTTAATAAAACGCCACATCTGAGAAGCGATCGGAGGGTCGCTCAGACCAAGTTCATCCGCCTGAGGCGGAAGGTAGTACTGGGGACGCAAGACCTTAGGCACGAGCTGTTAACGCTACTCCGCCTCCACAACCCTTAAAGCCACAATAACCAAATCACCCCATCGCTCATCACCCATCACTAAATCACTAAATCACTAAATCACCAAATTCAAGTATCATTGTTCTTCTAAACACATTAAAGCATGGAAGAACATATCAGCTATATACTCAACGATCTGGGAGAACATCGGGAAAAATATTTTAATGCCATGTCCCCTCCGATTATTCAGACTAGTAATTTCGTTTTTCCAAATGTGGCTGATTTTCAGGCGGCTATTCTGGACGAATTAAATGCCCATATCTATACCAAAGGAAATAATCCCACGGTTGAAATACTACGCAAGAAAATAGCAGCCCTCGAAGGAACGGATGATGCCTTACTCTTTGCCAGCGGCACCGCGGCCATCTCCATGACGATCATGCATTGTGTCGGACAAGGCGATCACGTCATCTGTGTCAGACATCCATACAGCTGGACCGCAACCGTACTCAGCAAGTATCTGGTAAAGTTTGGGGTGACACATGACTTTGTCGATGGAAGTGACCTGAAAGCCATTGAGGCATTAATCAAACCAAACACAAAACTTTTATTTCTCGAAAGCCCCAATACGTTTACGTACGAACTGCAGGATATTCCTGCCTGTGTGGCGCTGGCTAAGAAACATAATCTACTCACAGCTATTGATAATAGTCATGCCAGCCCGATCTTTCAGCAACCGGCGAAAATGGGGGTGGATATCATTATTCACTCTGTCACTAAGTATATCAATGGACACAGTGATGTCGTCGCTGGTGTCGTGTGCAGTCATCAACAGATTATCGACAAGATGTTTATCGATGAGTACATGATCCTTGGTGGGATATTACCTCCGCAGGAAGCAGCCCTTATCCTCCGTGGATTGCGCACTTTGCCTATCCGAATGGAGCGCGTTCAAAAAAGCACCATGCAAATCATTGCCAGACTCAAAGGACATCCTAAAATCAAAAAATTGCTCTACCCTTTTGATCCTGATTTTCCGCAGTATGATTTAGCTCGGAAACAAATGAGTGGTTGTGGTGGGCTTTTCACGATCGAATTTGATCTGCCGGATAAAGATTCGCTATTAAAATTAATCAGCAGCATCAAACGATGGAAAATCGCTGTTTCCTGGGGAGGCCATGAAGCTTTGATGCTGCCAATTGCTGCCTTGTATGATTTACCCGGTCGCGACAATCCGCATATTCCATGGTCATTCGTTAGGTTTTATGTTGGCCTGGAAGAACCTGATTATTTGCTTGCGGATTTGTTGGAAGCGATGGATGGGGAGTAGAGCGCAGGGCGAAGGGCGAAGGGCGAAGGGCACAGGGCGAAGAGCGAAGGGCGAAGGGCGAAGAGCGAAGGGCGAAGGGCGAAGAGCGAAGGGCGAAGGGCGAAGAGCGAAGGGCGAAGAGCATGGGGCTTAGAGCTTAGGGCATAGAGCGACAAACATGAAAAGAGATGAATCCTTGAGGCGTGAAAACTGTCCTCCCCTTTTGGGGGTCGGGGGCGAAGGGCATGGAGCATGGGGCTTAGAGCATAGAGCGACAAACATGAAAAGAGTTTAATCCATGAGGCGTGAAAACTGTCCTCCCCTTTTGGGGGTCGGGGGTATAAGGCATGGGGCTTAGAGCTTAGGGCATAGAGCGACAAACATGAAAAGAGATGAATCCTTGAGGCGCGAAAACTGTCCTCCCCTTTAGGGGTCGGGGGCATAAGGCGTAGAGCGCAGGGCGCAGGGCGACTAACATGTAAAGAGATGAGTCCCAGAGGAGTGAAAAGTGTTTTCCATAGTCTGCGTACATCAGCGATTAGATCTGCGTAATCAGCGGGGAACGATCGCCTCCCACACCCCAATGAATCGAGAAATGCAAGCAATGAAACCAGGAAGCGAAATAAAAAGAATCCCTAACTCCCGATTCAGAGGAAACTAAACTTTAACACCCGATCATCGAGAGAACGTTGTTTTATCCTTCAGCAAACAAGAAAAAGTCCCTTACATTTTTACGACCTGAATCACCTTTTGCTGACCATCTGCAAGGATGCGGAACAGGTATATTCCTTGAGGAAAATCAAACGTAAATGGGATCGATTTCACTTGTTGAAAAGTGACAAATTCCAATTGTCTTCCATAGACATCCATAATTTCCATCTTTACATTTTTCCGAAGGGTATGCAAGTCAATGAGCATATCCCCATTCGTTGGGTTAGGATAAAGCCTGATGCCCGATTGCGTTTCCGGTTCATTCGATGATACCAACATGAGCTCAACACAATCAGTCGTATCCACACAACCATTAAGTGAAATAATCACTGCGTATGACCCGCTGACGTCAGGAAAATAAGATTGTCCAATGGAGTCAGGGATCAATGTATTTAAGGTACAATCTATCCATTGATACGCAGCACTATCCTGTTGGGCCGTTAGAAAATAATCATTGATAATAATGCCATTGTCAGGACCAAGAATCATAAGATCCAGGGTAACCGTACTATCGCATCCAGCAGCATTAGGTATAACAAATGAGTATGTTCCGGATTCATCAAACGTTTCGCTACCATCGGGAGTTGTGTAAGAAAAACATGCCTCTACTGCTTCTGATCCTGCTGAGGAATGAATGATCGTCAAATGCAGATTCTCTATACTATCACACCCATTGATGCCTGTAAAAGTCTGGGTATAATCTCCGGATGCGAATAACACCCCACCAGGCGTCACAAGACTGTCACAAGCTGTCTCTATGCGTTCAGTTTCCAAATGTGGGAGAATGGTCAGTTCAAGTAAGATGACACTATCACATCCATTCATATCCGAAATGGTGAAGGAATAAAAGCCGGATGACGTATAAACATTTCCAACAGGATCTACATATTGATCGCACGCTGTCAGTGTATCTTCGGTTTCACTGCTGTGGAAAATAGTAACATGGTAAAAAATAAGACTATCGCATCCAAACCTATTGACAAAAGATTCCATGTATTCACCGGATTGCGTCCAGGTATGTTGTCCATTTGGCGTGGTATAGCTATCACAACTTGTAGCGGTGATATCTGCTTCATTATGAAGATTAACGGTCAGGAGCACCGTGATAATACTATCACATCCAATAGAAGACGCGATTGTATCCAAATAAATACCTGAGGACGTCCAAATCTCTTCCCCATCAGGAGATAACATGCTGTCACAGACTGTTGCCTCAAAGCTTGCATACGCTGTTGGGCACACATTAATGCTGGCAAGAAATAAATCAGATCCACCATTGGAAATCAATGCGAACTCATCCGCAGAGGGATCAGCATCCATCTTTTCAGTAAATGATCCGGCAATGTAAAAATGGGTTGCCTGATAATGGGCTATCGCGTAGGCTACATCCATTCCCATTCCACCAATTTGATCGATCCGGCCAAAGTCACCATTTGATTTCAACATAAGCACAAATACATCCTCTGCACCTGTGGCTTGCGCCCAGGAATCCGGACTTCCGGAATAGAAATCTGCATAGCCTGTAAAAAAGCCGGAGACCAGGATATTTCCATGCGTATCTGCGCTAATATCAATCCCTTTATCGTTATCAACTCCTCCAAAACTGCGCGCCCAGACAAAGGTGCCGGAAGGTGTTAGTTTGACAACGAATCCATCATCCCCTCCTTCAGAAACCAGAAATGAAGCAAAGGTGCTTGGATCGAAATCCACAGCTCCTCTAAACGTCCCTGTCAAAAGAATACTGCCGGTAAGATCCATATGTATGCCATTGATTTCGTCATTCTCATCTCCACCGATTCGCAAGGCGCGGATATAGTTGCCCTGATTTGTGTAGGTCGCCACAAAAATATCTTCCATCCCATCTGCTGTCAAAGTGGCATCATCAGGTATGAGATTGAAATCAACCGTTTCAGAAAAATGACCTGTTACCCATATTTGTCCGGTAAGGGTTACAGTCACACCACGACCTGCATCTGAACCAGGCCCACCAATTCCGTGAGCCCAAATTAATTCTCCTTCCGGTGTATACTTGGCCAGAAAAATATCTTCCATGCCATGACTGGTCTGGATGGACTCACCATCTGTTGGATTAAAATCTGCAGTTCCTTCAAAAAGGCCTGTTACAATAATGTTATTTGTGCCATCTGTTTTCACGGACCTGACTTCATTGAATCCATCCCCGATTATTTTAATTGCCCAGAGAAATTCTCCGTTTTCATCAAGCTTGGTGATAAAACCATTCCCATCCACACCCGCAGACAATGAAAATACATTAGGACCCGGATCAAAATCAACTGTGCCATGAAACAAACCAGTGATGATTACATTACGATCCCGGTCAATGGCTATGCTATTTGCATGATCCGTACCGGGACCACCGATGCGTTTCGCCCAAAACACATCTCCTGAAGGAGATGTTTTGGATATAAAAA
>JAHEAR010000001.1:182700-249268 GCA_024642665.1 Bacteroidota bacterium
CGAAGATCTGACCAAACGATAATGATGTTTTCCCCCATCGCTACGGCGGATGGAAAATTTGATTTAAACGGATTGTTGGTCATACGCAAATCCGCATCCCATGTCAGACCACCGTCTATGGAGCGTTTATAATATATCTCATCATTCCCATTCCGGTTGTCCTGCCAGACAACATGGACATTATTGCCTAAGGAGGATACTGAGGCGTTTATTGAATTTCCGATATTCGTTGTCAATCGCATGGGCACACTAAACGTTTGACCGGAATTGAGCGAACGACAATAGTAAACTTCCTCATCTTCAAAACGGTTGTCTGTCCAGACAAGATGAACCACAGGGCCTGAAACAGACAGGCAAGGAAAATTGGAATCAGCGTTGTTATTCGATATCCGTTTTTCTGCAGCCCATGAGGTACCTCCATCGGATGATTTCCGGTAATAGATTTCATCATGCCCGTTGCGCTGATCTGTCCAGGCAACATGCACTTCATTTTTCAAAACTGCAATGGAAGGGTAACCTGAAAAAGTTCCATTATTTGGTGTCAATTGTACTGCCGTTTGCCAGTTTTTACCCCCATCAATAGATCGTTGGTAGTAAACTTCACCCGCCAAACCGCGTTCATCAGTATATACAAGATGGACAACATCTCCATTGGCCGCAATGACATTGGCATTATTAAAGGAAGTAAAAGATTCTCCCGGAGCATTCGTGAGGCGGGTTTCCTGGCCAAATTGAGCAAATAACCCCAGAGGCAGCAAGAATATAAAGGTCAACGTGGTGAATTTCATGTCTCTGATTTAAATTTCAGTATGTAAAAGGACAATAATATGTAAATCCTTAAGTGATAAAGAACGGGAGGGAGTTATGGCTTCCGCAGGATAAAAACTCCACGACGGAAGGCTTTCGAAAAGAGATCAAATCCTTTACGAATAAGGCTTTCAATTTGATCTCACGAAATAAAAATACAAAATATTTCCCTTTTAGTAGGTCTTCAGCATGGGATATATTTATTAAATAAAAAAGGCATGACTTCAAAGATTCGCTTTCATCGACCCTTATACCGTCCTTTGACAGGGTCAATACCTTAACACTTATCTCCTTTGCTGATTGCATGCATGATAATGTACTTACGGTCTATCTGTTGGTTTGATCTCCTATACAACTCGACTGGCTTCCTTCCCACAAATTGGTTTTGAGATGTTTTAACTGTGAAACAATCTCATCGATCACCCCGGCAAAACCTCCTATACCGATATACAGTTCCCGCCAAGCTATTACCCCCTGTTTAGGCAGGTCGGATATAAACGCTGAGGACATTTCCTTACTGTTCAATGAGGTCACATAATAAAAAAGGCGGTTGTAAAACCGCCTTTTAACATTATTCATAACTGCTTAAATTTTTTTCGAGTTTAGCAATCTCAGTTTTAAGTTTTTCAAGTTTATGTGCTTTCTTATCAAGTTTTGCCTTTGCTTTTGCTATTTGATCCGCGGTCAGTTTTTCTTTAGCTATATCCTTATCCAACTTCTTTGTAGCCTTCTCATGCGCTTCTGTGTCTTTATGAAACTTTTGCTGGTCCTTGGCCAGATCCAATCTCATCTTATCCACTTTCTTCTGTGCTTTTGAATCTAATGGTACAGCGGACTTCCCTGATGTGGTAGTGGAGGTTGCCTGAGCATAAAGACCGGTGGATGATGTCATATATACGCCTGAAAACAGGAGTGTCAAAAACAGAATTCTTTTCATAAAAAGCTGCGTTTTGTGTGAATTTATTGAAGCTAAATTACATGATTTATCTCAAACCAGTGAAAAAACTATCGGCCTTTGAACTGGCTCATCATACGCTGCATATTATCTCCTTTGCTGAGATTATGCATCATCTTACGCATCTGATCGAATTGCTTAATAAACATATTCACTTCATGTACATTGCGGCCACATCCTTTGGCAATTCTTGTTTTGCGGGACATATTCAGAATCTCCGGGCTCTCACGTTCATCCGGTGTCATGGATTGAATAATCGATTCAATTTTGAGAAATGCTTTATCATCAATTTCGATATCCTTCATGGCCTTACCAACACCGGGAATCATACTCATCAATGATTTGAGATCACCCATTTTTTTGATCTGTGCCATCTGCCCGAGAAAATCATTGAAATCGAATTTGTTTTTTTTGATTTTCTTTTCAATCCTCTTGGCTTCCTTTTCATCAAATTGTTCCTGAGCTTTCTCTACAAAAGAAACAATATCCCCCATTCCGAGAATCCGCTGCGCCATCCTGTCCGGGTAGAACATATCGATGGTTTCCATCTTCTCTCCGGTACTGACAAACTTGATCGGCTTACCGACAGTATACTTTACGGAGAGAGCCGCTCCACCGCGTGTATCACCATCTAATTTCGTGAGGACTACTCCATCGTAATTGATTACATCATTAAAAGCTTTTGCTGTATTGACTGCATCCTGACCGGTCATAGAATCGACGACAAACAAAGTTTCATTTGGCTGAATGGCTTCCTTGATTTCGCGAATCTCAGTCATCATCGCTTCATCAATGGCCAGACGTCCCGCGGTATCCACAATCACCACATCAAACCCATGAATCTTAGCATATTCAATGGCTTTCAAGGCGATGGCTGCAGGATCTTTTGAATCCGGTTCTTTGTACACAGGAACATTGATCGACTCTCCGAGAACCGTCAATTGATCCACCGCTGCAGGGCGATAGACATCACATGCCACCAGCAGTGGTTTGTTCTTACGCTTGGTTTTTAAAAAGTTGGCCAGCTTTGCTGAGAAGGTAGTTTTACCACTACCCTGCAGACCAGCTATCAGGACTACACCCGGATTACCTTTAATATTGATTCCGGCAGCCTGGCCACCCATCAGATCGATCATCTCGTCCTGGACGATCTTGATCATGAGTTCACCGGGCTTAACTGAAGAAAGCACATTCTTCGTGCCTAAAGCTTCCTCCTTAATTTTATCGGTAAACTCCTTGGCTATTTTATAGTTTACATCGGCTCCAACCAAACTTCGTCGGATTTCCTTGATCGCTTCGGCAATATTAAGTTCGGTGAGCTTTCCGTCCCCTCTCAGGGTCTTAAACGCATTATCCAGATTGTCGGTAAGGCTTTGAAACATAATCGGTAAGGTGATTTTAAACAGCTAAAATGGAGCGCAAATATACGGTTTTCGTATTGCCTGTTCAGACTACTGCTTGTTCTTCTTCTTTTTACCCAAAAACTCATCGAAGGTGTTATACTCGCGTCGATAGGTCAATCCCACTCCGGTTTTATTACGCCTTCCTTCAATGGTTTGGGCATTCTGGTTATAGGCCCGGATTTTGAGTTTGCCATCCGGAGTGATTTTATAGGAAAAAGTAACGTCACCTGCCAGATAATCGGTTTCTGAAACTGTCGTCGCCCCTGTAACAAAATCTCCACCAAGTCTGACCTCCAGGCGGTCATTGAAAAACTCTAATGGAAGATCGACTTCAACGACTGTAGCATTTGGATCATCCTGCAAATTGGTAGGCACATCTCCTGTGCCACCCGACGTAATCGGAAGACCGAGATTCATCTCAAGCGATATTCCTGAAAGCACCTGACCGGTAGGTATCAAGTCACCCAAAAGACTTCCAAGATATCCGGATATCGTTGAGGAGATCAATTCACTAAACGTATTGTTTATACCCTGCGTAATTAGAGAGGTCCCTCCGGCACCGGTTATATCCGGCAGAAAAGATCTGGTAATCAGAAGACCCACCACCTGCTGCAACATGGCATTTTCATTGGCTTTAAGGATATTGACCTTGGTATTGACATAGCCTTTAAGTTCTCCTGACAGATCAGGAAACTGAATATCAAAACTTATATCCGGCTGTAAAAGGGATCCTGTCAACGTCATCAACAAGTCCACTCTGGTTCGATTTTTTGATTCCGAATACACATTACTTTGTGCTCCGGTAGGATCGGTGATATATTCCTGAATGAGTGGATAGACTGAAGCTGACAAGTCCTTATATTTTGCCTGTACTGCTAAATTAGCATCGTATGGATCTCCATTCCATTGGATGACGCCACCGGGGTTCAACAAAAATGGTTTTCGGACGATAAAATTTGTAAATAAATAATCCCCACTGGAAATAACGTAGTCACCATACATAGACAAATTACCCAGGCGATCCATTGACATATCTATGGACCCCGTGCCGGTACCTCGCAAGACTTCCCCGGTGTTATCATCGAAGATGAGATCGATCATGGCATCATCCGTAATGGTCATGTTCATCGTGAGATCTATTCCACCGATATCAATTTTGGTGGGAGGCGTCACCGGAAGCATACCATTCTCCAGAAAGATGGCGAAATCCTGATCCGTACTGGTCGTTCCTGAAGAAAGTGGTATATAGATATGCGTTCCCTTGGCTGTCGTCATATCAATAACCATCTTTGGATTAGCCACAGTCCCGGAAAACGATGCATTAACTGATCCTATGCCTTTGCCGTAAAATATATTGTTCTCATCTGAAGTTACATCCAGTCCTAAAATCTTGTCGGCTTTCAAAGTGGCATCGAGTCCCAGATTTCTAAGATAGCGATGAGTCAATCCCCCTTGCACTACAGCAGTATTCCCAAGCACATCATACAAAGTGATCCCGGACAGATCAATCCTTGTCTCAGTAATTTTAAATTTTTGCTTGTGGAAAGAATAACCAACGCCCAGATAATCAATAGTGGTACTGCCATTGTAAATTGTGCCCTCACCTTCGGGGTTTAATGCGTTGATTTTACCTCGTAGATTAAGAGTCATATCCACTGATCCTTCAGTATCTCTGATATTTTCTCCAATTAGAAATTCCAGAAAATCCAAAGGAAATTCAGTTGCTTTCAAGTCTAATCTGAGAAAGTTCTGATCGTTTACAGGAATAACTTTCAGTGGTGGCAGGAAGGCGCCAACCCCAAAAAGTGTAGCATCCTTATTGATCAGGGCGATATCAATGGCCACAGAATCTTTGGGGTCGTTCATCTCTGTGGTGATCACCATTCGTCCATACGGTATATCATTGATTCGCAAAGCCGGAAGACTGAGTACAGCGTTCATTCTTTTGGGCTCAAACAGATTGTCAAGTTCAAAATCAAGTGTATATAATCCGGAAAAAGAAAATTTATCCTGCAGCCATATTTCATTCAGGTAGGTAATATCGAATCCTGAGACATAGGCTTCGATTCCTTTATTATAGACATCGTTTAAAAGAATCTTTTTATCCCCTGAAACCAATTGGAAATTGGTAATTTCAAACTCGTCTTTTCTGATTTCTAACTTATTGCCTGCCGGCACTTTCCAATCATCTCCTAACATTACGAGTTGAATCGGCAAAAAAGAAATTTCCCAATTCCCTTTCTTAGGTTTTGCTTTCAGATCAAAATTTAGTTTGTTGATGACTCCGGCGAGTTCATCTGTTTTGAAATTAAGTCTGATGCTGTCATTAGACACGCCACCATTGATGGAGACCTCTTCAAAAAAGAAATTTTCATTGATATCCGCTGCGATCAGATCAAGGTTCATTTTTGACACCCCATTTGATTCGTCAAAGGACAAATTAGTCTCATAGGTACTCACTTTATGGTAATGCAATTCAGGCAAATGAATAGTTCCAAAAATACTAGCGTTTTGAAGATTGATTCCACCGGTTAAAGCTGTCCGTTTTAAATTCAATCCCTTAGCCCCAAGCAAATCAAACCAATGCTCACTATCGGCAATGACTAGATTCCAATTGAGTCGCTGGGCAACATCCGTTTCCATAGTTTTTTGTGGCGGATCAATTAGGGTAGGATATTTCTGACTGAGGTAATGATGCATCTGCAATGGCAGAAGAAATGGATCAAAATCTCCACTAAGCATGCCACTGACCGGATCAGATTCAATCACATATACCCGATCACCGGAAAGCGAATCAGGTTTTGCTTTTAAGAGAAAATGCTCCACCCTATAGTCTGCTTCATCCACGGTGAGCGTTACATTTTCAGCGAGAAAACTTCCTTCCAATTGATTGACTTTCCCAATCAGCATGTTTGTTTCGAAGACCCCTTTGATTTCGAATTGTTTTTTCGAAAGCCCTAAGGCAAATAAATTTAATTGCTCTATTCGGGAAACGAAATTAAGTTTAGGCAACTGGTCACGGGCATCCACAGAACCTTCAAATTGAATATCAAGATTCGGATCGTTTATATCCAAAGTGCCGCTAAATAATTTTCCGGTCACTACGCCATCCACACGGGCATTGTGATATACGTAGCCATTATACTCCAGCGCAGAAAGCTTAGCCGTAATATCCGCATGGGCTGATTCAGCATCCAAACCATACCCTTGAATCACCCTGCCGGTCAAAGACACTTTTCCCAGTTTTGGATTTTCCGTAAAACGTCCAAGATCGAAATTCTTCAGGGCGATACTTCCGGAATATTCTCCCTCTGCAATACCCTTCAGAATATTCATATTCATATCAAGCGTCACCTGCCCCAACGAAGTATGAAAAGTTCCGAAGGAAATAAAATTGTCAGGATATCCATCAAAACTTCCCACGAAATTGATTTGGCCTAACCGCTTTAATATCGGAGGCAAATTCATCTTTGGAAATACACTTTGTATACTCCTGGCACTAAAGGCTGACTTTTCGACACTTAAACTAATGAACTCAGATCCTTTGATCGCCAGGTCATGCGATTTCATATCCCCTCTAATATTTAATTCGCCCAATCCTACATTCATATTTCGGATACGCAAACGATTGACATACCCATTTACCTGCCCCTGAAGAATTAAATCCTTTTCATGATTCTGCATGAAAAAATCCAGTTTGCTCAAACCCGGGGCCAGGGCCATCAAATCGCTTACCCCGACGTGCATGTCTGCCTCAGGGATATCTATCTTTACAGAGTCTACAAACGATTGAAAATCCTTGTACCCGGAAAAAAGTAAAGACAATGTATTCTTGATTTTACTCCGTTTCGTTTCAAGATCCAGTCCATCAATCATGACACTATCTTTTGATACCACGGCTCGAGCAGCAGCCAGTTTGTTGATTTCAAAGCCATTTTCATGAAGCAAATGAATATCAACCTCCCTGGCTCTAAAATCCCATCCGCGGATGACCAGTGAGTCCAGATCAATATCCACATCAACCAGCTGCATGTGCGCGTAATCTATTCCCTGTGCATGTGGATAGCTGACAGGATCTGCCTTTTGGTTATTCAACCCCACTTTCCCATCGGTAAATCGCATGGCATGGATATCAAAAGACCATATTTTATCACTACCCGGAATTGCCGTAGAAGCATCCGCTTGCGGAAGACTGTTAACGATCTGAATATTGGGTTCATCCAGATCAACTTCAGTCATGTCCAGATATTTTCCGATGATATTTATGGTGTCAAAAGAAATATCCGCCCGCTTAAAGGACATGTTAAAATTTGTGCCAAACGTTTCATCATCTATGCGAACTACCAGAGAATTGGCATTCAGTGTTTTAAGGTCCAACACAAAATCGCTTTTGGTTGGATCTTTAGGCGGCAACAAACGTAGCAGTGCAATGTCAAGATTATTCAGGCTATCACCGGCAAAACGATGGATATTAAGGATCCCATTTTCTACTCCTAATTGATTGATCGTGATGCGGCGAATAAACAGATCCCAAATGCCACGATAATCTACATGCAACTTATCGGCATAGATCAGCGTATCGGTCGGATATTCCGGAGAAGCTATAAAAACATTGCGTAAGGTTAGATCTGAAACAGGATGAATTGTAAAACCCCCGATGGATACCTTTGTATTCAAGGTGGACTGCATGCCATTGGTAAGTTTAGTGATTCCCCATCGCTGTACGGGTGGAAACTGGATGATCAGGACGATCAGAATCATAAGGACAAGCACAGACAAAAATATACGCGCAAGCCACATGGAAAAGCGCTTTGGCTTTTTCACATCAGGCTGTTCTTTTTCGTGGCCCTCCTTATCCATCATTAGCATAACAAGGTCAGGTGGTAAATTATTTTCATTTTGGAATTAATCTTTGATTATTCAGGGTATTCGCGTAAGCTAATTGATTGAAAACGGCAATGGTATCCATTGCGGCCTGCACATCATGCACCCTAAGGATGGAGGCTCCATTCCCAAGCGCTGCCATATGCAAGGCAGTAGTGGCCTCGAGCGTATCATCCACAGGTCTTCCGATCGTCCCGGAAAGTGTGGATTTTCGACTCACACCAATCAACACCGGCAAATTTAGAAAACGAAACAAACCCAATTGATCAACTAATTGATAATTCTGTTCGGGAGTTTTTGAAAAACCAAATCCGGGATCTATGACTAACTCCTCAATTCCAATTCGTTTAAGCACTTTTATTCGATTACTAAAATACTTTAATAAATCTAATACAACATCCTCATAATCTGTGTTATACTGCATATTATCAGGAGTTCCGCGCATATGCATCATGACATATGCCACACCTGTTTCTGCCACCAGATCCAATATGCCCGGATCCAATTGTCCTCCCGATATATCATTGACCATCGTCGCTCCGGCATCGATGCATGACCTGGCCACCTCAGACCTGTAGGTATCTATTGAAATAATGATATTCGGATAACTTGCATGAATTGCTTTAATCGCTTCCAGGACACGACTCAACTCTTCTTCCGGAGAAATGGGTTTTGCTCCCGGTCGACTGGACATCCCCCCAATGTCAAGGATCGTGCAACCATCATCAATCATTTGTCCGGCTTTTGCAAGGATTGAACCTACGTCCCCTGAAATTCTGCTGGGAGGATAAAACGAGTCCGGGGTGGTATTTAAAATCCCCATGACAACAGGTGTAGAGAGGTCTATCAACTGTGAACCACATCGCAACGTACCGGGTGATGTATGTCTTAACATTTCCTTAAATCCTTATTGTGAAGGGATTAGCATATCTTGCACCAAAATTAAACCATTGACCAGGACTCGCCTCACAAGGTATGGTATATTTCTTTTGCTTCTCCTGGCCGCAGGTGTTGCCATCCATCAGGCACGCTCTGTCATCAAACAAAATAATCGCGAGGTAGCCTGCGAATCTGTTGATCCGGATTGTGAACAATTCATCCATTGGGATCTCGGTATGGTAAATTTGGAAAAATTAAAAATTCAGCCGAACGATATGCTTGGCAATTTACTTTCCAACCGTGGCGTAGACTATCTAAAGATCGACGAACTGATTCGTGCTGCGAAATCCATTTTTCCATTAAAATCAATCCAAGCCGGAAAAGAACTGACCATTATATCAGACCCAGTGGATTCCACCGTACAGGCCTTTGTGTACGAACCGGATGCCTACCGACAGATATTATATCATCTCGATGACAGCATACGGGTTGAAATTGTTGAAAAGGAAACCACCATCAAAATTGAATCTGCCGGAGGAATCATTGAACAATCTTTATGGTTAAGCATGGAAGAACAAAATCTTCCGATTGACTTAATTGCAGCGATGGAAGATGCCTTAGGCTGGTCGGTAGACTTTTATCACATTCAAAAAGGCGACCAATACAAAGTAGTCTATGAACGTAAGTATGTAGAAGGTCAGGCTTATGGCATTGGTAAATTGATAGGAGCCAGCTATACATCAGGCGACACTGAGTTTCATGCCATCCGATTTAACAGTGGTAAGCATGATGGTTATTTTGACCTGGAAGGGCGACCCATGAAAAAAGCATTTCTGAAATCACCCGTTCAATACAGTCGTATTTCAAGTCGATTTTCCAATAAACGATTTCACCCGGTACTTAAGACTTACAAAGGGCACTTTGGAACAGACTATGCTGCACCTTGCGGCACACCTATTCGTGCGGTTGCCGATGGTCGTATCACCATTGCATCATACACAAACAACAATGGGTATTATGTCAAAATGAAACATGACAAAACCTATGAAACCCAATATCTTCATATGTCCAAATTCGGACCCGGCATTAAAGCCGGTGTCATGGTGAAGCAAGGACAGACGATAGGCTATATCGGGCAAACGGGACTAGCCACCGGTTGTCATGTTTGTTTCAGATTCTGGAAAAATGGACGACAAGTCGATCATTTAAGAGAAAAAATGCCACCACCGGAAGCCATGGAACCCCTCCAACTTCCTGAATACTTTGAATTGCGTACAAAGATCAAAGCAATGTTAGATGGTATCGATATCCATAGTGATCAGATGCTGTCAAAAGATGATTGCAATATGTACCATTCCTGAGAGGGTCAGCTTCTGCACCATTCATTTACTATTTGAATTTTCTCGTATCACATGATATGAGTGATGAGTGATGGGTGATGGGTGATGGTGATGGGTGATGGGTGATGGGTGATGAGTGATGAGTGATGAGTGATGGGTGATGGGTGATGGGTGATGGGTGATGTGTGATGTGTGTTGAGTGATGGGTTATTAGGTTAGGGAGGTTATAAAGGTTTAGAGTTGAAATATGCCACTTGCCCCATGCCCCATGCCCCATGCTCCTTGCCCCATGCTCCTTGCCTCTTGCTCCATGCCCCATGCCCCATGCTCCTTGCTCCTTGCTCCTTGCTCCTTGCTCCTTGCTCCTTGCCTCTTGCTCCATGCCCTTCAGTTAGTCTCTGGCTTTGTCCAAGGTGAAACCAAAAGTAGATCCGACGCCGGTTGTACTGCGCACATTCACGGACTGCTTATGAGCCTCCAGAATATGCTTGACGATGGAAAGGCCAAGGCCTGATCCACCGGATTCTCTGCTTCTGCTTTTATCAACCCTGTAAAATCGATCGAATAGATGATTGAGATGCTTTTCACTAATGCCGATTCCATCATCTGCAACCTCCACCAGAATCTGACTGTCCATCACATAAAAACTCACTTTAGTCACGCCATTCTCTTTGCCATATTTTATGGAATTAAGGATCAGGTTTGTCAGCACTTGTCGGATGGCTTCTCGGTCTGCCATAACATTATAGGCGCCATCTGCGCCATCCTTAAACGCAAGCTTTATGTTTCTCGGGGTGGCATTCACTTCAAGATCAGAAAAGATTTCATTGACCAATGCCTTTATGTCAAACTTTTGTATATCCAGCATCAAATCATCTGATTCCAGCTTGCTGATTTCCTCCAAATCCTGAACGATAGTGAGCAAGCGTTCAACATTTGAAGCGGCTCGTTCCAGGTATTTTTCATTTACATTTTCATCATACAATCCACCATCAATCAGTGTATAGATATAACCCTGAATTGAAAAAATTGGTGTCTTTAGCTCATGTGACACATTTCCAATAAATCGCTTTCGATACGCTTCGAGTGTTCTCAACGTTTCAATTTCATTTTCCTGAGATTCTGCCCATTGTTCAACTTCCTTTTCCACGCCATCCAATATGGGGTTGCGGCTTTGCGGAAGAACCTTTCGGTTAGGAATTGAACTTTTTGATTTTCGAATAATCTTGTAGATGAGTTTGATTCTTCTATAAACAAACCGATCCAGTAAAAAATAAATCACCAGAAATGAAAAAACTCCGGTGCTTAAGATGAGAATCGTACCGAAGCTCCCCAGTGCGGGAAGGAATAATATTTTCCTTGCAATCCATAGTCCTAATCCAAGAAAGATGGTGATGATGATTGCGGCGATAAAGGAGATCATCCGCAGACTTACATTCTTTAACATACATAATTCTTATCGAAGCGAATCCAGCAATAGCTGCACTTTGTTCATGACTAAATTTAATTTCTCAGGATCGCTTTCCAGTTTTCGAACTTCGCCTTCTAAAACAATGATTGGTTGCTTATACAATTGCTCTATCCTCAATCTCAAAACCTCTTTTAGTGAATCTCTTTCCGGCCCATTCACTTCCCCTAATGCAACATCAGATAGCTGCATATCCAGCATCAGATTGGAAAGCTGATCGTCCGTCATCCGGTAGTCAATCGTTTGCGTTTTTGACTGACACGAAATGAAGCCTAATATATAGATGCTCAATAAGCATAGTATGCCTTTCATAACTGATATTGCTTTGGATAATGAAATCCTATAAATCCGGCATAATCCGGCCTGAAGTCTTTCCAGCTGGCGATAAACAACTGAGCATGCACTATACCACACGTAGGAACATTGTCAATACTCACTCCGGCTATAGCATTTGCGATATAGGTAAATGTCGGATTGTGCCCAAAGATAAAGACAAAATCAGCTGTATCAGGAGCCATCCGCAAGGCATCATATACAGCTTCCCGACTCGCTTCATATATCAAATCAGTCACCACAAATTTATCATCCGGCAAGTTTGCGGCCTGCTTAAAAAAATTAGCTGTGGTTCTTGCCCGATTAGCTCCGGAAGTAATAATATAGTCAGGAATGAGCCCTAAATCTGTCATTTTTAAGGCCATCATGGGTGCATCATGGAGCCCTCTTTTGTCCAGTGGGCGGTCAAAATCACTCAAATTCGGCTGATTCCAGCTTGATTTTGCATGACGAACGAAACAAACCTGTTTAACTTCCATAGTACTGCCTTACCTTAGCAAATTTATGCGTATCCCAGTGGATTGCAACCATCCTTTAAGATAATTATTGGTAAAACAATCCTAAGGCTACCTATAATCACCCGATAACAACGACTATCGCCCATCATGAAAGTTGTCCTATTAGACCTGGAAACCCATTTTTCCACCCCCCAGGTGGAGGAAGCCATGGATTTGGTCAGAGAGACCACTGAGTATGATTTGACGCAACCACAGGCAGGCTACTTTCATTGTCTGTCTAAAAATCCTGATTATCATGTTGAAATGGCCTTGACGGAAGAAGGATTCGTCACGGCCAAATGCCATTGCGCTGTTTTTAAACGATCCAAAATATGCCCGCATGCCATAGCTTCTCTGATGATTCTCAGGGACCACAAAATCAGAAACAGAAGGGTCCGTTCTAAATCAAAACATGAAAAATTACTTTTGGATGAAGTCCTCAGAAAGTTAAATATCACCGAACTTCGAAAATTCATATCCGATTATGGGCATTCACATAGTGCCTTTCGGGCCGAGGTGCTGGCTTATTATCTGCATCGCATCAGGAAACCTGATTATCATCACTTGCTGACTGACATGACCCCTATGGATAAATTCGGTGTCATCAAATTGAACAGGAATAATCTGAAATCAGTTCGAAACATCGTTTCTATCCTACTCAGGCAGGCACAGGATCTATTAAAAGACAATGCCTTACCGCAAACGATTCAAATCCTTGAGGCCGTCATTCATCATCTCTATCGGTTGATGATTAAGGTGCCACAGTTTCAGGATCAACTCGCTACCGAATTAAAACATGCCTTAAAACTATTTGATGCCTTCTGTCAATTACCGATGGCACCAAGGCTTCAGAAGACCGCCCTGACGTTGGCCATGGAGGTAAGTGCCCGCGACGGATTTATCCTACTGAAAGGCACGCATACGCTGCTGCGTTCTGCAGAACCATTTATCCTCGAGAAAAAAGCGCGTATAGCTGCTTTTCAATTGGTAGAAAGTAAAATTTCTTTGGAAAATCCGCAGCGTATTTTATGGGCTTGTTTATGGCTACGCTGGACAAGAGTCTGGGGTATCGAATCGAAACATAAAAAAATTAAAACAATACTTAAATCTTCGACACCGGATATTCTTACAGAATTACAGTCACAACGTGCTTATGACGATATCCTGTTTGTATTAAGTAATACGCGTGTTGAGCAATTTCCGCAGCCTATTGCACACCACATGCTTCAAATAGGATTAAAAGCTGCCAGACTCCTTGGTGATGAAAAATCAGGACAGACCTTTGCCTATGCATTAAGTACCATCCATCATGACAAAGATGCATGGGAAACATTATTTAGCCTCGATGCTGATCGTGCCATCAAGTCGCTTACCATTGTACAGGAATATAACAAACCAAATGAGCACAAGGAAGTAGAGGATTTTTTGTTACATGGGTTTCAGTTATCAGGACAGAAGAAAATGCTTCTTGATCGGTTAGCAGCGCTTGATGATATACACCAGTTGATGCGCTATGACAGTTCGCTCATCGCATCCCATACGGTTGCCCTCGCTGAACTATATGCTCGCCAGATGAATGCGCTGCGTGACACCTATGGCGGTGAATCGGTGCGCAGACAACTCACTACCATAGTCTATCATCTTAAAGATGTTGATCTGCATACGCTGGTGATGGAAGAAATTAAAAAAATGGAAAAAACAGACACCCAAACGAATACAGCCTCGTCTACCATCAAAGGATTTATTTTCGACCTGGATGGTGTCATTGTGGATACGGCTGAACATCATTTTTTATCCTGGAAAAAAATCCTGAAGCAACTCGGTGCGGATATTACAGAAGAGGATGATCGCCATACGCGAGGTGCGAGCAGGATCGAATCATTGGAATACCTGCTCGCTAAGTATCAGATCAATTTGTCGCAAAAGGAAAAGGAGCATTGGGCCGCTAAAAAAAATGACCTTTACCTTTTGTCTATTGAAGAAATCACGCCCCGGGATTTATTGCCGGGCGTTTTAGCTTTTCTACTGGATGCAAAAAAAGCAGGGCTATCCATTGCTCTGGGCTCAGCGAGTAAAAATGCGAAAACGGTTCTTGAGAAACTTGCTATTGAAAACCGATTTGATGCCATTCTTGATGGCACCAGTACTAAAAAGTCAAAACCGGATCCTGAGATATTTGTCAAATGCTGTAAAGCAATGAATCTGGAACCGGGCGAGGTGGTCGTCTTTGAAGATGCCGTTAAAGGTGTGCAAGCTGCGCTGGCCGCCGGTTGCAAAGTAGTGGGAATAGGTGATGCAGCCATCCTGCATGAAGCTGATTTTACGATGACAGGGTTAGATCAATCGACCCCGACACAAATTCTGGAGAAATTAAAATGAAGAACTATCTAAGCCATCATCCCTGGCGCATTATAGAAGAGGGATTTCACCCTGCACATCAGGAAGTCAGTGAGAGTATTTTCAGTCTTGGCAATGGACGCTTTGGCGGGCGTGGCAACTTTGAAGAAGACTACTCCGATAAAAGCTTATCCGGAAATTATTTCGCAGGTGTCTATTACCCGGACCTGACAAGAGTCGGCTGGTGGAAAAATGGGTATCCGGAATATTTTGCAAAGGTGCTGAACGGCGTCAAATGGATAGGCGTCCGCATATATATCGATGGAAAGGCAATTGATCTTGCGAAAATGCCGTGTTCGAATTTTATGAGAACACTCGATATGGAAACAGGCATCCTCTTAAGATCTTTTGATATCAAACCAGTTGCCGGGGGCACACTATCCCTCCGTTTCGAACGCTTTTGCAGTATGGCCGATCCTGATGTGGCGGCCATTGAGGTTGTAATCAAATCTTCCGGTTTCGAAGGAGACATTACTGTGGAGCCGTATCTTGATTTTGATGTGCACAATCGGGATGCCAACTATGGCGATCAATTCTGGATAGATTTTCTGGAAGATCAGGATGAAAACTTTTCTATGGTTTCTGCCAAAACCAAAAAGACTGGATTTGTGGTCAGTTCGTTTATGCGATCTGAAACAAAGGTGAATAGCATAGCTATTGAATCAGGAGACAGCAAAATTTCTCCAATGAAAGTTAGTCGGCAATTCGATCAAAAACTGAACGATGGTGACGAGCTAAGGCTTCAAAAATTTGTAGTTAATCTAAATAGTTTATATGTGCCCGGCAAAGAACAAGCAGAAGCGGGAAAGCGAAAGATACATGATGTTTTTCAAACAGGATTTAACGATTTGAAAAAAGACCATACCGATGCATGGAAGAACATTTGGAATCTGGCAGACATTGCGATCACCGGAGATGTTACTGCGCAGCAAGGGATTCGGTTCAACATCTTTCATCTGTGGCAAACCTATACCGGCGCAGATGCGCGATTAAATATTGGCCCGAAAGGATTTACCGGCGAGAAATATGGAGGCAGCACGTATTGGGATACAGAGGCGTATTGTATCCCTTTTTATTTAAGTACCGGTGATTCCAAAGTGGCGAGAAACCTTCTGATATATCGCTATCTGCACTTGAACAAAGCGATTGAAAATGCAAAGAAGCTGGGCTTTAAAAATGGTGCGGCGCTCTACCCTATGGTCACGATGAATGGTGAAGAATGCCATAATGAATGGGAAATTACATTTGAAGAAATCCATCGCAATGGTGCGATGGTGTATGCTATTTACGATTATATCAAATATACCGGAGACATTGGTTATTTGTTGGAAGGTGGGCTTGAAGTCATGATCAGCATTGCTCGTTTCTGGTCGCAACGCGTAAATTATTCTGAAGAGAAGAAAGCCTGGGTGATGTTGGGTGTGACCGGACCAAACGAATATGAGAATAATGTCAACAACAACTGGTACACCAACTATATCGCGCGATGGTGTATGCAGTATACCTTGGAACAAATAGCATGGGCACAAAATGAACATGCTGGGCAATGGAAAATAATTAGTGAAAAGCTGTCCTTTCAAACCAATGAACTCACCGACTGGAAAGAACGGATTGAACGGATGTATCTTCCCCGGGATGAAAAACGCCAGATCTTTCTGCAGCAAGATGGATTTCTTGACAAAACATTAATGCCGGTTGATCAACTTCCGGATACCGAATTGCCATTAAATCAAAAATGGTCCTGGGATAGAATCTTAAGATCATGTTTTATCAAACAGGCGGATGTTCTCCAGGGCATGTATTTCTTTGAAGATCACTTTGAGGAAGAGACTGTCCGTCGACACTTTGACTTTTATGAGCCTATGACCGTGCATGAGTCCTCCCTGAGTCCTTGCGTGCATGCCATTCTGGCGGCCAGATTGGGCAAACGGGCGAAAGCTAATGAGATGTATTTACGTACCTCCCGTCTGGATCTGGATGACTATAACAACGATACGGAGGATGGATTGCACATCACCAGTATGGCCGGTTCATGGATGTCGGTGGTCAAGGGTTTTGCCGGCATGCAGGTCATTTCGGATGAATTGCACTTTAACCCTATGATGCCGGATGGTTGGAAAGCGTTTCAATTCAAGATTCACTTCAGAGATCGGGTGCTTGAAATAATCGCCTCCGGAGAACAATGTGAGGTTTTTCTACGTTCAGGTAAGTCAATCACCGTGGTGGTCGGCAAGGAGCGACGGACCCTGAATGTTTAATAATTTGTACTTTTAGAGGGCTTTAAGGTTTAATACGAAATTGATTATGATTAGAGTGATGATTGCAGATGATCACAACATGTTTGTTGAGGGAATAGAGTCTATTCTGGAAGGGATGGACAATATCCAGGTGGTCTCTAAATGTTACTCCGGCCCTGAGGTCTTTGAAAAAATTGCTGAAACGCCGGCAGATGTGATTCTGCTTGATATCAACCTGCCCGGCATGAATGGCATTGATGTTTGCCAGAAAATTAGCAAGGAATACCCTGAACTTAAAGTGCTTGCTTTGTCCATGCACAATGAGGAAAGTTTTGTGACGGAAATTCTCAAACATGGCGCCCAGGGTTATATTCTAAAAAACACCGGTAAGAAAGAACTGTTATCTGCCATTGAAGCAGTGTACAGTGGTCAGTCCTATTTTAGTGATGACGTGACGGAAACGATCATGAAGAGTCTTGTCAATCCCAAAACCGGCACCAAAAAATCAACGCGACTTGCCCCGAAAATTTCCAGACGCGAAAAAGATGTTTTAGAATTGATTGTCAAGGAACATACGACGCAGGAAATAGCAGACACCTTATTCATCAGTTTAAAAACCGTAGAGTCTCACCGAAGAAGTCTTTTGACAAAATTGTCCGTGAGAAATACAGCAGGATTGGTGCGTGTCGCCATTGAAAATCAACTCACTTCCAAAAACCCGTCACACTAAGCTTAAAAAAATACAGATACTTATCTATTGTCCATAGGAATATATTAAGAACATAACGACTGAGCAAACACCATTTTTTTTACTTGCCTTACCCCTTCACGACTAACAAAAAAAATATCCATACCATACCGATAGGATATGAAGGACTCATTTTGCCATTCAGTTAAATCACTATTTGTCATTAGTTTGCTGCTATTGATATTCATCGGCATGTCTGCTACGGTTTCAGGACAGATAGACGAACAACTTTCTAATGCTGAGTTGTATCGCCTCAGTGCTCAATTAGAACAGGAGGGACAATATGGCAATGCTGCTGAGGCCTATCGAATCCTTGCCGAAAGAGATCTGGCTGAATTGGAAAATCTGGATCGCGCCATTAAAAACTATATTCAGGCACAAAAACTATTTAGTCGCGCCGGCGATTCCTTGAATATGTACCAGATCGTAACTGATCTCGGCAGACTCTATTGTGGAAGTGAATATTTTTTGGAGGCCATCAAATTATTTGATCAGGTAAAAGCTTTTGCTGATCGCAATCTTGACACTTTACTTTCCGCCAAAATGCTGCAGCAAATAGGAGAAATCTATATTGCGAAAGGACAATATCAGGAAGCTGCACAATATCTGGAGGATGCGAGTCAACTCAATTTATCCATTCGGGATACCCTTCTATCGACTATCAATCAATTAACGATTACGGCCATCACCGGACGTAAGTCTCGAGCCGTAACAGCCCCAGACTCATTAAATATTGCATTGACCCGTTTTGATAGTGTTCGTTATAAATCATTTTTACCTTCTTTACATCTGCATGTAGGCATGTACAATATGCACGCCGGGAAGTACAAACTGGCCATGTATTATCTGTCACACGGATTATCCCTGGCAGGGAACGATATTTTTGCCAAACGTGCGTTGTATCGCAAGCAGGTAGAATGCTATGAGTTGATGGAAGACTTTCCATCCGCTCTGGAAGTCATGAAGATATATAGCAGCTTTAGCGATAGCCTCAACGAAGCCAGCAAAACAGCCAGTATGCAGGAAACGATGCTCAAGTATATGGATATCGAGCGGGAAACCGAGCTCCAGGAAATGGCTAGAGACAGGAATATTACGGTGCTCAAATCAAGGATGCAAAAAGTATTGAGTTATGCCCTGCTGGTCGGCGTAGTGATCATGCTGATAGTTTCTTACGTCATCATCAGGAGTTACCAACAGCGACTAAACTCTAATCAGATCATTGCCCGACAGAATGAAGAAATTACTGCTCGAAAAATAAATGAACTGGAGAGCAACAGAAAAATTGAAACCATCAGTTCGATGCTCCAGGGACAGGAAGTGGAACGCGAAAGAATCGCACGTGATTTGCATGATAGTCTTGGCGGATTACTGTCTACTGTCAAACTCCATTTTGATGCCATTCAGACGAAGGTGCCTGACCTGACCGATCAAAAAGAATACAACAAAGCGTATAATCTCCTCGATGCTGCCTGCAATGAAGTGCGGACCATTTCTAATAATATGCAGCCGGGCGCTTTGCTCAAACTGGGTATCGTTCCGGCGATCAAAGATCTGGTCAATCGAATCGAATCGGAAGAGACGCCACACATTGAATTCTTAAATTATGGGACACTGAATGATTTACCCATTGGTGTCAATCTGAATATTTTCAGAATCGTCCAGGAATTGCTGTATAATAGTTTAAAACATGCTCAGGCTAAGGAAATTCTGATTCAACTAATCCGTAATGATGAGGATCTTGAAATCATGGTCGAAGATGATGGGATTGGATTTGATCCTAAATCGGTCAAAAAAGGTATGGGGACAGAAAATGTTGCAGCGCGGGTAAATTTCCTTCAGGGCGAGATATCTATTCATACGGATAAAGGCGTAGGGACGACCACGACCATTACCATACCTTACTCAAAGGAGATCGCTGATAAAGAAGTCTTCAGTCGGATTGACCCGGAAGGCTTGAATCACCGAATGGATTGATCCCCTTATCCGGCGTATACTAACGGACGCCATCCGTTTGGATTAGCAAAGAATCAAGGCAATAGCAGGATTAACGTATTTTTGCGTCTGATTCTATATTTAATACATAATTCTTTATGCTTCACACTATTTCTCCCGTGGATGGCCGCTATGGCGACAAGACCGGGGCTTTGGCTAAATTTTTCTCTGAATCGGCCCTCATGAAGTACCGATGTCATCTTGAAGTAGAATATCTGATTGCTTTAGCAGAAACGAATATTATCTCCGGCATCTCACTTAATGAGGAGCAGCTAAATGGTTTGCGGCATATCGTCACCGGTTTTAGTGATGAAGATGCTTTGGAGATCAAGCACATCGAGTCCACGATTAATCACGATGTCAAAGCCATCGAATATTTCATTAAGGGAAAATTGGATGCACTGGGGTTACGTGCCATCAAAGAATGGGTGCATTTCGGACTGACGTCCCAGGATGTGAACAACAGTGCTTTTCCGATGATGATCAGAGATGCGTATCAGGAAACACTGGTTCCGGCCATTGTTGCCACCCGTCAGACGCTTTATGCATTTGCAATGGAAACAGCCAATATCCCAATGCTTGCACATACCCATGGTCAGCCAGCTTCTCCGACTTTATTAGGCAAAGAAATCATGGTGTTTGTCGAACGTCTTGATGTGCAGATAGCCACACTGGCAACAACAGAACTAAAAGCAAAATTTGGTGGTGCTACCGGTAATTTCAATGCGCATCATGCGGCCTTTCCGAATGTCAACTGGCGGACCTGGGGAGATGCTTTTACAACCGATTACCTGGGCATCGGACGATATCGCTATACCACTCAAATTGAGCATTACGATCAGCTGGCTGCACTATGTCATGTGACCATGCGCATCAATACCATATTAATTGATTTTTGCAGAGATATATGGACGTACATTTCCATGCACTATCTGTTACAAAAAGCGAATCCAAATGAAGTTGGTTCGTCGGCGATGCCACACAAAGTGAATCCAATTGACTTTGAAAATGCGGAAGGTAATCTTGGGTATGCGAATGCGATCTATGGGCATCTCGCTGACAAATTACCCATCAGCCGATTGCAGCGTGACCTGACCGATAGTACGGTTCTGAGAAATATTGGCGTTCCTGTTGCCCATACGTTCATTGCGATGCAGGCCATTCAAAAAGGGATGAAGAAAATCACGCCCAACCAGCAAAAACTCAATCAGGATCTCGAGGCTAACTGGTCAGTTCTTGCAGAAGCCGTTCAAACGATATTGCGTAGAGAAGGTGTTGCCAATCCTTATGAATTGTTGAAAGATCTGACGCGTGGCAAAGAGCAAATCACCAGACAAGACTTACATGCCTTTATCGATCAGCTGGCTATTGAGGAAGCTGTCAAAGAAGAATTACGAACATTAACCCCGCAAACCTATACCGGCACGCGCCTAAACGCCTGATATGGAAAGTGCTTTGCGTACGGAGGTCATCCTTAATGTTCAGTGACCTCGACTCTTTGTGCATTGAATTCTTCAATCAGACCGATCCCCGGATCATGTGGTGGCATCGCAGGAATGACTACTGTCCCTGTTTGATCAGCAATATTCATATTCATCGTTCCGGAACTTCTTGCGAGTCCTGCGAAGAGATGGTTATGAATTTCTGAAGCTGTGGTATGTACAACCTGACCATACATGGAAAAAATCCACTCCCCGTCAATCAAAATCAAATCTCCCTCACCACAACAAAATGATTGAAGGAGCGGATCCACTACAGATACAAATCGCTCACTTCGAATTTTCACCGTTACCGTGCCATTATCTAATGTATTTGGTGCAACGCCAGTATAAAAGCCCTCCATGGTAATCTGAAAATGGTACCCGGCATATTCCCCTCCCGGAATAATGCCTTTCCCTTTGGCTTCAGCAAAATATCCATGACTTCGGGACGTAATACTGGTCGTTACAGAAGCATGGGAAAGGAGCTCATCCAGTCCAATATCAAGTTTAGTTATCGGGTTTTCCTTTTCCTGATCAGGTATTTCTATGGGAGTGTCAATACATCCGGAAAAGCCAATGACCGCCATCAACGGAACAAGTAGTAAAAAACGGGAGTGAAAATTGAATTTCTTTTTCATGATTAAGACGTTTAGGTTAAAAAATCAGAAAAAGAAGTGAGACAAAAAAAATGATCTCAGGGAGAAACTTGTTCTAAGATACAAACTAATTAATCATTTATTCACAAAATTTAATGACTAACTTCACTATCGGTTCTATTTCATTATTTCAGCTATCAGGTTCCAAACGCTATTTATATGAAAGACTCAATGACAGCAAAGCCGGTGATGGACTCTCCACAAACCAAAAGGATATATTCGCTGGATGTATTGCGCGGTCTGGTGATGATCATCATGGCGCTGGATCATACCAGAGACTTTTTTCATTTTGATGCCTTTTTGCATGATCCATTGGATGTGGCTACCACCACCCCATTTCTATACTTCACACGATTTATCACGCATTATTGTGCTCCTATTTTTATTCTTCTGGCCGGTACATCCATATACTTACAAAGTTTTAGAAAAACAACGGCTGAACTCAGTGTGTTTCTTTTTAAAAGAGGGCTTTGGTTGATCTTTGTGGAGGTTGTGATCATCACTTTTGCATGGACCTTTGACTTTTCCTATCATTCATTGATTCTTCAGGTTATCTGGGCGATAGGCATCTGCATGATGCTCATGGGATTGATCATCCGATTACCTTTTAACGCAATCCTCATAGGTGGTCTCATCCTGGTATTAGGGCATAATGTTTTTGATTTTGTTGATAGTACACACCAGGGTTTACTATGGGACTTGATGCGAAATGGAAGTTTTGCTTTTCACCAAATTATTCCCGGTCATCAAATTGTGATTATCTATCCATTTGTCCCCTGGCTCGGTGTGATGATGCTTGGGTATTGTCTGGGCAAGCTATATGCAAAGGATTATTCTGCGGCACTTCGTCAGAAGCAACTACTCCGAGGCGGGATAGGCTTGCTTATTTTATTTGTTATGCTAAGATTCCTGAATTTCTATGGTGATCCCGTGCCCTGGATATCGTATGACAATCTAACGCAGACAATTCTATCCTTTTTGAATGTAGACAAATATCCACCTTCCTTGCTGTTCGTTTGTGTGACCCTTGGTCCGGCGTTGATTTTTCTTTCGCTGTTTGAGACCATCAACAACAAACTTACACAAGCAATCAGTGTGTATGGAAGAGTGCCGTTTTTTTACTACGTGCTGCATTTTTACATCATCCATCTGGTTTGCATGGTATTATTTTTAAACCGGGGGCATGAATTAAATGAGCCATTGAATATCGTTTTCGGAATTCCTTTCAGATACATCGTTGTTGGCGAAGGCTATTCATTGGGGGTGGTGTATCTCCTCTGGATATTAATTGTGCTGGTGTTGTATCCCTTATGCAAGTGGTTTAGCGATATGAAAATGCAGCGGAAACATTGGTGGTTAAGCTACCTATAGAGAAAAGGTGAACGGTGAAGGGTTTTTTAGACTTTCAGATGGAGCATGAGTTGAGTCAAGATACCTGTGGGTCTCTTTAGTTTAGAATGTTGAGTTGAATGTTGCTGCGCCATTCAGGTTTAGTTTTTTGATGGTTATGTAAACTATGCCAGCCGATAAGAGACGGAGATGTAAGTAATATGCCCTGAAAGGCGCTTCTTATTGCGGAGGGTTTAGCCCCATAGCAGAAGGGGAATTAATGAAAATAAGCTGTGAGATCAACTCAATATTTACTCAATTGAATGCACGTCGTTGGAGCATCAGCCTGTGGCGGACAAGCTCTTCAACATCAGCTATTCCTATTAATTTAACGCAACATTGGGCCATAAAAACATTTACCCTGGCCGATGCATGGAGTTTGCTACTGCATCTCTGTTTCAACAGTTAATTCAAAAAAAATACTAAACCCTCTCAACTGCAATCGCCAAAGGCGGTGGGAACTAAACCCTCTCAACTCAGAGTTCCAAGCACAAACTTACTCGCCGAACATGAGTTGAGTCAAGAAAGCTGTCGGTTTCTTTGGTTTAGCATGGTGCGCCAAGGCGCTTGTTGTTTAGGAGTTTAGTTTTTTAATGGGTATGTATGACATGCCTCTTGATTAGAGTTGTACCAATGTCTCTTATCTGATGTATCGCATCTAAGGTCTGACATCTCGCATCAAATCGGGAGAATAAGATTAAAGTTATCACCTCAATAACTGTCATAACCCTAAAGAACAAATCACCAAATCACCCATCACTAAATGAATTAATTCAATCCACCTCCACCACTGTGCCATCCCCCACCCGATACACTCTACCTGGAAAGCGATCAATCAATTGCGCATTATGCGTCGCCATCAGAATAGCCGTCTGGTGCTCTTTGGCGAGATTCCGCATCAATATGAGAATCGCCTCAGCCGTCTCCGGATCAAGATGACCGGTAGGCTCGTCAGCGAGAATAATCTGTGGTTTGTTGAGCACTGCACGGGCGATCACTGCGCGTTGCTGCTCGCCACCGGACAATTGATGTACGGGACGATCCACAAGACTGGAAATCTGAGCATCCGTACAGACTTCTGAAATAATTCGATCCTGTTCTTTTTCATCGTTTGTTCCTGTCGCATCGAGGACAAAACGTAAGTTTTCATCCACGGTCCACTGCGGAAAGAGCTGAAAATCCTGAAAAACCATCCCTACACGCCTTCTAAGAACCGGAATATTAGACGGTTGAAGATCCGTTAAGGAAATACCGGCTACCTGCCCATCCCCATCTCTCAAAGGCAAATCACCCCATAGCGTACGCATCAGCGAACTCTTACCACTACCTGTCTTGCCTATCAGGTAAACAAACTCAGCCTGGCTCACAGACAAATTGACATGCTGGAGCACTTTTACCCCTTCCTGGTAGATTCCGGCATTCTTTAGGCTAACTATATCTTTCATAAATCGTAAATGTCCTTTAAATATCCATAATTCAATGGTCAACAATTGCCTTTACTGGCTTTTATGCCGTAAATTTGCACAAAGATTGATAAGAAAGGTGGATAACCCAAAAATGATAAAGAAATCCGGATTTAAACTTATGCCCATTTTGATCCTCATGCTGATGGGCGGTGGTATCATTATGCTCATATCTGCCTCTAAGGACATGAGCACCTACAGTACTTTTCAACAGGTCAAACGATCCGGTGAAACCGCTAAGGTCGTCGGTGTGCTGGCAAAGGACAAACCGATGTATTACAATGCCGAAGAAAATCCAAACCTGTTTAGATTCTATATGACTGATCAGGACGGAGAAATCCACGAGGTAACGCTAAATGCTCCAAAACCTCAGGATTTCGAGCTTAGCGAGCAAGTGGTGGCTACCGGATCTTTTACCGGCGATGAATTTGTCGCATCGAGCATTCTGATGAAGTGCCCTTCCAAGTACAAAAACGAAGAGGTACTGGTCAGGAGCAATATGTAATCTTCCATGCAGGACATTCAATATATTGGAGAACATCTCCTACCGGGCCGTCTGGGGCATTTCTTTGTACTGACCGCTTTTGTTACTGTGATACTTTCCATACTGGCTTACCGCAAGCGTGTACTCCACCCGGAAGATGGATCATGGCTTACGTTTGCAAGAATTTCATGGGGTATACATAGTATTTCAATTTTTGCCATCATAGGTATTCTTTTTTACATCATGATCAGTCAGATGTACGAATACCAATATGCCTGGGATCATGTCTCTGACGACCTCCCGATGAAGTATATTTTTTCTGCCTTCTGGGAAGGACAGGAAGGAAGCTTTTTACTATGGATGTTTTGGCATGTCATGCTCGGTGGTGCTGTAGTATTCACCGCAAAGCGATGGGAAGCCGGTGTGATGACCTGGCTTAGCGTAGTGCAATTAGTACTCGTATCTATGATTGCAGGTGTGTACTTCGCCGATTCATTCCGAATGGGCAGTAGTCCATTCCTATTGCTGCGCGATACGATGCAGGCACCCATCTTTAATAATCCAAATTATCTTCCGCTGATTGAAGGCAATGGTCTTAATCCCCTCCTGCAAAATTATTGGATGACGATTCATCCACCAACGTTATTTCTGGGCTTTGCTTCTGTCACGATTCCATTTTGTTTTGCAATGACAGGTTTGTGGGAAAAGGATCATACCGCCTGGTTGAAACCGGTGATGCCCTGGACCTTATTTTCAACCGGCATTCTCGGATTGGGTGTCCTCATGGGTGGTGCGTGGGCATACGAAGCATTAAGTTTTGGCGGATACTGGGCCTGGGATCCCGTTGAAAATATGTCATTGGTGCCGTGGATCGTTTTGCTGGCAGCATTACATGGAAATTTTATTGCACGTCATACAGGCTTGTCAATTAAGACTACTTATATTTTTTATATCCTTTCTTTTCTATTGGTGGTCTACTCCACTTTTCTAACGAGATCCGGAATCCTCGGAGAAGAAAGCGTCCATGCCTTTACAGAAATGGGGCTGGAATGGCAACTGGTTGGATTTATTGGTTTGTTTGCCGCTGCAGGTATTTATCTATTGGCTTCGCGAAACAAATCTATACCCACCGTTGCGAAAGAAGAGAAAATTCAGAGCAGAGAATTCTGGATGTTTGTCGGAGCCATGATTCTTGCCTTTTCCGCTTTGCTGATTACCTTTTCTACCAGTATTCCTGTGTGGAATAAATTGATCGATGTCTATGGCTCCATCATGGGAAAAGGCGATATGACCGTCTATCACAAAGCCATGCCACTCGATCCAATCGATCATCACAATCGATTCCAACTGTGGAATGCAGCACTTGTAGCGATCATTTCTTCCCTGGCGCAGTACATGCGTTTTGGTGCTATGGCCTGGGACTCTTTTAAAAAGCGATTTACAAAACATGTTTTAATTTCTTTAGCGGTTGGATTATTATTTGCCTACTTGTTATCCCTTTGGATTTTCCTACCCAGCTGGCAGTATATCATTTTGCTTATCGCTGCAAGTTTTGGCGTTATCTCCAATATTGATTACATGATCAATTTTACCAAACGCAATCTTACCTCTATGGCCTCCGGATTAGCCCACGGTGGATTTGCGTTAATGTTGATCGGCATCATGGCCAGTGGTTTAAACAAACAAACCATCAGTCAGAATCGATTTGCCCAGGAAGGGATGGTAGACGGATTAGATGCCGGAAATAATGCTTTTTTAATTAAAGGCATGCCCATGTTTATGAATGATTATTGGGTGACCTATCAATCAGATTCATTAGATGGATTAATCAGAAAATATGAAATTGAATTTATCAAGGTAAATCAAACCGGTGATACGCTTGAACAGTTTACAACCTACCCAAACATCCTCTATAATCGTCAGTTAACGAAAGTGGCCACGGCCAATCCAAACACTAAAAAATATCTGGACCGGGATATTTTTACGTTTATTTCCGGACTACCTCCGGAGCAACAGGATCGTTCGAACATTAGAAAAATTGATAGCCTGCTGGACTATAAACTCCACTATTTCAAACCGGGAGAAGAAAAAGACATCAGTGGTTATCATGTCACCTTGGACAGTATTGTACTTGGCACACACAATACCGAATATGATCGCGAGGAAGACGACCTGGTGATCTCCGGCGCAGTGACTATTACTGATTCACTCAACACACAATCCTTTCAGGTGAATCCAACGCTTATCGTTCGTAATGGTTTATTGTACAGTCTGGCGGACCAGATCAATGATCTTAATCTGCGGATGCGCTTAAAAGCTTCGTCCCTGGATAGTTTATTTCCACTGGATGAAGACATGGTCTTTGAACCGCTGACCATGAAGTCCGGTGAGACCGTCATGTGGCATGATCTGGAGATTTCTTTGGATGGAATTGATAAACATATCGATCACCCAAGTTATAAAGCTATGGATGGGGATATTGCTATTCAGGCGATCTTAAGCATTAAAAATCAGGATGCAAAACAATACATTGCCCGTCCCTTGTTTTTCATTCGCGATGGAAGCCCCTTAAACATGAAAGCTTTCATAGGGGATCTCGGACTTCATATAAAATTGGAGCGTATTGATCCTGAAAAAGAGGAGTTTCATTTATATCTCGCAAGAATGGCTGACACGCCATTGCTCCCATTAGAATTTGCAGAAGAGGTTCCAAGGAATGATTATATTGTCCTGGAAGCAATCTTGTTTCCCGGTATCAACTTGTTTTGGGCCGGAAGTCTGATAATGCTCATTGGCATGTTTCTCGGAATGTATAAACGCCTGCGAAAACGCTAGCAAATAAATTTTTTTGATGTTCAAAGTGGTATGTATCGGTGCAGGGAAACTAGCTAACCAGCTGATGCCTGTGTTGGAAGAAGCTGAATGTGAAGTAATGCAGGTATATAATCGTACTACAAAGCCTGCAGAAGCACTTGCAGGCAAACTTAAAAATGCCTCTTTTACATCCTCCATTAGTGAAATCAATCCCGAAGCCGATCTGTTTTTTCTAGCAGTTTCTGATGATGCGATAAGTATCGTCGCGGACCAACTACTGAGCATCATCTCCCCTTCAGCTATTGTATTGCATTGCTCAGGAAGTCTCGGACTTGACGTTCTCCCTTTTAAACGAAAAGCAGCCTTTTATCCATTGCAGAGCTTTTCGATTGATCATCAGGTTTCCTGGCGATGGATTCCACTGATCATCACGACTACCGATGAGGATATCTGGACGATACTCGATGAGATTGCAGGGGCGATCTCCACCTCAGTGTATCGCATGACGGATGAACAAAAATCTGTTCTTCATGTCGCAGCTGTTTTTACCAACAACTTCTCCAATCATATGCTGACGCTGGCTGAAAAAATATGCGTGGATCACCAGCTTCCTTTTGAAATGCTAAAACCACTCATTCTGGAAACGTTTAGCAAAGCCATCTTAAATGGTCCGGGAGAAAACCAAACCGGTCCTGCGGTTCGTGGTGATCAGAAAACAATTGAAAAGCATCTTGCGCTGATAAAAGATGATGCTGAAATGACAGATATCTACAAGGCGATTACCAATAGCATCATAAGCACTTACCAATAAGCGTAGAAATCATTTCTCGCACTTAACTTTGATAAGCGCAGAAAGCACTTCCAATGCCCCTTCATAATTTGTGTGATTATTCACGACGATATCAGCTTGTCGTTTGAAGGGTTCTATAAACGATCGGTAAGAGGGCAAGACATGATATTCATACCGATAGAGCACATCATCCACCGGATAGTTTCTTTCTCCTGCATCTCTGACGATTCGGCGTTTCAATTTAATCACATCTTCCGCATCAATAAAAACCTTTAGATCGAGCAGGTCTCGGATCTCATCAAAATAAAAAACAAACAATCCTTCCACCAGAATTACGGGGGCGGGATGATAGGTCAGGGTCACCGGTTCCTGATTCGGATTGTTAAATACATATTGTTGCTTTTCGACCTTTTGGCCATCTACCAGCGATTGTATATCATCAACGAAAGCTTTGTAGTCGATGGATTGAGGCAAATCAAAATTTTGATAGCCTGAATCATCCCAGGCTTGCATATCTCTGGGCAGGTAGTATTCATCCTGTGAGATGATACAAAGCCGGTCTTCCCCAAACAACTTTCGCAATTCACGAATAAAGCGTGTTTTCCCGGAGCCACTACCTCCGGTTATTCCAATTAAAAAAGGCTTGTTTTTTCCCATACCTATGTTTGTCGCAACGTGAATGTAATAAGAAAATCAGGCTTCTCAACTTTCTGTTTTCCGTCCATGTGGTTCTTTCAAAGGTAAAATTCTTTACCGCTGCCTCCATTACCCAATCCTTCTGATTATTCGATAATTAAAGAACTCCAACCATATCGGCGGAAAATTTCTATTTTACTAGCCTTATCGATTATATATGAATGGGATTGAAAGCCTCGGCAGAGGCGCACTTGGGATGGCATGTTTATTAGGCGTATGCTACCTCCTCAGTAAAAACAGAAAACAAATTAATTGGCAAACCATTGGTATGGCGCTGGGGATGCAAATCGTATTTGCACTGCTCATCCTGAAAATTCCGTTTTTCAATACTGCTTTTGAATGGCTTGCTTCCATGTTTGTGGGCGTTTTGAATTATGCACAATATGGCTCTGAATTTCTATTTGGAGATCTGGTGACCAAAACCAATACGTTTGGGTACATCTTTGCAGTTCAGGTTTTACCTACGATCATATTTTTCTCTGCGCTTTCAAGTGTCTTGTATTATCTCGGTCTCTTGCAGATTGTCGTGAAAGGGATGGCCTGGGTGATGACAAAGACCCTTAAATTATCCGGTCCTGAGAGTCTGTCTGCCGCAGGAAATGTATTTCTGGGTCAGACAGAAGCACCGCTCCTCATAAGACCCTATATCGCCAAAATGACCCGCTCCGAAATCATGTGTATCATGACGGGAGGAATGGCCACCATCGCCGGCGGTGTATTTGCCGCTTATATTGGATTCCTTGGCGGGGATGATCCGGTAGCTAAAGTTTATTTTGCAAAACATCTTTTATCAGCTTCCATTATTTCCGCTCCTGCCGCTATTATGGCATGTAAGATGCTCGTACCGGAAGTTGAAAAACAACACAATACGGATACGCTCACTATGGAAGCATCATCTTCCGGAAATTTGCTGGATGCTATCTCCACCGGTACTACAGAGGGGTTAAAACTTGCAGCCAATGTTGGTGTCATGCTATTGGTATTTACAGCATTGATCTATCTGGCCAATGGCATCTTATTGAAATTTGGTCAAATCGGAGGTTTAAATGAATGGGTTTCCGCCATCACCGATGGTAAATATGAAGGCTTCAATTTTACCTTTATTCTGGGGGTCATCTTTGGCCCTGTTGCCTGGTTATTGGGTACTCCTTCGCAAGACATGATGCAGATCGGGCAGCTCCTTGGACAGAAGACCATGATCAATGAATTTGTCGCGTATGCCGAATTAAATACACTAAAGAATTCAGGCATCCCGTTAGATCCTAAGTCTATTCTTATTGCGACTTATGCCCTTTGCGGATTTGCCAATTTTGCCTCTATCGGTATACAAATCGGAGGGATCAGCACGATGGCTCCTAATCAACGAAAAACGTTGACAGAACTTGGCGTCTATGCACTGATTGCCGGTACCATTGCCTGTTTTTTCACAGCTATCATCGCCGGCGTATTATTCTCGTTTGGTACTTAAGGATGGCTTAACGCCAATATCATTTGCTGAACATTGAAAACTTTTTGCTCCCCGGTATTTTCATTAAAAAGTAACAAGTTGGCAGTCATATCTACCTGGTATGCATCCTCCCCAAAAGGTGAAATACCATAATAGATTTTATCCTGTATGATCCATTGCGACTGATCCGGTTGGATTCCTGCTGAGCTACTCCATACCTCGCCGACATCGTCAATGTATTGAATGGCCACGCGATTTTCAAAATTCCCTAAGGAAGCATCCAGTGTCGGTGTACTGGTCAGACTGATGGGAAAATAGCAGGCATCTACTGAAGAATTCTGCACACGAATCGTTTGAGATAATCTGGAACTATTTCCCAAAGCATCGGTTACCAAAACATCAGCAAATACTTCTGCGACACTATCCTGTAATGCTATAACTCGATTTTGTGTAGTGGCACCGTTGGACCAAAGCACTTGAAATGGTGCAGTGCCGGTAGGAATTACTTTTAAATTTAAGTATCGTGGATTTTCAAGTTTAGGTTCTATTCTCAGGAGGCAAGGGACTTCTGTTACCGGCTCAAATGAAATGCATTGCTTGTAGGCACAACCGGTATAGGCCTGCGATTGAAAACAAACGTTAATTATTTCTTCAAATCCAACTGTACTTTGGTATTCATGAAAAAAAGAAGAAGAGCCATTCGAGTCTTCCCAAAAACTATATCCATTAATAAAAAGTCCAGGATGCGTGGACAATAAAACATCAAATCGCTTTCTTTCAGATTCAGAGGAAAGAATTTCTTTTTCACCGACCTGAATCGTGTTATTGAAGTCGACCGCCGGATCATTTGTTGCCGGCAACGCCTGATAAAAATTAAAGGTCCAGGAAGATGGACACTGATCAACGCAACCATTCTGGCTAAATACAGAGGTATATATCAAAAGTGAATCTCCCTGCAAGACAACCGGCAGATTCGTCCATTGATTAATGCCTGCAGCAATATTTAATGGCTCATTTCCAAAATAACCCTGTAAACCAAATATCTCATCCTTCTCGGACGAACCGGGAATATCCTGAGGATCCTTAACGCATGAAACCAAAAGTCCAATTACGACTAAAAGTATATAAGGACTAATTTTATAAACGTCCATAAAAAATATAATTAATATGAATGAAAGGTTGGAAAGGAGCATATGCCCCACTCCATGTAAATCCTTCTTTTTCGAGCGAAGGATCTTCAACGGTAAACGATGAAAAATAATAATCGGCGCCGACTGTAACTGCTATACAAGGCGTGATCTGATAGCCATAGGACAGATCAGTGGTCCAATTTAATTTTCGCAATCCACTGGTTTTTAACCAGGCATACTTTGTGGTTTCGACAGGTCCTGAAGCGAATTGATCTTCGACGAGTGTAGTAATATTCCCTTGTGCGCCATATAACCACTGAGCACCGCCATGGGCAGCAAAAATATGCCGATGTGATCTGATTTGCATACCTAATTTGCCATACACAAAATGAAGTTTATCGGGATTGAGCGTATTAAAGCTACTCCTGGTTCCAAAACCGGGTTGATTGACGGAAGACAATCTTTGAAAATCAAAACCACCATGCTGAAAGAGATACCCCCCGGATAAAGACATCTGGACTTTCGATGACAAGTTGTACCCTAATCCGGCCCCGACATTGAACTTCCATCCGGACTCAAAATCAGGTTTTGAGCCAAGCACGATACCTACTCCGGCCTCGCCAAAAACATAAAAGTATTTCGTTAATGCAGATGCAGGACTGATTTGCATAGTCATCATTTCTGTTGAATTATCCAGACCATTAATTCCTAAAGATTCTATGGAAGCAATAGTCATCAATGATCTGGAAGCTACGGTGTTCTCAAACGTTTGATCCACTAAAAAATCAGTAGCTATAGGCTCCTGATCAGGCATCGCCATTTTAATATCCTGATTCGTCAAAACTAGCTTTACACTTTCTGATTCTTTAGATTGTAATAAATCCTCACTTTTATTTAGCATGCTCCTTTGATCAGCAGGTACCATCTCAACACGTTGTCGTGCGCCCTGTGACGTATTCGATTTTACTTTATTTTCTGCCGTTGGCGCATTTGGTTTAGTCACCCGTTGTTTCGCTGAAAGAGATGCTATTTGTCCTGATGCATTAATCGTATTGATAGGATCAGAGATTGTTGCTGTTTCGTTTGCCAAGGCTATTGCCGTATTATGATCTGCATTAATATTTAGTTTATTTTCGGTGGCAGCAATCACCCTCGATTCAACGGGCGTTGTAAGTTCAATATCATCTTTACTGTGTTGATCATTTTCCTGCAGTGATTGCTTATCATTATTCAGATAGATGTACCCTGCCAATGCAGCCACAACGACAAATCCTCCCAGCCACCAAAACGGAAATGGTTTGCGGCGTTGTTGATCATTCAACAGATCAATCATTTCCTGTCGGTGTGTTTGATCCACCGCAAAATGTTGCTGTTCCAGTTTCCTTCTCAGGATATCATCGAAGTTATTTTTCATTTCAATGATGCTGTTTTAGGTGATTTAATAAGACTTTCCTTTATTTTCTTTCTGGCCTCATGGACATGCCACTTAGAGGTCCCTGTCGTAATCATTAATTGTTCAGCAATTTCTTTGTGTGAGTAACCATCTATGGCAAACATGTTAAAAACTTGTTTATCCATGGCCGGCAATCGGTTGATGACCGCTAAAATATAATCAACATCAAATTCAACTAATGCTAGTCGCTGGTCATCATCATTCCATGCATCATCCTGTATCATTTCCCCTTGGTATTGATGATGTTGATAATGCTTTTGCTGTGATCGGAATTCATCTATAATACTTCGAACCGTAATTTTTGAGATCCAGGCTTTAAATGAACCACTGTGATCATAGGTATCAATGTGCTGGAGTATTTTCAAAAAGCTCAAATTCAAACGAGCACCGGCTTCCTGTTTATCCTTACAATAACGGACACAAATCGACATCATATAGCTATAGCACAAGTCGTACAGTTTGAGCTGCGCTCTCCTGTCTCCTTCTCTGCATTGCGCTAAAAGATGTTTTTCAATTTTCATAAAAAAATCAGAAAAGGCCACCAGCTTGTCATTCCCTCTCAATGACGCACCGGCAGCCCTTTTCTTAGTAAGAGATGATTAGACCTCTACCCATCAATCCTGTTTTATAAAACGTCCGTAATAAATTCCATTTAGTCCGTTGAGATTAATATGATATAATCCCGGGGCATATGCATGTACATCAATCGTAATGACTCCATTATCATTTACAACGCTGCCTGTCGTTAGTATCTTGCCCTGCATATCCACAAGCTGTATATCATATTGCGCATTTGTACCCGGTACTGCAAAATGCACTTCCTGTTTTGCAGGATTAGGATATACTTTCAGTTCTTCCCGCGTGATATCTTTAACAGCCACATTGAGTGCTTCAATTTCAATATTAACTTGTAGTCGCTGAGGATTTTCAGGTGTCAATGTCACCCAAATATCCGGAGAAACTAATCCGGCAACTTCATAGCTGATTCGATAAGTACCCCAAGGCAGATTTTCAAATCGATATGCGCCTTCTTCCAGACTCCATGTATAGTTAAGAGGCAGACCTTCCGCATCTTTGATAATGATCTCTACATTAGTCAAGCCAGCTGAGTTGCCTCGAATTTCAGGATCGTCACCGGCAATGATGCCCTGCCCATCAGTCACAAAACCTGCGATAATTCCTCCACCGTTTAATCCGATCGTCGGAACCAGGAATACATCATGCTTGAGTTGGAAGGTCGGCAACCCAATTGGTATGGCTTCCTGCCACTTTGTTCCTGAATAATGATACGTAGGAAGGTAAGCTTCTGCAGCAGCACTTCCGGGCGTCATCACTGCTTTGATGATGTATATGCCATCCGGCAACGGTGAACTTTTATACTGTCCATTCTGCATAATCTGAGCTGAATCGACCAGCGTATAAGGTTTCCCTGAATTAGGATTAAACGCATAAAAGTTCAAATATCCTTCTGCAGCATGTCCTACACTATCTGCGAAGACAACCCCTTCAATATAATTGTGCAATCCGGATGGAATGGAATCGATGGTATAACAAACAGTAGCAAAACAGCCAAAGATTGTAATGACGTCTGCACAGTAAGTTCCCGTAGCAGTAACTTCTATCCATTCCGTACTATCACCTGTTGACCATATTACCTGTGCAATCGGTTCTATGGATGAAATGTGAAGTGAAGGAACGGGCTGTGGAGAGTAATACATTGATATATTACAACTATCCACCGGGTAAGAGCAAGCAGAAGAAATACATCCACTGGCATCTGTCACGGTCACACATACATTAGGATCACCAAAATCAATAATCACGCTTTGGGTGGTTTCTCCATTCGACCAGAGATATGTAAAGGGGGGTGTTCCCCAGGCATTCGCTGTATACTCTACCGGCGCCGGATCAAAATCATAGGATATCCAGACTCCACAAGAATCAACATTCCAAAAAACTACATCCACGCAAGCTGTGAAATTACAATTGGCGGTTGTGATGGTCACACAATAAAATCCTTCGCTATCAACAGTGATAACGTCAGTTGTGTCACCGGTACTCCATAACAATTCAATCCCGGGTTCAAGACTCCATGGGTTAGCAGTCAGTATGGCCAGATTATTCTGATAGGATACATCAATATACCCCCCGCAAATCTGCTGGATGGAATCTACGCACGCCACCGCTTCACAACCAAAGGAGGAAGTAACCGTAACACAAGCGTATTGACCCGGAAAAGTAAGATTAATTGAAGGTGTCGTATCGCCGGTAGACCACAGAAAGTCAAAATCTCCAAATCCCCATGGTGCAGCTTCCGCCACCCAATTACCTGAACTGTCAACAAAAGAATATACCCATACCACACAGTTCATTCCGATACTATCAAAATCCACATAAGCACAGGATTCAGAAACACAATTATTACCAATGGTTACCGTCACACAGTATTCACCGGATTCATTGACGGTAAGCACAGGTGTATTATCACCGGTTGACCAATTATACGTTGGTTCCGGAAATCCAGGCACCATATAAATTGGATCTACCCAGGCATTCAGTATGGCAATGTTGGTATCCACATAATTGACTTCCACCCAGGAGTAGCAGAAATCAGAAAAATCAATACAAGCACTTGAAACACAACCTTCAGAATCCGTTAATGTAACACAATACGTTTCATCAGGATTTGAAGGATAAATAACCTGTGTCGTTTCTCCTGTGCTCCACTCATATAACCAGGACTCAGCACCTGTATAGCCTACAGCTTGTAATGAAAGTCCATTGGAATCCTGAGGAATGATATTTATATAAACAAAACAAGTGGTGTCCTGTGAAAAATAGTATTGGTAGCACGATTCTGCACTACATCCACTTTCATCAGTAGCCGTTACGCAATATAACCCTTCCGCATTGGGATAGATGGTTTGTGTATTGGCTCCGGTACTCCACAAATAGGCCACTGGCGGCTGACCGAACCCTTGCGCGGTTAAACCACCATTTGGAATTTCTGAAATATATACTTCACAGAAACCAAAATCATCAAGAATCACGCAAGCAGAACCTTCACAGCCTTCTGCATCGATCACAGTGACACAATACGTGCCGGGACCTACATTATTAATCGTTGGGGTACTTTGTCCGGTATTCCAGATATATTCGAAAGGAGCGATTCCTGAATGATTTGCTTCAAGTGTCCAGGTACTGTCATTCTCCGGTGTAGTGGTGATATACGCGAAACAAACATCATTTGAATCCAGTACGACAGTGACACAATCTGTATATTCACATCCCGATGGGAAAGTGGCTACCACACAGTACATGCCTGACTCCTGAGGAAAGATGGATTGTGTTGAATCACCGGTGGACCAAAGGTAGGTGGGAAATAGTCCGGCAGGATTCCAGGCGACTAATTCTAACTCATTTCCTGGATTCCATTCTTCCAGAATAATCACCAGACAAGAGTCCATCATAAAATCCTGGCAATACACAAAATCAGCTGTAAAGTCCTCCGACCCGGTCAAAATCTCAAAATTTTGAGAGATCGTCGTACCCCAGCAATCGACCATACTGACCTCAAGCCAGCCATAAATATTGGGACCCGGAGAATCAATGCTGCCTGCATACTGACCATCAGCATCCGTATTCATAGTAATCATTACTACAGTAGAATCCACAAAATAGGCAGAAGCCAAAATGACAACACCCTCCTGAGGATCCCCTTCTTCACTCGAAACAGTACCATGTACCGTAACCGTATTTTGTCCTAAGGCCAAGGCCCAGGCAGCCATAAAAAAGAGGGAACTGAGTAAAAATTTTCTAAATGACATAATAATTGAAGTTAATTTGATTTAAAGATGATACTCTTTCAACTCTCTATACGGAAGCAAAAAGAAAAAGGTTGGGGATCACGACTTTTTTTTTAGTTATTTTGTAAAAATGGCAACAATTCCACTGGCAGAGCGTCTGCGACCGCGCACGATAGCAGATATTTTAGGGCAGGAGCATCTCCTGAGCGAAGGTGCCGTCCTGCTCAAAGCTATCCGATCCGGCAAACTGCCCTCTATGATCTTATGGGGCCCACCGGGTGTTGGCAAAACCACCCTGGCCAGAGTGATTGCGGGTGAAATGAATCGACCTTTCATCCCCCTTTCGGCGATTAACAGCGGTGTCAAGGACATCAGGGAAGCAATAGACCAGGCGAAGAAACAACGCTATTTTGATCGCCCGGGACCCATCATGTTTATTGATGAAATACACCGGTTCAGCAAAGCACAACAGGATAGTCTTTTGGGGGCAGTAGAGGATGGTACAATTACATTGATCGGGGCCACCACAGAAAATCCATCCTTCGAAGTTATTTCTGCCCTGCTCTCGAGATGTCAGGTGTATGTATTGAAAGCGCTTGAAGAAGATACTTTGCGTAAGCTGATCTTTAAAGCCACTAACCAGGATGCAGAACTTAAGCAGAAATCAATTACGATCGAAGAAGATCATGCCCTAATCAAATTGACCGGTGGTGATGCACGGAAGTTATTATCAGCGCTGGAGTTGCTAACCAGTGTGGAAGAAAAGGATATTATTATAAATGATCAGAACGTTCAGGCAGCGATCCAGCAAAATATCGCCATGTATGACAAAGGTGGCGATCAACATTATGATATCATTTCCGCTTTTATCAAATCAATTCGTGGATCAGATCCTAATGCTTCAGTCTATTGGTTGGCCAGAATGCTGCATGGTGGAGAAGACATTAAATTTATAGCAAGGCGGATGGTAATTCTTGCGGCAGAAGATATCGGACTGGCTAATCCAAATGCATTACTTCTCGCTCAGTCATGTGCCAACGCGATTCAGTTTGTCGGGATGCCGGAAGCGCGCATTATTCTATCGGAAGCCGTAATTTATCTTGCTTCCAGCCCTAAATCAAATTCAGCTTACGAAGCGATCAGTGCAGCCATGCACCTGGTCAATGAAACCGGACCTCTTCCTGTGCCACTGGCTTTAAGAAATTCTGCCACGACACTCATGAAAAGCATGGGCTATGGCGAAGGATATCATTACAGTCATGCCTATGATGGTAATTTTTCCGCTCAGGAATTTATGCCGGATGAAATTGCAGCAACGGCCTTCTATCATCCGGGCAATAACAAACAGGAAAATGATATTGCCACCAGAATGGCCGGATGGTGGGGCAAGAAGTATGGCGTGTAGGCCGGAGGGCGATGGGTTTAATGTTCAGGCGGTAATGTTTAGGTTGCAGAGTGGAAGGCAAAAAATAAATTACTAATTAGGATAAAAAGAATACAGCAACGGAGACCTGAGTGTCTCATCATAAAATTACATTTACACATCAATTAAACCTTACACCATAGAGACAAGCGCCATAAAATAAACAAATGTCCATTGACCATGCTTAAACTAAACTGTCTAAACAACAGGTGCCATCGGCGCTGCGTGCTCAACTATTCTCAACTCAATAACCTTATTGCATAACCCTTCCATTATGTTAGTTTACAAATTTGGCGGCACCTCTCTGGGAACAGCTGATCGCATGAAAAGCGTCGCTGATCTGATCCTGAGCGACCCCAGGCAAAAGATCGTTGTCCTCTCTGCTGTATCGGGCACTACAGATAATCTGATTAAACTTTCCAATTCCGATATTCAAAACGGAGATATTCTTTTACAGGAAATGGTTAAACAGTACAAGGATTATGTTGCCGGCTTATTGTCCAATGAAGCATGTATTACTTCCGCCAAAGAATTTCTTGGGGAGACTTTTCATTCCCTGAGAACGGCACTTCACCAGCAAAAACCCAATGATGAGAAATGGTTTGTCGCTTTTGGAGAGTTTATTTCGACTTCTCTTTTTAGTTTTCTCCTCATTGAACGAGGCGTAAATTCGGCATACTTACCTGCGCTCGATTTCATGCGCAGTGTAGAGGGTGAACCGGATTTGGGACAGATCAGTATCCTATTAAAAAATGTCCTTGAAGCTTTTGAGCCAAAAGATGTTTATGTGACACAAGGGTATATCTGTCGAAACGAAAATAATCAAACCGACAATTTAAGACGCGGTGGAAGCGACTACACAGCTACCATCATTGGCGCTGTTTTAAAAGCTGAAGAAATCCAGATTTGGACGGATATTGATGGCGTGCACAACAATGATCCCAGGATCGTACAAGGTACCAGAGCCATTGAGAAATTAAGTTACGCGGAGGCTGCAGAGTTAGCCTATTTCGGTGCAAAAATTCTTCACCCACTCTGTGTGCGTCCGGCACGTGAGGCAGGCGTTCCTATTCGTTTGCTTAACACTTTAAATCCCACAGCAACGGGCACCTTGATTGACAAAGAAAACCCAATGAGTCAGGGAGGCGCAAAAGCTGTGGCCGCAAAAGATGGCATTACAGCCATCAATATTCGATCTTCACATATGCTCATGGCCCATGGCTTTTTAAGGAAAATATTTGAGGTTTTTGAAATTCACAAAACTTCTGTGGATATGATTACCACTTCTGAGGTAGCGGTAAGCCTGACGATAGACGATGACAGGAATCTTGAAAATATTGTCAATGATCTAAAGGATTACGGTACGATCTCCGTAGAAAAGGACCAGACCATCATCTGCGTGGTGGGTTCATTTGGTAAGGACGAAATGGCAGCAGCGGTTAAGGTTTTGCTTCCTCTTCAAAACATTCCGATCCGAATGATCTCTTCCGGTGGAAGTGCAAGCAATATATCCATACTCATCAATGCCAAATACAAAAAAGATGCACTCGAAGCCTTGAATAAAGGGCTCTTTGCCATCGGATAAACAAAAATCCAGCCTGATCAAGCCCAATTCATCCACTTCCCTATCTTTGGGACTCTAATTTTCAAGAAAGAATACAAATGTCAACACACCATCTGCCACACGATTTGAAATTTATAGTAGAGAGCACGAGACAATTTGCTCACAGCCATATTCTGCCACATGTTATGGAATGGGATGAAAGTCAGCACTTTCCGATGGAGGTGATGCATCAATTAGGAGAACAGGGGTTGCTGGGTATCCTCATACCCGAAGAATATGATGGCTCCGGTCTTGGCTATCAGGAATATATCTCCATCATCTGCGAAATCGCCAAAGTGTGCGGCTCCATTGGACTATCTCTGGCAGCCCATAATTCATTATGTACAAATCACATTTATTCCTTTGGCAATGAAGAACAAAAGAAAAAATGGCTACCTCAGTTAGCTTCCGGTAAAGCCATCGGCGCCTGGGGACTGACTGAAGCAAATACAGGCAGTGATGCCATGCGTATGCAATGTGTGGCCGTAAAAGATGGTGATGATTATGTCCTCAATGGCACCAAAAACTGGATTACACATGGTAAATCAGGTCATATCGCCGTTGTGATAGCTCGTACGGGCGAACTGCTCGATAGTCATGGAATGACCGCCTTTGTAGTGGAACGTGGTACACCGGGATTTAAAGCCGGCAAAAAAGAAAATAAATTGGGTATGCGCGCATCGGAAACCGCAGAATTGGTTTTTGAAGATTGCCGTATTCCTGCTGCTAACGTCTTAGGGAAGGAAGGCGAAGGATTTATTCAATCCATGAAAATTCTTGATGGCGGTAGAATTTCAATTGGCGCTTTAGCCTTAGGCATCGCTAAAGGTGCCTATGAAGCTTCTGTTAAATATGCCAGTGAACGCCATCAGTTTGGCAAGCCGATATCCAGTTTTCAGGCGATCAGCTTTAAACTCGCAGATATGGCCACCAAAATAGAAGCCGCAGAACTATTACTTCGCGAAGCAGCTGATTTAAAAAATGCAGGTAAGAATTGTACGAAGGTATCTGCGATGGCAAAATACTACGCCTCTGAAATCAGTGTGCAGATTTCAACAGATGCCGTTCAGATTTTTGGCGGCTATGGCTATACCAAAGATTTTCCGGTTGAGAAATTTTATCGAGACAGCAAACTTTGCACCATTGGCGAAGGAACTTCAGAAATTCAGAAGATTGTCATTGCCAGAGAGCTCGAGAAAGAACTATAATGTAATGCAATAAAAAATTCTTGCTTCACTCTTTTAGTATAGCTTGTTCCTCCTATTCTTTGATGACTTTTTCAATCCAAACAGTGTTATCCATTTTGATATAAATCAAATACATCCCCGGCACTTGATTTGATAAATTGATTTGATTCAAATTCCCACTTTCTGACAAGTCAAAATACACTGACCTGCCTACCATATCAAAGACTTTGATAGTTTTTATTTCCTCCGTTTTCCAAATAATATTAATCATGCCCATGCCTAGTGAGCCATTCATGCGATACGGTTTTTCCTCACCGGGAGCCGCCGGCTTTGCAATGCCGGTGTATCCCACGGTCATATCAGAAATAAATAATTCCAGTCCACCGCGCTGATTGCCAATAATCAAATCATATACGCCATCATTATTCAGATCTGCAAGAGCAGGGGAACTTCTATTACCAACATCAATTTGTCCATAACCCCCATCCAATAATGGCAAAGCTTCTGTTTTTCCTTTTTCCACATCACCATATAAAGCCAGCTTTCCGGGATCCATGCCTGCCAACATCACCAGGCCTTCAGGCGTCCTGACAATGGATGGTGCACTGTATTGAGGCAATCCAACAGGAATATCGAACAGAACTCTTCCAAAGCATTGTGTATTTGGCGCCAGTTTCACATCTGCATTAAAAAATGCATTTCCGCCAAAACCCATATTTTCAAAATAATTCAGATTACTGCATCTCCCAAAATCATCCCCATTACCGGTTCGCTCTCCGACCACCAGATCACCATACCCATCCCCATTAATATCTACAATCTGTGGTGTCGCAGAGACCCCAACACTGATGTCCATAAAAGGATACACCACATTTGCGAAATTCATTGCTTCGCCCACATCACTCATATTTCTATAGTAGAATAACTTCCCGTTTTGTTCACCTACCACCAGATCCAGTGAACCATTTCCATTCATATCACCAAAGGCAGGAGCAAAATCAAATGTGGGCAAATCTGCATATTGCGACATCTCCAGATAATCATCATTGATCCGAGAAAAATAGGGTTGCTCCGGTGTTCCAATATTTTCAAACAACCATAGGGAAGGAATTCGTGTGGTGATGCCTTCTGCAAACGTGTAACCACCTATCACTATATCCGGCAAACCATCACCTGTCACATCTGCGACCGCGGGTCGACTGTAGGATCCCATATCAATCATGTCATTTTGCAAAAACCCTTTCTGATTTATAGTATAAGTAAGCGGTCCATCATCCGGTGTATCATCATATCGCCATACACTTATCTTGTCTTCCGTCAGTGACCTTGAATTGATCGCTGCAAGAAATTCAGGTTCCGGATCATCATCCAACTCCACACTATACGCCGCCACAAAATATGGCATGTCAACTGACGTATCATTCATTGGAAAATGAGGATCCTGTTCAGTAATCCATGCTTTATCAGCGCTCAGTCCGTTAAGCAGAAAAACCAATCTGCGTGAAGAAATATCTCCGAGCCATGCGTCCTTGTCGCCATCACCATCAATATCCAAAGCCATCACCGTACTGCCCGAATGACGTGGAATAATTGGATCTTCATCTGTAAAATTACCGTCCGCACAGATCGACTCATCATCACTCAGATAAACCTCTTCACTCAACTCATTTTCAAGAATCTTACCCCAGCATTGATCCTTCAACATAAATCTGAGGGAGTCTGTACCCCATCCTAATTCAAGAGATTGATTGCTAAAAAAATGTATATAACTTCCTCCTGGTTCAAAAGCCAACACATCCAGATCGCCATCGCCATCCACATCTGTAATGGCTGGAATATCATCCCACGAAGCATACAAATTTGTCAAATCGCCGCCACCCGGAACCTGCAGATAGTCTTTACCCCTGTCCGACATTAAAGTAAAGCTCCAGGTCTCATTGGCGTAACTTCCCTTGTAAACAGAAATCCCCGGCACGCCATAGTCCGATGAACTCGTAAACAAATCTTCCACACCATCCTGATCAAAATCTCTTACAAATACCCAATCCACCATTTTAGGAAAAAAAGGAAGATAAGACCAATCCATGATCCAATTTCCTGATCCGGGGGCACGAAGATACGTGCGCAAAACATCTCCCTGCCGATCAAAAGAAATCAAATCCTGAATACCGTCACGATTAAGATCAATGTTTGAAAATTGTGGCGCATTAAAACCCCCGTTCCAATCCATAGACAATTCTTTGCCATCAATGGCCACCGGAATCTGCTGCCGCTCTTGTGCAATCGCTGAAGCAACGGACAAGAAAAAGATCAATATTGAAATAATTACAAATGGCGTTTTCATAAATCTGGTTTCACTCTTTAAAAGTACGGTTTGGCCGGGAAAGATTCCGGGGGAATGCAACAATTGGAGGGTATTAAGCAATTAATTGAACAGAAGACGACACAATACAGGACAAAAGATGAGGCTATGCACGTATCCTCTGGCTCGTCACATCTTCAATTGATGTCGGCTCTGTCTGATAATTTCAGGTTCACCACTGGTGAGATCAACCACGGTAGATACTTCCTGTCTTGCGCCTTCATCGATCACAATAAAACCAACCTGCTTTTCATACATCCTGATCAACTCATCAGAATCGGTATAGTAATCCTCTGTATCCTCAGAAGTCACTACCGAGCCTACCATAAGCGGAACCGTAAGTCTACCCATAATTGATTTAACAACCGTATGGTCGGGAATGCGCAGTCCGATCGTCTTCCGTTTACTCTTTAAAAAAGAGGGAGCTACCCCACCGGCATTCATAATAAATGTAAACGGTCCCGGAAGATTTTTATTCAACAATCTAAAAATGGGTGTATCCCATTGGGTAAAGTATTCCGAAGCCTGACTCAGATCTTTACAAATAATACTAAACATTGCTGCTTTGGGATCCAGATGCTTAAGTCTGGAAATCGTTTCAATCGCAGATTTTTGATTCGCTAAACAACAAAAAGCATACACTGAATCTGTGGGAATAATTCCTACTCGTCCCTTCTTCATCGCTGCCATGATAAAATCAATATCATCCGGATGTAATCCATATCGTTGTGTTTCTATGATCATAGGTAGGCTGCTTTATTTTTGCGTTTGCACAAGATCTAAAGATTCTGCCATTTCCAAAAAAAGACGCATGGCCTTAATTTTCGGGTGATCCAGCGGATAGGAAATCTTTTCTATGAGATATTTCTTTTGCCATTCATCCAAACCGGAATCCCCATTTTGAAGAATATCAAGCCCTAATGCGCATGCGCTGTCTAAGGTCTCCATGATCGAGTCCGGTATTCCGGGGCGTACGATCCATACAGCAAATACCATTGGGAGGCCAGTCATTTCTTTCCAGGCGGCAGCCAGATCATATTGAAAAGGATAGTCCTTTTTGTGATCAAATACTTTGTCTCCAATCATCAGACAGGATTCAGACAAATGGGGGCCTTCCTCAAAATAAAAATGCCAGTCCTGACACCAGTGTCTTTCTGCCAGAATGCGCAAAAGTTTGTTGGAGGTACGTGAATGACTATCTAATCGGACAGATCGAATTTCTTCTAAAGGCACCTTGCTGAACAATACCACGGTTTCTACAGAACCATCTGCCCCAATACAGTAATTCCCCCGTATTTCATGCACGGGGAGGTCTTCCAGGGCACCAATAGGACACAAACTGATATCTACTTTACCCTCTGCGTAAAGTCTTGCACATACCGAAGGGATGGCGTGGTGAATCTCAAAAGTCTCATTCAGTTGCATCAACTTCATCCCCGTGGAAAAAGGCCACGTATTCAGGTACTGGACAAGTGCTATACTATATTTCATTCCGGCAGGGTCAGTTTAAAATCGGCAGCGCAATATATCCCTTATATTCTTGGTCTTCTTCAAACGAGACATCGCTCCAGTCCTTTAACTCATGATACAAGGTATCTCTTTCAATGGGGATGCGACCAGCAGTCTTTATCAGCGACACAAGATCATATGTGCGCATGGAGGGATTTTGCTCTTCTGATCCGGCCATACTATAAATTTTTGTCGTGTCATCGATGGTGCCATCAAGATCATCTACGCCAAAGGTCATGGATACCTGCGCCATATGTCGACCCAACATTGGCCAATATGCTTTGATATGATCAAAATTGTCCAGATATATGCGACTAACGGCATACATCTTCATGTCTTCGATGACCGTACTTTCATCCAAATACGACATCTCATTTTCCTTATTCCTGAATTTAAGTGGAATAAAGGTTTGAAATCCGCCTGTTTTGTCCTGCAATTCCCTCAGTTGACGCATATGATCAATTCGATGTTCATATCGCTCAATATGACCATATAGTATCGTAGCATTCGATCGCTTTCCAGCTTCGTGCCACAATTCATGAATTCTCAGCCATTGTTCTGCAGTACACTTATCATTTGCTATTTGTTCCCGAATCTCCGGATGAAATATTTCTGCTCCGCCACCCGGCAAACTATCTACCCCTGATGCAACGATGCGTCTTACGCCCTCTTCGTAACTTACTTTTGCCTTCTTAAAAATATAATGGTACTCAACAGGTGTAAGTGCTTTGATATGCAATTCAGGGCGATGTGCTTTTATTTTTTCAAACAGTGTACAGTAAAAATCCAGATCATACTGTGGTAATACGCCACCAACGATATGTACTTCCGTGACCGGCTGATCATCATACTTCTTAACAATTGCAAGCATGTCGTCCATGGTGTATTCCCATCCATCTGCTCTGTTTTTGATCAGTCTGGAGTAGGAACAAAACTTGCATGTATAGATACATACGTTGGTAGGTTCGATATGAAAGTTTCGATTAAAAAAAGTTTTGTTCCCGCTTTTCCTGATTCGGATATGGTCCGCAAGCACGCTGAGTAAACTTAACGGGGCATCTTCAAACAAGCAAAGCGCATCTTCATCAGAAATCCTGAGGCCCTGTTCTACTTTCTGTTGGATGGAAAGCAGCTCAGGTGTTAATTCACCTTTATCAAGAATGGAAATCAAATCAGAAGGTGTCTGGTGCGTATTCATTTCATTACAAATATCGAAGGATTTCTTTGGCCATTTCAAGGTCATTTGGATGAGCTTGTAATATTTCTCTTCTCTGCTCTACATCCGCAGGTTCAAATGCCCTGCTCCAAAATTGTTCAATCAATGAGCCCAGTGCTCCCGGTGAATAATATGTTATACCTCGATCAAGAGGCGTATTTGTTTTGCTGTTTTCGGAAGCTAAGATAAAACGACCATGAAAAAGTGCTGTAAATATCTTCAATTTCATCCCGGCCTGATGCAGACTGTGTATGATTACTAACTGAGCATTCCTGACTAGCTCTATCATTTTCTCCTCTGAAACATCGGCTTCGCGCTGAATGTTGACGTATTTCGACAGTTTATCTTCAAATACTTTGTGCCCCGCTCGCCCGGCTACTACAATTGGATATTGAATTGTTTTAGGAATCGCCGAAAGCATATCAAAAAGTGCAGCCTGATTGATTTCAATGGACAGATCTCCTTGATATAATATATAATCCCCATGCCCTGTCCTGACATCCACCTGACGGGTACCATGAAAAGGAGGCATGAGGATAGCCTTCGCGCCATGATTTGCAAACCAACTATAATCATTTGGCGAAATAGCAAAAACAGCATCAAACTCTTTTGCAAATGTGGATTCATAATCTCTGAGACACAATGCTTCTCGATTAAACACAAGCGACTTAACTCCTTTTGCATCCTCTGCTAATTGGGAATAGTAGGCATGTTCTACATTATGGGCACGTAAAAGTCGTGTCCGCCCTTTGAGTTCATTAAAAAATCCGGTGGTATGTATACCATCAAATAGAATCGGAAGGTTATCCTGCATCAATCTTTTAAGTAGTGGTCTGCTTCTTCTGGAAGAAACAATGTAAGGCTGTCCCTTTGAAAATAAAGCCGGCCAAACAACCCGAGGGTAATAATGTACTTCCTGCACAAACTCATGGATGATGACATGCGATCGAAATGCGCCATAAAGAAAGCAGTGGAGTTTTATTTCCACACCTGCCGCATGCAAAGCAACGATTCTATTCCAGGCATCAATTGCACCTCCGTAATTTGTCGGAAATGGGACAGCAAAGGTTATAATATGCAGGGCCGAAGTAGATTTTGTCATGGATTATACATACGATAAACTATTGAATAACAATTTATTAGCCATTAAGATTGTATATTTTTCAGAAATAATCTTCATTGGACTGACTATCCGCTTTTTATTTTAATTTATATCTTACCTTTCTAAATTACAATAACCGAATTTATCATGAAAAAGCAGGCATTTTGTCCTGATTTTAAATGATAGGAACTATTCCTTTAGAATCATCATGCGAAGATTTTTTCTCACTTTTGGCTTTGCGGTAATGCTATGTTTTCCAATCATTTTATTTGGCCAGCATACGCTCAGAGGAGAAGTATTTGATGATCTGACCGGTGACCCAATCATCGGCGCCAATGTTATTATTGATGGGACAGCTTTTGGAACCGCCACAGATTATGATGGTCAGTTTACCTTAAAGACCAATCACGATCTGCCCATAACTTTGCTCATCTCATTTACAGGTTATGAATCCGTATCCGTCTTCATCGACAATGCGAATGAATTTATACGAGCTAAGCTGAGCGAAACCAGTATCCTGATAGATGCCGTTCAGGTCATCGGAAGCCGCATCCTTGACAAACAAAAAGAATCTCCCCTGACGGTGGAATCAATGGATCTGCTGACGATCCGCTCAACCCCGAGTGCCAATTTTTATGATGGCCTTGGCGCTATGAAAGATGTGGACATGACAACTGCCAGTTTAGGCTTTAAAGTCATCAATACCAGAGGCTTCAATTCAACCAGTCCTGTACGCTCCCTTCAAATCATCGATGGGGTGGATAACCAGGCACCCGGATTAAACTTTTCCCTTGGAAATTTTCTCGGCTCTTCTGAATTGGATGTTGTCAAGGTGGATATAGTCGTGGGTGCCAGTAGTGCTTTTTATGGACCAAATGCTTTTAATGGTGTGATCAGCATGGAAACTAAAAACCCATTTATTCATAAGGGGCTTTCAGGGTTAGTGCGGGCTGGTCAACGAAACCTGCTGGAAGGATCATTTCGATATGCAGATGCCTTAATCAATAAGGAGGGAAATGAATACATGGCATTTAAAATAAACTTCTATGCCTTAAGAGCGGATGACTGGGAAGCTGAAAACTATAATCCAATTACCGGCAGCAGGGTTCCGGCAGATAATCCCGGCAGATTTGATGCCGTCAACATTTACGGCGATGAATATTACCCGCTTACGGATGTAACCAATACAGATGCGCATTTGATTCAGAATCCCGGTCTTGGAAATTTCTACAGAACCGGCTATAAAGAAGTAGACCTGGTAGATTACAATACAAAAAATATTAAAGCAAATGCTGCTTTACATTTCAGAACGAATCCTTCGCAGGGTATCGAATCCCCTGAGCTGATCTTCTCCTCTTCTTTTGGATCCGGCACAACGGTTTACCAGGGGGATAACAGATTTAGTTTGAACGATATCACTTTTTATCAAAATCGCATCGAATTAAGAAAGCGTGATAAATACTTCATTCGGGCTTATGCGACACATGAAGATGCCGGCAAATCTTATGACCCGTATTTTACAGCCCTTCGATTACAGGATATGAGTAAAGACCCTGAATCCTGGGCCGGGGATTATCGCCGATATTGGAAAGGGATTGGCAATTATCCAAGTCGTATGCGAGCATTGGGATATCCCACTCCTGTAACGATCTTTGACCCCGTCACTAATACCGTTAAAGTTCTTTTTGATGTAGCAGCAGCAGAACAATGGTTAGTGACTTACAATGACTCATTGACGGCCTGGCATGCCATTGCAGAACAATATGCGAATACCAAAAACATTCATATTGAAGATGGTATCAGTGATTTTCTGTATCCCGGAACCCCTGAATTTGACGCCGCTTTTAATGATATCACCAGTCGATATAATAATGAAGAAAATGGAACGCGATTCTATGATAAATCGGCGCTTTATCATGTGCATGGAGAATACACCTTCAATCCAAGTTTTGTATCTGAGATAAAAGTCGGCGGCAATTATCGATTATATGCTCCAAATTCTAATGGTACTATCTTTTATGACAGTACAACGGCCATTAAGAATTCTGAATTTGGCATTTATGCCGGTGTTCAGGAAAAGTTTATTGAAAACAAGGTGACTGCAACTGCCACTTTGCGTGTGGATAAAAACCAGAACATGAAATGGATTCAATCCCCAGCTGCCAGTTTAGTTTACAATCCGAAAGAAAACACGTATTTCCGGGTATCATTTTCCAGCGCGCTTCGCAATCCTACCCTCGCCGATCAATATCTTAATTTAAATGTAGGTCCTGCGATTCTTGCCGGTCATGTTGGACGAGTAGATAGTTTAATTACCATTACCTCCTTCATTGATGGGTTATCCTGCTTGTGCTGGGATACCCTACAATATTTTTCCATTGACAGGATCCGACCGGAGAAAGTAAATACCATTGAGTTTGGCGCAAGAACTACATTGTTCAAATCACTTTATGTCGATTTGAGCTATTACAGAAATCAATACCAACATTTTCTCGGATATGAATTGGGCATTGTGGCGGACCTCGATTTAAACGGCCCTCCGCCGATATTTCCTGAAAACACGGTCGTATATCGCTATTCCTCCAATTCTAAATCGATAGTAAGAACACAGGGATTTAGTATTGGCCTGAATTATTATGCCTCCCCTTATATCACCATAAACGGCAATTATAGCTTTAACGAACTGACCAAAGCGGACGAGGATGATCCGATTATTCCGGCTTATAATACGCCAAAACACAAATATAATCTTGGGATCACCGGAAGAAATATCAGTTTATTTGGCATTGGCGCTTTAAAAAACATGGGTTTTAGCGTAAATTACAAATGGGTTGATGGATTTACTTATGAAGGTTCCCCTCAATTTACCGGATACATACCGTCCTACAACCTGTTAGATGCACAAATCAGCTTCGGTTTGGACAAGTATAATACAACTGTAAAAATTGGCGCCTCTAATGTGCTGGATAATAAACACTATGAAACTTATGGCGGGCCGTATATTGGTCGTTTAGGATATATCAGCTTATTGTACGATTTTGTCAAAACTTAATTTTCAAATTCATTCATTTAAACCATAAAATATTATGAAGAGATTTTACTTAGCATCCATTTTTCTGAGTCTCACTATACTGGCTTCTGCACAGCACCCTTTTTTGGAGGATGTGTATGATGGCGTATCCGTGACACCGAATCAGATTTTTGGTGTAAACGCCACTATACTAGCTTTCCAACAAGCAGGACAAGCTATTCCACAACCATTAATCATGGATGTGTATCAGCCGGAAGGAGATACATCTTCATTGAGACCCCTGGTCATATTCTGGCATACGGGCAATTTTCTACCCTACCCTCAGAATGGCAGCATCGGTGGTACATTGAGGGACAGCGTAGCAGTTGAAATGTGTAAGCGTCTTGCCAGAGCAGGGTATGTTGCCGCTTCTGCTGACTATCGTCTTGGCTGGAACCCTGTGGCCCCTACGCAGGACGAGCGTGTTGCTACATTAATCAATGCAGCGTATCGTGGTGTCCAGGATGCCAATACATGCGTACGATTCTGGAAAAAAACCGTAGCTGAATTTGGCAATCCTTTCCGAATTGATACAAACCGTATCGTCCATATGGGTGAAGGTACAGGTGGCTATGTAGGCATGAATACCAGTGCTTTGGATAATTATTTTAAAATTCCTACAGCCTCCAATGGTAAATTCCTCATTTCTGATGGCATGGGTGGATTTATTCCGATGATTATCGAACAGATTAATGGAAATCCGGAAGGAACTTCCGTCGGCATCAGCCCGGGTGCACCACTACCTTTTCCTGCTGGCGATACACTTTGCTATCCAAATCATGTTGGTTATAGTTCATCCTTTGCAGCTTCCGTCAATCTGGGAGGTGCCATTGCAGATACTGCCTGGATAGATCCGGGGCAACCCCCGACCATATCCATACAATGTCCGTATGACCCTTTTGCACCTTATGTGGAAGGTCTCGTATTAGTACCGGTTGTTAATCTTGAGGTCGTGGAGGTACAGGGCTCTTATCTGGTGCAAAAACTGGCGAATGACTATGGAAATAATGCCACACTTAACCCGCACCATGTTACATCATTTCAGGAAGAAGTGACTGCCAGTGTTAATGCCCGTAATGATGGATATGAAGGCTTATATCCTATTTATGGTACCGGTGGCCCATTTGATAGTGCGCCATGGCAATATTGGGATCCATTAACCAATGCGAACAGCGCTACAGGCTATCAGACGAATCCTGATATGACCCGTGAAAAGGCCTTCTTATATATTGACAGCATATTTGCGTATGTTCTGCCACGGCTATACAGCACTTTAAATTTGGCTGAATTAACCGGCACCAAAGATTTAGTTGATATTCAGCAAATCGATCTGGTGACCTACCCAAATCCAACTTCCAGTGAAGTATTTATTGGTGTTCGAAAAGAATATCCGATCCGAAGTATCAGCGTGTATGACCTGAAAGGTTCATTGATCGACACGCATTCCGGCATTAATAACAATTATTATAACCTTAAAGTCAATCATTACCCTCCGGGCCAATATGTCTTAAGGTTACAATTTGATGAGGGCATCGCCGCTCGTCAGATTGTTGTTCAATAGTATAATTCGGTCATTTAATTGGCCGAACAAGTCTAAAAAAAGCCTGCAGTTGATGTCGACTGCAGGCTTTTCTTTTTTTAATGACTTTCTGAGAACTATCTTTGGCACACGATGCAGTTTCTATATCCGGCTTTTCTGTGGGCGTTGACCGCACTTTCCATTCCGATCATCCTTCACCTTTTTTATTTTCGCCGATATAAAAAGGTCTATTTCAGCAATTTACGCTTCCTTCGTGAAGTAAAGGAAGAGACTTCAGCGCGAAATCGCCTACGCAATATATTGATCCTGATCGCCCGTCTATTGGCCATGGCAAGCATTATTATGGCATTTGCTCAGCCCTTTATCCCGATGAATGAATCTATCCGGGCAGGTATTCGAAATGTCAGTGTATTTGTGGACAATTCCTTTTCCATGCAATCTTTTGGCAAGGACCTCTCTTTATTTGACCGATCTCGTCAAAAAGCAAAAGAAGTCATACTCGGCTATGGACAGGAAGATCATTTTCAGGTGCTTGGTCACGAATTATCGCCTTCACAAAGTCAGTGGATCAGCAGAGATGAGGCTTTAGTCCGAATCGAAGAGATGGATTACACGCCTTTGGTTAAGCCATTATCTATTGTTGCCGCAAGACAAAAGCAATCCTTTTCAAGAGAAGAAGGAAATCCGGTTTCCTGGATGATTTCAGATTTTCAAACATCCATTTATGACTTAGCATCACAGGATTCATTGTATACGATCAACCTGCTTCCGATGCACGGAGTACGCGAAAAAAACATAGCTATTGACAGCGCATGGTTTGTATCGCCGGTTCAATCCCTCAACCAAACATCCTCACTGCTTTTCACCATCCATAATTACGCCGCAGATGATGCGGACAATATCCGCGTCAATATAGGCCTCGATGGCCAGGAGCGACCTGAAGGAACTATAGATGTATTAGCGGGACAGATTCTTTTAGATACGGCCAACATTACTATTCTTACGACCGGATGGCATACCGTAGCTATTCGCATCAGTGATTATCCGGTGACCTTTGATGACACCTATTTTTTGAGTTTTTATGTAGCCGAAAATCTGCATATCCTGAACATCAATGAGCGATCAGAAAATAAAAAAATCTCCGCTGTCTTTGCCGATCCCGATTATTTTAAAGTAGAAACTTCGTTAGCCAATAATATCCCTTATGCTCGCTTTCAGGAGTTTCATTTAATTATTCTGGATGAATTGTTGTCTATACCTTCCGGGCTGATTGCCGGTTTAAAAAAATATGTAGAAGAAGGAGGCAATGTATTGTTTGTACCGGCTACTGATGGTCCGCTCGACCAGTACAATGCTTTACTAAAAGAATTAGGGGCCAGAGAATTTTCACCCTGGACGGTCCGTGATCGGGATGTCGGCAGGCTGAATAGCGAAGCATTTATGTACAAGGGTGTTTTCAATCGCCTTCGTCCCAATATGCGATTGCCAAAAGTTACTGCTTCCTTTCCCACCTCCAACGCTGGCTCCAAAGGTGAGTCCTTGCTGACATTCAGGGATGGAGGTGATTTGCTGACCTTCTATACGCCCGGCAAAGGAGCGTTTTGTGTGCTATCCTCATCATTAGAAGAAGAAATCAATAATCTGGCGATTCAACCGGAGATATTTGTTCCATTATTGTATAATCTGACATTGTACACCAGCGACACGAAGAAACTTTCTTACACGATAGGTATTGATAATCTTGTCCCAATAGACAAATCCCTTTTGGATCAACGCAATCCGATTACAATTTCAGGTGCATCTGAATTTATTCCGGGGATATCTCCCATGGGAACCAAAATGCTGATTGATGTCTCCGGGCAGGTGCTATCCTCCGGCATCTATCAACTCATACAAAATGATGCTTTGATTGCCGCTCTTGCGTTTAACTATGACAGAAGAGAATCTAATCTGGCCATCACAGATTTTGATGCGAATTCGAATAATGCTGGCCTCGTGATATGGGATGAAGCAGAAGAAACTAACTTTACACAACTCATTGAATCAAACAGACAGGGAAAATTACTTTGGAAATGGTGCATTCTTTTCGGGCTTTTATTTTTAGGTGCAGAGATCGCACTCATACGCCTTTGGAAAAATGGATAACCGGACACCTTCAGCTTATTGAATCTTTTTATTAAACGGGTATGAAACTATTAATCAAAAAAGCAACAATACTTCAGCCGGGATCAGCCACTTCCACCAAAAAAGATATCCTGATAGAGCATGGCCTTATTACGAATATTGCCAAATCAATCACGGACAGTAAGGCGAAGATCATCGAATCAAAAAATCTCCACGTTTCCCCGGGATGGCTGGACATCGGCGCACAATGTGGCCAGCCGGGATTTGAATATCGCGAAACATATGAATCACTTGGAAAAGCAGCGCGTGCCGGCGGATATACGGCTTTAGCTACCTTTCCCAGGACCAACCCACCGATACATAGTCGATTAGAAATTGAATATATCCAACAGCTCAATCCAACGATTGCAGTCAAACTCTATCCGATCGGGGCCGTATCGCATGATCTGGAAGGCCATGATTTGTCCGAAATTATCGACATGATCCACGCCGGAGCTGTTGCATTTAGCGATGGTCGAGAAAATCCATTGGAAACAAGTTTACTGACCAGAGCTTTGGAATATGTTATTCCATACAACTCGCTCATCATTGATTTCCCGCTGGACCGCAGTGTAACGGTCAATGGTCAAATGCATGAAGGCGCTGTCAGCGCATCCATGGGCCTCACAGGAATTCCTTCTGTAGGTGAAGAAATCACGGTACAGCGCGATATCCAGTTAGTTGCTTATACCGGATCAAGATTACACTTCCATGCGATATCATCGGCCGCTTCTTTACCGATCATTCAACGCGCACGTAATGAAAGATTAAAAATCACGGCTGATATTCCGGCGATGCATCTGATGCTGGAAGATATAGATGTCGGCGACTTTAATAGCCATTTGAAAGTGCTTCCACCTTTTCGCACTCAAAAAGATAAAAAAGCGCTGATTAAAGGATTAAAAGACGGCACAATTGATCACATATCTTCAATCCATCAACCTATGGAAGTTGAAACAAAAGAATGCGAATTTACATATGCCTCTTTTGGTTCCATCGGCTTAGAAACAGCTTTCGCTGCTGCGCATACTGCGCTTCGGGAAGTCATGTCGATTGAGGATATCATCAATAAATTCTGTTCAGGTCCGAGAAATATTTTGGGTATTCCGCTGCCTCAGATTAGCAAAGGGCAGAAAGCCGAACTTACCTTATTTGATCCGGACACGGATTGGAGCTATGGTGGCACTAAGCATTCATTGTCGCATAATGATGCATTGAAAGGAACTGCTTTTACAGGAAAGGTCATAGGTACGGTTATCGGGGACCATGTCTTTCTAAATTAATATATTTGAAGATTGTCCATCCAATCAAAACTAAACGAAATATGTCTACAACAATGAAATGGGGATTGATCACCGGTATGGTGTATGTAATCTTTTCGCTGATTACTAATATGTTAGGACTGCAGGAAGGAGGAGGTTTCAGCATGATAGGTTTGCTGATGAACACACTGATTCTGGCCGCTACTTTTTTCACTATTTACCTTGGCATTAAGGAATTACGGGATACGCAGTGGAATGGTTTTCTGACTTTTGGCCAGGGATTTAAATCAGGGATGGGTATTGCGCTCATTGCCTGTATCATATCAGCCGTATTCACCTATGTCTATGTAGCCTTCATTGATCCGGGATTAATCGACAGAGTCATAGCCATGACAGAAGCCCAATATGAAGAGGAAAATATGCCGGAAGAACAGATGGCGTTAGCCAGACAATGGATGGGATACATGATGAATCCACTTTTTATGAGTTTGATCGCGGCGGTATCCGTCATCATCTGGGGTATAATTAAGTCATTAATTGCCTCTGCTCTTCTCAAAGTAGATGCACCACCTGTTATTACTGAGGATTAGCAAAAATTATGACAGAGGACACGCTTGATTTATCGTTAATCATTCCAACGTTTAACGAAGAAGAATCCCTGCCCGAATTGATGGCATGGATTGACCGCGTCGTCAAAGCCAATCACATTGAGCAAATCGAAGCTATTGTCATTGACGATGGTAGTGATGATAAAACCTGGGACGTCACTTGTTCTCTCCAACAAAAATATCCCTGGGTTAAAGGCATCCGCTTCCGAAGAAACTATGGCAAGTCCGCCGCCCTTCAGAAAGGATTCGAAGCAGCCACCGGTAAGGTTGTGGTCACCATGGATGCAGATCTCCAGGATTCGCCGGAAGAAATCCCTGCATTGATGAAAATGATCAATGACGACAACTACGATCTGGTCAGCGGCTGGAAGAAAGACCGGAAAGATCCAATCGGTAAAACCCTTCCATCAAAGTTTTTCAATGGCGTCACACGTTGGGCCAGCGGTATCAAACTGCATGATTTCAACTGTGGCCTGAAAGCGTATAAAAATGAAGTAGTTAAAAATATCGAGGTCTACGGAGAAATGCATCGCTACATTCCGGTGATCGCCAAATGGGCCGGCTTTAAACGTATTGGCGAAAAAGTAGTGCAGCACCAACCCAGAAAATTCGGTTACAGTAAATTTGGCTGGGAGCGCATGCTTAATGGCTTTTTAGATATTCTTTCAATCATGTTTGTTGGCAAGTTCGCTAAACGACCAATGCATTTATTTGGCACGCTGGGTGTCCTTTTTTTCGCAGTAGGTTTTGGTATTCTTGCCTATTTGAGTTTCCTTAAAATCACTATGGATATCGTCCGGATTTCTGACAGACCTGTTTTCTTTTTTGGAATTCTCACATTGATCATCGGTTCACAATTGTTCCTTACAGGTTTTCTCGCAGAGATGATCAGCCGTAACTCCCCCAATCGCAATCGGTATAAGATTGCAGCCCGGCTTGGGCTGGAAGATAATGATGTACTCGAAGATTGAGTGTGTTTAGAGGGTTTAGCACAGCACGCCGTGGGCGTTTGTTGTTGTGAGAAGGTTTAGTTTATTTAATAGTTTGATGAAAGGTTTATAGGTTAGGAGATTAGAAGGTTAATTTAACTTTCGTATAGGTGTTCAATAAAAAACTGCGTAATGAGGGTGAGTCAACTCCAACAATGCCCTATTGCCAGGGGATGAACCCTTCCGCTACCTGAAGCGTTTTGCAGGGCTTAAAAACTGATAGCTGTCTTAAATAATCTTAAACCCTTAGAATCAATTTAACCTTTTAATATGTCAAGATAAAATCGGCAGTTACACAAAACCCAATAAGGGTTTATTTGTTAGCGGAGGGCTTTTTCCGCTTGGCGGGACCAAGCAAGAGCGCAATCCTATAATCAGGTTATGAGGTTAGTACAACATTTGATCCAGGCAAATCAACTGCAAAAATTATTTCTCGTAAAGGCGCAATGTTATATTCAACCAAGTCACTCATGTTGGTGGAGCAAACGCCATCAACGAAAAAAATTGATCTCTAAGGTTCCAGGGTATCTATATCTTAAGTCCTACTTTTTTTTACTTTCCTTTCTACCTTTCCGCCTTCAATACCTCACCCCAATTTTCTGAAAAATAAAATGCATCAGCCATGCCGGGCCTATCAACAGAAACTGCAGATCTTTCAAAAATGATGGTTTCTTACCCTCGATCTTGTGGCCGATAAATTGTCCAATCCAGGCTATAACGAAAATTGCAATCGCATACAACGCCAATTTTCCAGCATCTTCAGCAAGCACAACATAAAGTGACGAAGATCCCCACAGAAATAATCCACCTACCACGATGAAACCAAGAAACATCACAAAAGACAATCTGAAATAGTACATCAGCGCTGCCACCAAAAAGACAAAAGCCCAGTTGGCAAACAATGTCCGTTCCGTAAAAAAAGGGATCGAAAAGAGCATGGTTACAAGACTGAACATGATCGCCGGAACACAAATCCAGTGAATAAACTTGTTAGTAGCATCCTGATGGCTTGCACCATATTCCTGAAGAAGTTGATCGATCGGTCGCATATTTAAACTATTTGGTACTAAATTTAAAACATTTGGACTGCAGTTTTGCTTTATACCTTTATAAATCCCAATTTCGATACCTAAACCTAAATACCCTATTTTTACGTCCTGATGCTTAAGATTGTTGAATGCCCAAGAGACGCTATGCAAGGCTTGCACCAATTCGTACCCACCGAATTGAAGGCAAAGTATATCAACAGTTTGCTAAAGGTAGGATTTGACACCATTGACTTTGGATCATTTGTCTCACCGAAGGCGATTCCTCAAATGCGAGATACCGGTGAATTATTATCCTTACTTGATGTGTCGGAAAGCAAAACAAAGTTATTAGCCATTGTTGCCAATAAAAGAGGCGCCATGGATGCGCTTCAATTTGAACAAGTCTCTTATCTGGGATATCCTTTTTCTGTTTCTGAAACATTCCAGTTGCGCAACACCAATGCTACGATAGAAGAATCTCTCAGCCGGGTAGCCGAAATACAGGAACTTTGTTTTGCTTATAACAGGCGATTAGTAGTTTATCTGTCGATGGGATTTGGCAATCCATATGGCGACCCCTGGAATGTGGAAATCGTACAAAGTTGGGTGGATCATCTGGCTGAGCTGGATATTAAAATCATGGCTTTATCCGACACGATTGGTGTATCCAATCCGGAGAATATAGAATATTTATTTTCCAATCTGATTCCTCCTTATCCCGATGTTGAATTTGGCGCTCACCTGCACACGCAATCACATAATTGGAGAGAAAAAATTGAAGCCGCTTATACCAGTGGCTGCCGTCGATTTGATTCCGCGATGAAGGGCTATGGCGGGTGCCCGATGGCGAAAGACGAATTGACCGGAAATATGCCGACAGAAAATATGGTCAGCTATTTTGATGAAAATAATATTTTTACCGGACTAAATCAGGAGGCATTCGTGGAAGCTATGGCCATCGTACCTGAAGTGTTTACTGATCGGGTGTAGTTTCCTGATCGTCATCACTGCCCGGGTTGAGCGCCATATAGCTTATAATTAATCCGCCTCCAATCATCAAGAGTCTAATCAGTAATCCGCGAGGACTCCCCGGTTTGTCCATCCAGGCCAGATAGGTAAAATTAGCACCGATTAATATCAGTACTAAAGAAAGCATACCCAGGATAAACAGGACAAATCCCAGGATCATCATGAAAGTTCGTAAACGCATCGCGGGGCAATGTTAAGCAAAATCCTGCTGAACCAGAATGCTAAATGGCTACTCGTTTATTTTTCTAGTCGTCTTTTTGTAGTTGACACCTCTTTCCGCAAGGTATTGCATGATGTAATTAAAGCACTCCTCCTTTGCTCCGACCCATTCAGGCGGAAACACCCCTTTTTCCTTAAACAACCCCTCCAGGAACATATTGACGGCAGCGGTAGCGGTATACCCGGTAGTACGAGCCATAGAAGAAGTCCGTGTTGGCGCATCATACTCATCATGCAGATCGTACACAACTTCGACCGTTTCTCCTGCGCCATTTTTTCCTTTCACGGTAATGCGCATCACTGTAATTTCTTCTTCCTCCTCCCCTAGTTTCCATTCTTTGAAAAGTATTCGGCTGGTAAAATCCAATGGTGCTATATTCTGCCCATTCACATCCACAGGTGTGATGGAGAAAAAACCGCTCTCCTTGAGGGTCATAATCGCATCCACATGTCCCGGATACCGAAGTGTTTTCTCAACCATATTTGGAATATGGGACATCGTAAACAAAATAGATCGCAGTCCGTCCGAATTAAAAGACTCCAGGGTTCCCACCCGATTAAACTCCACATATGTACAATCGGTTAGGGCATCGCGCGTCACTAACGTACCATTTTCTACATAACGCGCAGGTCGGGTATACTCCTCGATCACATCTACCGGAGAAAATGGCGCTTTATAATAAAAAGGCCATTTTTTCACTTTAGGCAACCCTCCCACCAGACATTCAAAATGAGTAATGGACATGAGTTCATTGTATCTGCCCAGTATGATGTTGTCCATACCCGGTGCCACACCACAATCCACAATCGCAGTGACGTTGTTCGCTTTCGCAAGCGCAGCAAGCTCGAATGCATCTTCAGGAAAAAAAGAGATATCTACCACATTTTTCCCGGCTTCAATAATGGCTCGCAGCGTCTTAAAACCAAGAAATCCCGGAACAGCGCACACCACCAAATCAAATGGTTCTATAGCCTCTTTCAATGAAGCCAGGTTTGTTACATCTAACGCAAGGATGATTAGTTTTTCATTCTTCTGTTTAACATGAGCAAGTCGCGCCTCACTTATGTCGGACAAAGTAACGTCATGTCTTTTGGTCAAGTCCAATGCGATAGCGCTTCCCACCATTCCTCCTCCCAGGACAATAATTTTACTCATGTTTATGCTTTGTTTGGATTGAAGTAAGCGATTAAGATAGGTTGATTTTGCCAACTGACATTTATGCCGCAAATTATACGTGTCCAAAATAAATTTTGATCACTTGCGAACTCAATGTCCAGACAACATTCTTGTTACTTTTCCGGTACGGAATTATTGGCAAAATCAGGGTAATTAAAAGGCACAGATCTGTTACTTTTTTCATCGCCAAAAAAGTAACCAAAAAGTCTAGTCACGCAAAAAACTCGCTTTGTGTTCCGATCTTTGTTTGAGGCACAAGGTTACTTTATATTCGATTTCACATTTCTTTCTATTTCCGCTTACGAACGGAAATAGAAGATAGTCAGGGTGCTCATACAGTTTTGCGTGACAGGTTTTCAAATTAGCCTAAAATTTCTGCAAACCAACAAAAAAATCATTTTCCCAAGGGGAAAATAAATCGGTTCGATCAGCCTAATCAGTGATTCAAACAGGTGAGCAAGACGAATCTCCTTGATATACTGTAGTTTTGAAAATAGGTACCCCCTGTAGGGGGCAAAGGGGGTAATATTCTAAATTGGCTGACGGTGATGTTAAAGAATCTGAATATCAATAGAATTCCTTCTCAATTTCAAATATCCCGGACAGCTGTGGCTGCAAATATCTACTCAATCATTGTAAATCGTTCGCCAATGACCTGTCCTATCGTCACCCCGCGTATTCGACTATCAATCCATGACACAATATCCAAATGATGAAATGTCCTGCCTTCGTAGGGATTGAGTTCCAATCGAATAATCTCTTTTTTTAAGGTGTGCAGACTTTGCTTCATATCCTTGTCTTTCACATCAAGATTATTTCTAAAAAACTGAAAAAGTACTTTTTGAACTTCATTCAGATCTCTCATTTTACTAAAAAATCGACCTACACTTTCCACCAGATGTTCCAGAAGATTGTAATGCCCCAATTCAAAATGGGCCATCAAATGCATCAGTCTGGCATAACACTGAATATCCGTGCGCAGGTGTCCTGCAGATTGGAGGTTGATGATTTTGTTGAGATACTCAATACATAATCCCAATTGTCCGGACCCCATCGCCAGCCATGCTGTTTTATAATTGAATACCATGATGCGATGAATATCAATAAAGCGACCAAACTTTTTAATCATTCTGTTGATTTCCGGCTCTAATTTCAAACCCTCTTCAAAGGTACCGACAATAAAGTGACGATTAATTTTCGCTGTATAGAGATAGAGAAAACTTATGATTTGCCCCGTCATATCAAAATACTTTTCATGGGATATGGTAAACTGTTCAAACTTCTCCAACACGGTGATATAGCGCTTATAGTCGCGCATACTGTACAGGGATGTCAATTGATAAGATATCCCTCTCATATAAAGGACAGGATCCTCACGCATATACGATGGATTGTCATCAAATGCTTTTACCCAGGCGGCTGCGTGTTTATGACAATTCTCAAAATCAAGCATGATATAATAAAACCACATATAACTCTGCTGCAAATAAATATCCTCTACGAGAGATAAATCTGTGATTCTTACTTTACGCAATTCTGAATCAAAATACGTTTGCAACTGATAATGATCTTTTTGATCTCTGACATGGCCTGTTTCAATATACCAGCCATGAATTTTTATCTTCAGATTACTGAGCAGAACGATATTGGAAACTCTGGCTTCCTGATTTTCTGATTCTGTCAGCAGGGATTGAACCTTGCCTGACTTTTTCCGACTCCTTGTGATATGACGTTCTTCAATAAACTTCTGAAACTCGATAATCTCAAGGCGCAGGAGATCATGACCGCTTTCAGGCAACATTTCCTTGATGCGATCCAATAATTTATTTGATTGCAGGTAAAGTCCTTTGTTGTACAGGATGTGGGAAAAATCAATTTGCTCCCTTACTTTGATGGATTCAATATTCTCAAAGATCAGTCTTAAGCTTTTAAGGACCTGGGTATAGAGATGTCGTTTTATGTTGACAAATTGGGATTTACTGATATCCCCCAGCTTTTTCAATACATCGCGTTCATCATATTCTTCCGCTTTGTCCAGAATGTCAAATAATCGGACATACAGGACATCCTCGTTACTCTGTAATCGCTGGACATACAGTCTGAAATTTCGCTTCTCTGCTTTGGTCAGCGACTTGATAATAGTAAATAATTGCTCTGATTGGGCTATGGGCATAACAATAAATGGTATTACAAATAACTGATTTACATACAAATGTATGATTTTATACCACTTTAGCTATAACGTTATTGGAAATATTTAAAAGTAATACCATAAGAAGTGACCTTATGTTTACACCACATATTGAAGAAAACATTTATTTGTAATCACAAAAACAACTTAAACACTATGGCTAAGCTAAAATTTGAGTACATCTGGCTTGACGGTAAAAAACCGGAAGCAACACTTAGAAGCAAAACCAAAGTTATCGAAATGGCCAGTTTCGACGGAGATACGAAGGTTCTTCCTGAGTGGTCATTTGATGGTAGCAGTACCATGCAGGCAAACGGTCATTTTTCTGATTGCTTATTGAAACCAGTAGCTGCTTATCCGGATCCACAGCGCAAAAATGCCTGGTTAGTTGTTTGTGAAGTTTATAATGCAGATGGTACACCTCATGAAACAAACATGAGACATCTGATTCCGGACAATACAGAAGATTTCTGGTTTGGGTATGAGCAGGAATATGTCATCGAATCAGAAGGAAAGCCACTAGGTTTTCCAAAAGATGGATACCCTGCACCACAAGGACCCTATTACTGCGCAGTAGGGCATACAAACGTTGCCGGAAGAGATATGGTGGAAGAGCATATGGATGCTTGCCTGGATGCCGGTATCGGGATTTCAGGAATCAATGCAGAAGTATTACTAGGTCAGTGGGAATATCAGGTATTTGCCAAAGGAGGTAAAAAAGCTGCTGACGAAATGGTCCTTAGTCGTTATTTGCTCTATCGCATCTCCGAAAAATATGGTGTACTGATCAATATTCATCCAAAACCGGTTAAAGGCGATTGGAATGGATCCGGAATGCACGTCAATTTCTCAAACAAAGAAATGCGAGAAGTAGGTGGCAAAGAATTATTTGAATCAATCTGTGAAAACTTCAGAGCAGTTCACAAAGAGCATATTGAAGTATATGGCTCAGACAACCATATGCGCCTGACAGGCATGCATGAAACACAGTCCATGCACACGTTCAGCTATGGTGTCAGTGATCGTGGTGCTTCTATCCGAATTCCGGTGCATACAGCCACCAATGGCTGGAAAGGCTATCTCGAAGACAGAAGACCTGCTTCCAATGCTGATCCCTATATGGTAGCTTCCAGAATCATTAAAACAGTTCGTGCTGAATCCTTAGTGACTACATAAGAATAACTTTCACTAAAAAATAGAAAAAGGCTAACCGGTAGAACTGGTTAGCCTTTTTTCATTTTAACAAGATAGCTTCACAGGCAAGCTTGAAAACCCTATTTTCGCCATTGGTGCGATTTCAGACCAACATACCTCTTAAACTTGCAGGACTAGTCTTCCTGTTTTTTTGTGCAAGTGTAATCAACGCCCAAATCACTGACGAATACCTAGCCCAATTTCTGGAGATTGTAACAGAAAATGAGGATGGCGGAGATGAATTTGACTACACAGAACTTGGCAGCCAGATTGATATTTGGGTACGCTCCCCTATAGATATCAACTCCCCCGAAACTTCTGCACTCCTACAATGGAAAATAATTTCAGAACTGGCGTATAGAAATCTTCAGCATCATATTCTTCAAAATGGGCCTTTGCTCGATATGCTGGAATTACAATCTATTCCCGGTTTCGAACCGGATGTCATCCGACTACTTAATGAAGTTGCTCAAGTACCGGGCAGAATGGTAGAGACGCGTGCAGTACCTTTTGGCGACTTGTTTGCTCATGGACAAAATGAACTTTTCATTCGCGCGGGAAGAACGCTTCAGGAATCACGGGGCTACAGAGAAAAAGTACCTGCTTTTGAAGGCAGTCCTGATAAATTATATTTAAGATATCGCCATCGAAACGGAAATACCCTGAGCTATGGTGTGACGATGGAAAAGGATGCCGGGGAAGCTTTTTTCAAAGGGTCCAATCCGGCCGGTTTTGATTTCTATTCCTTTCATATTGCACTGGAAAATTACAAGCCATGGCTTAAGGCCATTATGATTGGTGACTTCAATGCAAATTTTGGGCAGGGGCTCATCATGCACTCTGGTTTTGGTGCAGGTAAAAGCAGCTTTGTCGTCGATGTCAAAAGAACCGGTATTCCTTTGCGTGCCTATCGATCTGTCGAAGAAAATAATTTTCTCCGAGGGGTCGCAGTTTCCATCCGACCCATAGATCATCTCACCATAACTTTATTAGGAAGCGCACACAAACGAGATGGTAATCTGCTGACAGACACCATCCGCATAGATGGTGAAATCTCCGATATACAAGATGATATTTCCAGTCTTCAAACCTCAAACTTACACCGCACCAAGGGCGAAATTGCAGACGAAGACGCTATCGACCTTACGCAAGGAGGTATCAGTATAGCCTACACCCGACGGAAAACGCATATTGGTTTTAATGCGCTGCATAGTCGATTAAGCAAATCCCTCAACAGAAATCCGGATTTGTACAATCAATACTATTTTAACGGAAAGCAGATTTCGAATGCCAGTATCGATTACGGTATATGGTTCGGAGGCTTTCATTTCTTTGGTGAAACAGCGATGAGTGACAACGGGGCTATCGCAACACTCAATGGATTACTGGCCGGGATAGACAAGCATATTTCCGCCGCCGTCTTATTCCGATCCTATGCAAGAGATTATCAGGCCCTGACACCAAATGCTTTTGGGGAAGGCTCTCTTGCGAATAATGAAATAGGCATCTATACAGGATTGGAAATAACACCAACCCCCAAATGGAAAATTCAAATCTACCAGGATATCTGGTCACATCCATGGCTCAGATTCAATATTGATCAACCGACGGAGGGCAAAGAATATTTTATCAGAACTACTTATACCGCCAAACGCAGACTTGAGATATATGGTCAATTTCGATCTAAAACTACAGGTATCAACTCCCGACCAACCGGTAGTGCTATTGCTGAAGTGGTTGATCAACACAGATCACAGGCAAGATTACACATTCAGAATATTCTCACGAAGGAAGTTCAATTGCGTACACGACTGGAATGGACTTACTACTCGATTCAAAATGTGCGCCAAACCGGATTTCTCATTTACCAGGACTTCATTTATAAACCTATTGGGTCTCCATGGTCATTCAGCGCTCGTGTGAGTATTTTTGATACGGATAGCTATGATACGCGAGTCTATACATATGAAAATGATTTGACGTACTACTACTCCATTCCTGCCTTTGATGATCAGGGCGCAAGATTTTACATCAATGTACGGTACAAAGGCATTCGCAACCTGACTGCAGAAATCAAATATGCACAAACACGGTATCTTGATACTACTTCAATAGGAAGTGGATATGATGAAATCAGTGGTAAC
>JAHEAR010000033.1 GCA_024642665.1 Bacteroidota bacterium
TAGGAGGTTATAAGGTTTATATTTTGTATCGAATGTGAGAAAAGGTTAAGTCTCGCGTCTATTTTCTCGCAAAGACGCAATGAAAAAAAGGGAAAAACGAAGAGTAGTTATTTTCCACTCACCACTCACCACTCACCACTCACCACTCACTTGCAGAAATATCACGCAGAGGCAGAGACGCACTCTTTAATTTTGTATTTCCGACAAAAGAAAAAAAATCGTAATTCGTAATTTGAAATTCGTAATTGAACAAAGCCCTTCGCCCTTCGCTCTATGCCCCATGCTTTTAGTTCGCCGGCTGGCGAAGCTTCTTCTCAATATCCTTCACTGTGCGCTTGAACTCCGCATTGGTATCAATCATATCATTGACGGCACGGACACTGTAGATGACGGTGCTGTGATCTCTGCCACCAAAACTATCCCCAATCGCTTTTAAAGAGTGATTCGTAATATTCTTGGCGAAATACATGGAGAGTTGTCGGGCTAAAACCACATTGCGCTTTCGCGTTTGTGATTTTAGTTTGTCGATCGGTACTTCATAATGATCTGCGACACACTTTTTGATATGATCCATAGTGATCACATTGCCGGTATTGATGACCACATTATAAATCACCTTTTGTGCAAGTTCGAGATCAATCTCCTTTTTGGTCAGCGAAGCATGTGCAATCAGATTGACAATTACGCCTTCCAACTCACGAATATTATGGCGAATATTATCGCAGATATAGTGTTTGACTTCCGGAGTGAAAGTGATGCCTGCATGATTGGATTTGTATTCGAGAATGGCCATCATTGTTTCATAATCAGGCGCCTGCAGATCTGCAGATAATCCCCATTTGAATCGACTGATGAGCCGTTCTTCCATCCCCTGCAGATCTTTCGGTGCGCGATCAGAAGTCAGAACAATTTGGTTTCCGCTCTGATGCAGTTGATTGAAGATGTGAAAGAATATCTCCTGTGTTTTTTGTTTGCCGGCGAGAAACTGAATATCATCAATGATCAGTACATTGACAAGTTGATAGAAATTCGTGAAATCACTGACGGCGTTATTCTTGATCGCTTCAATGATTTGATTTGTAAATTTTTCTGAACTAACGTACAGCACCGTTTTATCTTCCCGCTGTTTGATGACCGCATTGCCAATAGCCTGTGCAAGGTGCGTTTTTCCAAGGCCGACATCGCCAAAAAGAAAAAGCGGATTGAAAGCTGTCCCACCCGGATTGTTGGCAATAGCTTCTGCCGCAGAACAAGCCAGTCGGTTGCAATCCCCAACGATTAAGTTTTCAAATGTGTACGTCGTATTAAGCTGTGGATCAATCTTGAGTCGCTTGATACCCGGAATCACAAATGGATTGCGGATATCTTTTTCAACTTCTGATTTTGTATTGGGGGTGAAGGCAGCCGGTTGTTTGCGTTTGCCATTCTTTTCCCACGGATCATCTTTCGTGTAGTTGTATTCCAGATGAGCATTAGGCCCCAGCGTCTGACGAATTGATTTTCGTAAAACAGGAATATAGTGCTCTTCCAGCCACTCAAAGAAAAATCGGTTAGGTACTTGAAGGGTCAGCGTATTTTCTTGCAGGCGAATAGGTCGAATCGGTTCAAACCATGTTTTGAAACTTTGCTCACTGATCTCTTCACGAATTACGCTTAGACAACCATTCCATACTGCATTGCAGTCTTGCATCATTATTCTTTAAGCTCTTAGAGGTTATTGAAAGACTCTAAAAGCTTTTCCAAACGTCTTTTTCAGGAGACAGATAGCGTAAGGATTAGCTGTTGAGTTCATGATTATTTGTTGGTTTTGCTGATGTTCGGCAGTCGACAAAGATCAAAAAAATATTGGTGGATCAGGAGTCCTGCCAATATTTTTATTGATAATCCTAAATATAGTTATAAAATATTATATCGCAGTGCTTTATATATTTATTTATTGCAGTTCAGTAAACTACTGACAATCAATTGCAGAATACATTTTAATTAAAGAAATAATGATTTGAATTAGCCCTCTTTGACCCAAATACCTTCACATGAAATGCATTTCCCCGGCTTGTTTTTTTCAAAGGAGATATCAATTTTACCTAATCGTATGCCTGCCCAACCCACCTGATGCACAATGACATTTTTACCTTCTTTATTTCTCAGGTAGTCAGGTTCATTCATAAACGTGTGGGTATGCCCTCCCAGAATGACATCTATCGACTTACTGTTTTGTGCAAGTTTGTGATCATCGACTTTGGAAGAGTTGTACTTATACCCTAAATGAGAAAGACATATGACCAGATCACATTTTTCATCATGCTTTAATATGTTGGCTTGCTCAGTAGCATGAGCTATTGGATCAAGGTATTGCGTTTGTTGGTAAAGGGTTTTAGGGACCAAACCATCAAGTTCTACCCCCACACCGGTAATGCCAATTTTTATATCTCCTTTCTGAATGACTTTTCGTTTAATATGTCGGTCGTGCATCACGGTATCACTGAAATCGTAATTGGCGATGATGATCGGAAAACTGGAGTGCTCTCTGATTTGCTTTTCAAGATTCTCCAAACCGCCATCAAAATCATGATTGCCAATCGTGGCAGCATCATATCCCATGGCAGACATTAATTTAAATTCCAGTTCGCCAAGAAAAAAATTGAAGTAAGGTGTGCCTTGAAAGATGTCGCCGGAATCCAATAACAACACATGTTCATTTTCACTTCGGATTTGTTTGATCATCTCTGCTCTTAGGGATGCACCTCCGAGTCCGGCATTTCGCGAGCCATCGTTTGGGAATGGTTCTATTCGGCTGTGGACATCATTCGTATGAAGGATGACGAGCTTTGTATGTGCTTCACTGATGAGATCTGACGATCGAGCCCACCCCGGAATCATCAGTGCAGCACCTGCACCAGCTGTTTTATTTAGAAAACTTCTCCTTGACCACATACGACATTAACTTATTTAACATTAATAATTCTTCCTTCTATCTGTGCATCAATTTCTTTTCCTTTTTGTGTCATCTCCATGGCATACGCCATAATAATATCGCGAACAAGTCGGCCGGATTGGGATCTTTCCAAAGGAATGAGTTCTTTTAATCCATCGCCACCATCCGCAATATAATCGGGGAGCGCTACTTTATATATGGTGGAAGCGTTGGCCTGTTGCCCTTTTACTGTGTAATCCACCAAAACACCATTATCTATTTTCATTTTTAGTCCACTGCTCACCGGCCATCCCCCGACAGAGGCAATGTGATACATCAATGAGTCAAGAACATCTCCCGGTATCTCAACAATGACCAGTAAATTGTCGAAAGGACTCAGTTCAAAGATCTGTCCTTTGGTCAGAGGGCCGGCTGTAATATAGGGTATCCTGAGACCACCATAATTGGCCATTGCAAAAGCCACGTCCGGATCTTCTTTTAATGCTCCGGCCAACATAGCATCGCAAACAAAGTTGCCTAGTTTAGACTCTGGTTTTCCTTTGGTCAGTTCACTTGCTACTATGCCAATCACTTCATTCATCTCTGCGTTGATCTGGTCCTTATAAGGCGCAATGATATCATCGATCGCTGTACTTGTGATTTGCTCCTGACCGGTATCTACAGTTTGGTAACTGACCTCCGTCTTGCTGATGTGCTGCATCGGAGCACAGCTCAGAAGTAAACTAGTCAGAACAACCAGAACGGGAGAAATTGTTTTTAGAGCCATAAGGAAGATTCAGTTTTAATCGCTCTCTTGGCGATATGGGAAGGAAGTGCTTCTTCCTCATACGCGATAGTAATTAATTTGCTGGCATAAGCATCTGCACTTGCTTTTGGATCTATACCGTCTGAAGCAATGGTGATGAGATCCATAGTTTTATCTTTTGCTTTTATCAGGATCTGCCATAACTCAGAGGATACATATAATTGTTGTGTAAGATTATGTTCAAATTCCTGTTGAATGGCTAAAAGCAAAGCGGATCGTAAAGCGCCGGCATTGGCGCCCGGTGTTTTCAATCGAAGGACGAGATCAGGAAGATCAATCCGCTCACAGAGCAAGGTTAATCGCTCAAAGGCTTGTAATCTGAGCGGTAAAGTGATTTGTGCACGCTCCTGTTTGAGAGATAGCACTTTGATTTGAGTCTGATGTTGGAAGTATTGCCTGAACATGAGGAATACAGCCAACAAAACAACGATTGAAGGAATCGTTAATCCTAATATTAATTGCAAGGTCATAAAGCAAAAATACTAAAGGCAGGGGCATTTGGGCAGATATGTTTTGTATTTCAATTATTTACTTCCCGGGCAAAAGTAGATTTTGCATCTTACTTACCTGCCAATGGCAAACGAAGGCGGATACGTATAATTTGTTGCAAATCCATGGATTTTCTATTGAACATGTTGGTCATTTGTAGTGTTAAACGCTATATAATCAAGAGGTTAATTATCTTTGCACCCAAATTAATCTGAATTTTATGACAGAAACCACGATTTCCTCCCCAATCACCCTCACGGATGGTGCCAAAAAACACCTTGAACGCATTCGTGAGGAACAATCTGTGCCTGAACATTATGGCTTGCGGATCGGTGTCAAGGGTGGGGGATGCTCAGGTTTTTCCTATCTCCTCGGCTTTGATGAGCCAAAAGAACACGATAACCAGTATGATTTTGAAGGAATCCGCATTTTGATGGACAAAGCCCATGGCATGTACTTGCTCGGGATGGAAGTGGACTGGTTGGAAGGATTAAACAACCGAGGGTTTATTTTCAATAATCCAAATGCTGAAGAAACCTGCGGTTGTGGAACGTCGTTCTCAGCCTGATTTGTCAATTATAATGTCCCTTTTGTAGATAATCCGCCCACGGAGAATTTAAACTCCTGATGTGCTTGCTATTTTTGCCAAAATATTTTAAACCATACTAATATGCGATACATTTTTTCGACTGTGATCGTCGCCCTGGTCACCGTTTCATCTTTGTTTGGGCAAATGAATACCATTGCCTATGAGCAATATACCCTGGACAACGGTTTGCATGTGATATTGCACCAGGACAAGTCTACTCCAATTGTTGCCGTAGCGGTGATGTATCATGTAGGATCAAAAAATGAGAATCCTGATAAAACAGGTTTCGCTCATTTTTTTGAACATCTGATGTTTGAAGGAAGTGATAATATTGGTCGTGGAGAATATGATGATTATGTGCAAAATGCAGGAGGTACGCTGAATGCGAATACTACCTTCGACCGCACCTATTATTATCAGATTCTTCCCAGCAATGAACTTGCACTGGGCCTATGGTTGGAATCAGAGCGTATGCTGCATGCACGGGTGGATGAAAAAGGTATCGAAACACAACGAGAAGTAGTTAAAGAAGAACGTCGCCAGCGAATAGACAATCAGCCTTATGGATCCATCATGGAGGAAACCTTCAAACGATGCTATACAGAACATCCGTACAAATGGCCTGTGATTGGTTCCATGGCTCATTTGGAAGCAGCAGAAGAGGCTGATTACAAGAATTTTTATACTGATTTTTATGTGCCTAATAATGCCGTATTATCCATTGCCGGAGATATTGATTTTGCAGACGCTAAGAAGTTTGTCGATCAGTATTTCGCAGGCATTCCAAAATCAGCTAAGCCGGTATATCGCCCACGCATCGCTGAACCGCCACTAGGGGGAGAGGTAAGAGATACAATCTATGATAATATACAACTACCGGCGGTCATTGAAGCATACCGCATTCCTGCTCAGGGAACAGTAGATTATTATGCAGTTGATATGGTATCACGCATCCTGTCCTCAGGAGAAAGTTCAAGATTGTATAAGGCCCTGGTGGATGAGCAGCAAAAAGCACTATTTGTTGGCAACTTTCCAATGGCATTGGAAGATCCGGGGATTTCCCTTGTTTTTGGAATTACGAATATGGGTGTTGATGTGTATGATCTGGAAGTGTCGATTGACGCAGAAGTAGATCGTGTAAAAAATGAACTTGTCTCTGAATTGGAGTTTCAAAAACTAAGAAATCAAATAGAGTCAGAATTTGTGACCAGCAATAGCAGAGTAGCCGGAATCGCTGAAAGTCTGGCAACCTATTATATGTTTTTTGGTGATACTGATTTGATCAATAATGAGATTGACAGATATCTTGCGGTGACCCGTGAGGATATTCAGGCAGCTGCAAAGAAATACCTTGTCAAAGACAATCGGGTCGTGTTGCATTACCTGCCAAAAGCATTGGAAAGCAAGTCTTAATAATTCCATTCATCGCCAACAATAAATTACTTAAAAATGAATCATATTAAAGTTTTATTCATCATCGCCATTGCAGGTTTAATGGCCTGTGCACCTAAAGTGGCCAAAGAAACAACCACCGGTGATTTTCGTTCGATGCCACCACCGGCAGGCGAAGCTCGTCCGGTAAAAATTGGCAAGTCACATGAGTTTACACTTGCAAATGGACTTAAAGTAATTGTGGTGGAAAACCACAAACTCCCTCAGATTTCATACCAATTGACGATCGATCGTGATGTGATGTTGGAGAAAGAAAAGTCAGGGCTTTCCAGCATGGCAGGATCGTTGCTGGCAACGGGTACTACGAAGAAGTCAAAAGCCGAAATTGATGAGGCGGTAGACTTTATTGGTGCCAATTTGTCCACCAATGCCAGAGGTGGATTTGCGACCTCCCTAACGAAACACACGGATAAGATTTTAGGATTGTTTTCTGAAATCATTCTCCAACCCTCTTTTCCTCAGGAAGAATTTGATAAAATCAAGACACAAACACTTTCCGGATTACAAACTTCAAAGGATGATCCAAATGCTATTTCAGGAAATGTGTCCAATGCTTTGATTTATGGATTGAATCATCCTTATGGAGAGATTACCAATGAAAGTACGGTATCGAATATTAGTCTGGACGATTGTAAAGCATATTACAATACGTATTTTAAGCCTGGTGATGCATACCTCGTCATTGTAGGAGATATCTCACCGGATGCAGCAAAAGCAAAAGCTGAAAAGTATTTTGGAAAATGGGCTGCCGGGAATACCCCAAAATATACTTACGATTTTCCTAAAGGCGTTGACAAAACTTCTGTTGCTTTTGTCGATAAGGCCGGTGCTGTTCAATCAGTTGTGAACATTACGTATGCATTGGATCTTAAACCCGGCGCTGCTGATGTAATCCCTTCTCGGGTGATGAATAATATTCTGGGAAGTGGATTCGCAGGAAGATTGTTTCAAAATCTAAGAGAAGATAAAGCCTACACCTATGGTGCTTACAGTTCCCTTAATTCTGATGAATTGGTGGGAAGCTTTTCTGCTAATGCAAGTGTTCGAAACGAAGTAACGGATAGTGCCGTGACACAGTTTTTATTTGAACTCAACAGATTGAAGAATGAACCGGTTACAAAGAAAGAAATTGATCTTTCCAAAAGCTATATCGCAGGTGGTTTCGCCAGATCACTCGAAAGTCCGCAGACAGTAGCCAGTTTCGCCTTGAATATCAATATGTATGATTTGCCGGCGGACTATTACGAGACCTATCTGCAGCGTCTGGATGCTGTTACGATCGAAGATATCTCAAGAGTAGCGAACAAATATATCACCCCGGACAAGGCAAGAATCGTGGTCGTTGGAAATAAAGACGAAGTCATGGCCAAGCTTATTCCTTTTGATAAAGAGGATGGTAACATTCAGCTTTATGACATCTATGCGAATCCGCGTAAAGATGAATCTGGTACACCGGTTGATATCACTGCAAAAGAATTAATCAGTAAGTATATCATGGCCATTGGCGGAAATGACAAACTGGCGGCTGTAAAATCAGTTGACCAAACCTATTCGTTGGAAATGATGGGTATGGAATTGACATCAAGAGCTGTGCAGAGTGAGGGTATGTTTTATATGAACATGACTGCTCCCGGGATGAATATCATGACCCAGAAATATGATGGGGTAAAGGGGAAAGTGGAGCAGATGGGGGCAGCGCCGATGGAAATAGAAGGAGACGACTTGTCCTCTATGAAAGAGCAATCCATGTTATTTCCTGAGCGTCAGTATAATTCGGAAGGCTATACAGCTGAGGTAACAGGGATGGAAGACGTGGATGGAGTAGCTTGTTACAAACTTAGTGTAACGAAGCCTTCAGGAACGAAAAGCACAGAATATTATGACAAAACAACCCACCTTAAAGTAAAAGAGATTCAGGTGTCAGAAGCAAGTGGTGAAGTAGCTACGACTTCTTTTGAATATGATGAATACAAGGCGGTAGACGGTATCTTAATACCACATGTCGTAACAATGAGCGGTCCAATGCCCACGCCTATCGTGATGAAAGCAACATCTATTAAAATAAATGGAGAAATTGATCCTGCTTTATTTAAGATGTAATTAGCATAACCCGTAAAGCGGTCAGCAAGCAGAAGGGCAAAACATTATACAGAAATGTTTTGCCCTTTTTTTGTTGAACTATTTATACCTGAACATTCAAATTCTTTCTTGTTTTTTTTTATTAGTTAAACCTATACCTTTGGACAATGATTCAGGTTTTTGTAACGGGCGGGACTTTCGATAAGAAGTATAACTTCTACACCGGTGAATTATCATTTGAGCAAACGCATCTTCCGGAGATGTTTGAGCGAGGGCGATCCTCATTGGAGATTGATGTGAAAACGCTTATGATGAAAGATTCGCTGGAGATGACCGAAGAAGACAGAGCTATTATCATTGAGCAATGTAAGCACTGTCCTGCCAATAAAATTCTGATCACGCACGGAACGGACAGAATGGTAGATACTGCCAAAGTAATCGCCTCCGAAAAAATTGATAAAACCATAGTGTTGACCGGTGCTATGATTCCCTATGCATTTGGTACCTCTTCAGACGGCTTCTTTAACCTGGGCAATGCGCTAGCCTTTGTCCAGGTATTACCTCATGGCGTTTACGTTGCGATGAACGGACGCTGCTTCTCATGGGATAATGTAAGAAAAAACCTTAGTACAGGCTTGTTTGAGTCATTGCAATGACTTTATTCTGTATCTTTTCCCCTCATTCCGCCAGTGACTTTTTCCCCCTTTAAAGGCGACAGCCTTCATATATTAAAATATCATTATATCTTTAACCTTGTAAATTAATTACGCTGTTATGAAACTGTCTATTCCATACAAGCTTTTAGGTATCTGCCTGTTACTGGCTATGAGCGTGAGCGTATCTGCCCAGCATATTCCCAATGGTGTGAGTTTTAAAAGGTTATTTATTGATTATCAGACACTTAACGGTGGAGATTTCGGGGATTTCAAGGATTATACGAATGGCTATGAGTTCGCCTATCTGGTGACGCTGTCAAAGAATTTTACCCTTAATATTCCTGTAAAAATTGGCTTGAGTAATAAAACAGGCGATATAAAAAATACCTCCATTGCCGGTTTAGATGCCCAAATGCACTTTTATCCTTTGAATAATCCAAATATATTCAGACCGTATGCCCTCGCCGGTGCAGGGGTAGTGCTGCAGGGTAGAGACAGCACCAATATGCAGGTACCCGTTGGGATAGGCATAGATGTAAAAATTGCCAAAAACGCCTATTTCAATGTGCAGTCCGAATTCAGATGGAGTAGTGCTACCAATAATAATAATTTTAACCATGGCGTTGGTTTTAAATATTTCTTTGGAAGAAATGAAGCTGACACCGTAGTGATTGTACCAGTCCTGATACCCGTCAAAAAGGATATGGATGGCGATGGCATTTTGGATGAAGATGATGAATGTCCTACCATTCCCGGGCTGGCTGTTTTTTATGGTTGTCCGGATACTGACGGAGACGGAATCCAGGATAGCCGTGATGATTGTCCGACTGTAGCCGGTTTGCTTGAGTTTAATGGTTGTCCGGATTCAGATGCAGATGGTATCCCCGATGGAGAAGATAATTGCCCAACGTTAAAAGGCTTGAAAGAATTTAATGGTTGCCCGGATACAGATGGCGATGGGATAGAAGACAGTCAGGATAAATGTCCATCCATTCCGGGTCTCGCTATTTTTATGGGTTGTCCGGATACGGATGGCGATGGTCTTGAAGATAGTGTGGACAAATGTCCATTGACCTATGGTCCGATTTCAAATCAGGGCTGCCCGATTATTGAAACAGCAGACCGTGAGGTACTGACATTTGCCATGAAAGCCGTGCAGTTTGATCTCGGAAAAGCAACCTTGGTCAATGATAGTTATAGCGTGCTCAATCAGATCGCCAATATCATGAAGAAGTATCCTGACTACAACCTTAGTATTGATGGACATACGGATAATACCGGTTCAGATGACATCAACAGGAAATTGTCAGCGGCAAGAGCAAAAACATGCTACGATTATTTAGCCAGTAAAGGAATACCTGAAAAACGGATGTCCTATCAGGGCTTTGGCCCTACCAGACCGATTGCGGACAACAGTACATATTCCGGTCGCACACTGAATCGAAGAGTCGAATTTAATCTGGAACCAAACTGGTAGATTATTTGATACCCTGTTGATTCAGCCAGGCTTGATATTTTCTCGCATTTACATTATGTGCAGAAAGTGTTTTGGCAAATGCATGGCCTGATCCTTCGTCCGTTGGTTTGGCACAGAAGAATATATAATCATGATCTTCTTTGTTCAATACCGCGTCGATTGAAGCTATGCCGGGCATGAAAATGGGTCCGGGAGGTAAGCCTAAATTCTTGTATGTGTTATAAGGAGAATCAACTTCCAGGTGACCCAGCAAGACACGCCGTAACTCAAAATCACCAATCGCAAAAACTACGGTAGGGTCCGCCTGCAGGGGTATTCCCTGATCAATCCGATTAAGATAGACACCCGCCATTCTGGTTTTTTCAGGATTATAATTTGTCTCCTTTTCGATGATGGAAGCAAGGGTATATACTTGTTCAGGAGTAAGGCCAATAGCGGACGCCTTTGCAAGCTTTTCTTCTGACCAAAACCGATCATATTCCTTGAGCATTCGCTTGCAAAAATCCTCCGGCGTTACAGTCCAGTAAAACTCATACGTATTTGGAATGAATCGAGTCATTCTGGTGGCAGGCACAGTACCGGCAAGTGAATCAAAAGCTGTGCTGATGTAATTCATCAGTGAGATAGAGTCCATTTCAAGTTTTGCTGAAACTCTGCCACACATCTGTTGAATGGTTCTGACATTTTGTATCGTGACTTTTAAAGGGGTTTGCTTTCCCGCTCTGAGCATGGAAAGCAGTGACTTGCTATTTGACGGATGTGAAATGATATATCGACCACTACGAATGGCACTATCGTCATATTGCATTTTGTCTGCCGTCCATCGAAATCTGTTCGCATGATGTATCTGTTCATTGGCAAGCAAACTATCAATGACCTCCTCCAGTGTGGCACCTGAATGAATTAATAAAACATCGGTTTTAGGCGACTCATTTGTAATGATGGAAAATGATCTATGGTAAAACTTATAGGCGTAAAAACCACCTACCAATAGCAGCATTAATCCAATAATTAATAATATCCGTTTCAACAAAGTGGCGCTTTAGCAAAGTGAAATTCAGGTGATTAATATTGCTCCTTCTCATTCGGAAAATCCCCTGACCGAACATCCTTCACGTAATCCCCAATGGCTTTATGCATCTGATCATACATATTGAGATAACGTCTCAGAAATCGAGGATGAAAGTCATGCGTCAGGCCAATCATATCATGGATGACCAGTACTTGTCCGTCAGTCCCATTGCCGGCTCCAATGCCTATGGTTGGAATCAAAAGAGACTGACTGACTTCGGCTGCTAAAGCCGCAGGAATTTTTTCCAGCACAAGCGAAAAACAGCCAAGTTCCTGTAGTAACAGCGAATCATTTTTCAATTTTTCAGCTTCCTCCTCCTCCTTTGCACGAACTACATAGGTGCCAAACTTATAAATTGATTGAGGTGTCAGCCCAAGATGCCCCATGACCGGAACACCTGCTGATAATATACGTGTGATAGATTCACCTATTTCTTTGCCACCTTCCATCTTGACAGCATGGGCACCTGATTCTTTCATGATCCGTACGGCCGATTCCAATGCCAGTTTGCTATTGCCCTGATAACTTCCAAAAGGCAGATCCACTACAACAAGTGCTTTAGATACTGCTCTGACGACAGCAGAGGCATGATAGATCATCTGATCCAGCGTGATGGGAAGAGTCGTTTCATGTCCGGCCATCACATTCGAGGCGCTGTCCCCAACAAGAATAATATCGATGCCGGCATCGTCCAGAATTCTGGCCATCGAGTAATCATACCCTGTGAGCATGGCGATTTTTTCACCTGCTTCCTTCATCTCCAGGATAGTGTGGGTAGTGATTCTTTTAGCGTTGCTATGTACTGACATAAGGAAACATCTGGTGAATAAAATAAATGCACATCAAAGATAAAAGCACTATTGGATACCTGGTGGATTTGTCCCTTTGCTTTCAAATATGTTTATTTCATAGGCTGAGAAGCATTAAAACGTTATTTTCGCCCGATGAAATGGATGATTTCGCTTGTTTTCGCAGGATTTCTCTTCACTGCTTGTAATAATGACCTGGTAGTCATTGATAACTGGAAAGACATACCGGTCGTGTGGGGTTTTGTCTCCAAAAGCGATACAGCGCACTATATCAGGGTAGAAAAAGCTTTCCTCGATCCGAATACGTCAGCCTATGTGATCGCTCAGGTACCGGATTCCTTGTATTATACTAATGCAACGGTGACGATCAGGCGGATCGCTTCAGATGAAATATTTACCCTCACAAGAGTAGATGGAAACCTTGAGGGATACCCTCGCAAACCGGGTGATTTTGCGGATGCCCCAAATTATCTGTATAAGATTAAGTCGAATGAGATTGATTTGGTGCCGGGAGAGAAGTATGAATTTTCACTAGTGCGCAATGGTATTCAGACGCCGGTAACTGCCGAAACCATTATCCTTCCTGCTCCCGTGATTCGAAATCCCTCCCTGGGGACTTCGCTATTGTTCAGAACGAATTCAAATTTTAATTTCGATTGGAACGATGTCCCTGAGGCAGGTCTTTTTGATATCAGGATGAGGTTCCACTACAGTGAGAAGTCACCTGAAACAGGAAATATATACATCCCTCAATCCATTGAATGGTCCGTGGTGCAGGGGGAAGTTGATTCAAAGTATAAAATGGATGGCGTTGAATTCTATAAATCCATAAATGCCAATATTGAGGACAATCCGCAGGCCACCCGATTGATCGGAAACGTCGATATCATCATTTGGTGCGGGGGCACAGAGCTGCAGGATTATATTCAGGTAGCGCTCGCTAATACAGGGATCACCAGTACGCAGGATTTTCCTGAATATACTAACCTAAGTGAGGGCAAGGGGATTTTTACCTCTCGTAATTATTCGGACAATATGAATTATAGCTTGCATAATCAGACACTGGATAGCTTGCGTAATGGAAGTATTACCGGTCACCTCAATTTCCAGTGACCTCGGTTAGCCCGGTCTCTCCACGTTTCTAGGATTTAAACAAATCTGCCTAATTGTCAGTCTGTTTGGGCATTTTGCTGACAATTCCAGACAATATTTTCCTTTTTTGGCATAAAAACCGGCTATTATCCTAATGGCATAAGCCTTGATTAAGAGGTAGTATGGATGATAAATCCGGTTTGAAAAACTTTAAAAAAACATAAGAATATGGGTAAAATAATTGGAATAGATTTAGGAACAACGAATTCCTGCGTAGCGGTGATCGAAGGAAATGAGCCAACGGTTATTGCTAATGATGAAGGCAGAAGAACTACGCCTTCAATCGTTGCCTTTTTAGATAATGGTGAGCGAAAAGTAGGGGATCCTGCGAAAAGACAAGCGATCACAAATGCCAAACGAACCGTATACTCGATCAAACGATTTATGGGGTCACGGTATAGTGAAATTTCGAAAGAAGCCGGCAGGGTAACTTACCCCGTGATGAGCGGACCCAATGATACTGTGAAAGTGGATATTGATGGACGTCAATACACGCCACAGGAAATTTCTGCCATCATCCTTCAGAAAATGAAGAAAGTAGCTGAAGATTATCTGGGGCAGGATGTGACAGAGGCCGTCGTAACTGTACCGGCCTACTTCAACGATTCACAGCGCCAGGCTACTAAAGAAGCCGGTGAAATAGCCGGTCTTAAAGTGAGCCGTATCATCAATGAGCCGACTGCCGCAGCTTTGGCTTACGGTCTCGATAAAAAGCATAAAGACATGACGATCGCGGTCTATGACCTCGGTGGTGGAACTTTTGATATATCTGTCCTTGAGTTAGGGGAAGGCGTATTTGAAGTAAAATCAACCAATGGCGATACGCACCTTGGTGGAGATGATTTTGATCAGGAAATTATTAACTGGTTAGCTGAAGCTTTCATTCAACAGGAGAATATCGATCTGCGAAAAGATCCAATGGCCTTACAACGTCTGAAAGAAGCTGCAGAGCGCGCGAAAGTAGAATTGTCAAGTGGTTTGGAGACAAGCATTACACTGCCATACGTTACCGCGGTAGACGGAGTGCCAAAGCACCTTGATACAAAATTGACAAGAGCAAAATTTGAACAGATGTGTTCAAATCTTATTGAGCGCACCTTGCGTCCATGTGAGGAAGCCATTAAAGATGCCGGCATTAATAAATCTGATATTGATGAAATTATCCTTGTAGGTGGTTCAACTCGTATCCCGGCCATACAGGCTGCTGTTGAGAAGTTCTTTGGAAAAAAACCCAGCAAGGGAGTAAATCCTGATGAGGTAGTTGCCATTGGTGCAGCTATTCAGGGTGGGGTATTAAGCGGAGATGTACAGGATGTATTGCTGCTTGATGTAACGCCGCTGTCCATGGGTATTGAAACTATGGGAGGTATCTATGATGTGGTGATCGAAGCAAACAGTACGATTCCCACCAAGAAATCGAAGGTATACTCAACCGCATCGGACAACCAGCCATCTGTAGAGATTCATATCCTTCAGGGGGAGCGAAAGATGGCTAAAGACAACAGACCGGTAGGTAGATTTATTCTGGATGGTATTCCACCAGCGCCAAGAGGAACACCTCAGGTGGAAGTCATCTTCGACATTGATGCGAATGGTATTCTTAGCGTATCGGCTATGGATAAAGGTACCGGAAAACAACAATCGATTCGAATCGAAGCGAGTACCGGATTGTCCAAGGAAGAAGTCGCAAGAATGAAAGCAGAAGCAGAAGCCAATGCAGATTCAGATAAAATGGCTGCAGAGCAAGCGGAGAAAATTAATGCCGCTGACGCATTAGTGTTCCAGACTGAAAAGCAATTGAAGGATTATGGTGACAAGATTCCTGCTGATAAGAAAGAGGCGATAGAAACAGCTTTAGCACAGTTGAAGACAGCCCATGCCTCAAGAGAGATCAGTCAGATCGATCCGGCCTTGGAAGCCTTAAATACAGCCTGGCAAGCGGCTAGTCAGGATATCTATCAGGCACAACAGGAAGCAGGTGCCGGTCCTCAGGCAGAAGGTACAGCGGATAATACTGCCGGGAGCAATGGTACGCCAAAAGATGATGACGTGACTGACGTAGAGTTTGAAGAGATGGATAGCAGTAAGAACTAGATATTGAATTGAATTATCATTTGAAAGGCGAAGAGCATGCTCTTCGCCTTTTTTTTATTACTATCTTTTTAAGTTTTTAAAATCGACGTTCGTTAATCAGTGTTCCTTGTTCGGTGTTCCAATCCTTTTGAAGAATCAGACAAATTGAAAATTAGGGGAATAGCACCAGAAATGTACTCAAAGTCAAATATCACATCCCCCGCACATAAGGCTTTGTATTCAAAGAGGAGAAATTTCCTGCCTGATATTGCAGATAACCAGCCATCGCAATCATCCCCGCATTGTCAGTACAGTACTGCATGGCAGGAAAGTAAAGGTTCCAATTATATTCTTTGCTTAAAGAGGTTAGTTTGTCGCGCAATCCTGAGTTCGCCGCAACACCGCCGGCAATGGCAATTTCCATTATACCGTATTGTGCGGCAGCAATGATTATTTTTCGCGTGAGTATTTCAACTAATGTGTGTTGAATGCTCGCACAGATGTCATTGATATTTTTTTCAATAAACGCGCTATCCTTTTTTGTCTCATCTCTGAGAAAATACATGATTGCCGTTTTGACACCACTGAAACTGAAATCAAGCCCCTCAATTTGAGGGATAGGAAATTTAAAACGAGGCTCACCGAGTTTGGCCATCTTATCAATCAACGGTCCGGCAGGATAGGGCAGACCAAGTAATTTGCCGGATTTATCAAATGCTTCGCCAACTGCATCATCAAGCGTTTGCCCCAATACTTCAAAGTCATCATTTCCCTTCACCAAAACAACTTGCGTATGGCCTCCGGAAACAGTAAGACATAAAAATGGAAATGGTGGTTTGGGATCATCAATGAAATGAGACAAGACATGCGCACGCATGTGATTGACCGCTATAAACGGAATCTCCAGACTTAGCGCGAGACCTTTTGCATAACTCAGCCCAACGGTCAGCGACCCCATCAGACCTGGACCCGTCGTACAAGCAATCGCATCTAACTCATCGAGCGCTACATTCGCTTCCTTCAACGCAGTATCCACCACCAGAGAAATATTCTCCTGATGCATCCTGGAAGCTACCTCCGGCACGATTCCGCCATATTTGGCATGTATAGCCTGACTGGCAATAATATTGCTTAAGACTACGCCATCCAGAATGACACCTGCAGAAGTATCATCGCAGGATGACTCAATAGCCAGAATACAAGTAGTCGCCTTTCCCATGGGGCAAAAATAGAACTAATCTCCCTATGGCATATCGAATTCAGCCGTTATTGGAGTTTGCTTCAACAACTCATTATAAGGATTGGTGTTACTCCATATTTGCCGTGAATCACCCAAAACCACCGGAAATTTTGCTGAAATTCCCTATCATTGTTGGCTTGTTTTTTGATTAACAACCACCAGTATTGAGAATTTGATGGCCATTCCTGTGAATTTACCCGAATTAATCATTTCATTGTCGCACGACCATGTAAGTCTAGCGATTTCGGGTAATGAAGATACCGGTAGAGACCAGTGGGCAGGTAGCTATCCAATCGATGCTTTATTTATCAAAGATCAATTGTCTCAGGTATTTGACGAAGCACTCAGTGCGAATCCTTCCCTGATAGATCATTTTGATCAGGTGGAAGTAGTGGTGATCGATAGTCCGCATTTTTGTCTTCCACGTCATTATGCGGAGGATGAACGTTTGACCGAAATAGCCGGTCGATACCTCCGCAATAGAAATGGTGACCAGCTGATGGCTGACCAAATTTCGAGCAATAATGTCCTGGCCTATAATTTCCCGCAAGGGACACTCGATCTTATTCATGAGTATTACGCGAATGCCGGACAACAGCATTTGACCTCTATCCTTTGGAATGCCATCCATGAACACATCAGCGAACTGCCACATAACGGCCTCCGGTTGTTTCATATACTGAAGGGTAATACACTCATAGTACTGGGGGAAAATGGCGGTAAATTGACTTTTACCAAAACCTGGATCGTTCCCGAAAAAGAAGATTTACACTATTATATGTTTGCTTGTGATAAGTTGTTGCAACCGGCTGAAAATTATAGTGTTGTAATCACTGATGAGGCAGTCGGCTTGAAGCTTGAAGAAGTGCCTGAATTCCGTTTTCATCATCACCTGGTCCTGGCACCATTGAGTACGCTGATTGCCCGCCACCGATCATGAGAATCATTGGCGGCATGTGGCGCGGGAGGCGAATCCAAACGCCCTCCAAAAAGTGGCCGGTCAGACCTACTACCGATTTTGCAAGAGAAGCCCTTTTCAATATTTTAGATAATCGATTGGATTATGAATCCTCCTCTGCATTGGATTTATTCGGTGGCACAGGCATGCATAGCATTGAGCTGGCTTCCAGAGGTTGCAACGATATTACCTATGTCGATCGATTCAGGCACAGCGTATTATTTATGAAGTCCCTGGCTAAAGAAATGGAGATGCCCATTGAGGTGGTGCTAAGTGATGTCTATAAATTTGTGGAAAGGACGGACCGTCAATGGGACTATATCTTTGCGGATCCACCCTATGAAATGGATCAGGTCGACTATTTTCCTTCAAAAGTTCTTCAGGCAAAGTTGCTCAAACCCAATGGATTCTTTGTTTTCGAGCATATGGCAACGAAAAACTTTGAGAAAACGGAAGGTTTTATGGAAGCCAGGCAATATGGACAAAGTGTTTTTAGCTTTTTTGGCGCAGGATCGTAACTTTGCTCCCCACGCATGAAGGATATACTGAAAGAAATACAAATCGCTGCTGCAGAAGCAGTGCTAAAAGTCTACGATCAAACCGTTGACCCGGAAGAGTTTTTGGTGACCCCTACCAAAAAGGAACATCAGGGGGATTATACGCTGGTCACTTTTGCTATTGCTAAAACTCTCCGGCAACCACCACCAAAGATCGCAGTTGCCCTCGGAGAATATATGGCGAAGGCACGATACTGGATCAGCGGAGTAGAAGTAGTCCAGGGTTTTCTGAATATTTCCTTAGCGGATGAATATTGGTCTTCCTTGTTAAATGATATGAAGGCCTCACCAGATTTTTGGAAGCCAAAACAACCTAAGGAAAAGATTCTGGTGGAGTTTTCATCACCGAATACCAATAAACCATTGCACCTTGGGCACATCCGAAATATATTACTGGGATGGTCAACGTATAAAATCCTGCAGGCCTGTGGCCATGAAGTGTATCGAGTGCAGATCGTCAATGATCGGGGTATTGCCATCTGCAAAAGCATGCTCGCCTGGACAAAATTTAGTGGAGGAGTAACGCCGGACCAGGCTGGAGTTAAAAGCGATCATTTTGTGGGCGACTGGTATGTGCGATTTGAAAAAGAGTTTCAGATCGAATACAAAGCCTGGCAGCAAACAGCAGAAGCCAACGCAATTTTTGAAAAGCGTCCTGATTCCGAAATAGATGAATCAGCCTTTTACAAGTCGTATAAAAATAAGTATTTCAATGACCTGAGTTCGCTGGGAAAGGAAGCGCGTGGATTGCTTCTTAAATGGGAAGCAAATGATCCGGACACTATCGCCCTCTGGAAGAAAATGAATGGTTGGGTATATGCAGGTTTTGAAGAAACTTATCAAAATCTAGGTGTTTCTTTTGATAAACTGTACTACGAAAGTGAAACCTATCTTCTTGGTAAAGGCATTGTAGAAGATGGGCTGAATAAAAAAGTTTTTTATCAGAAAGAGGATGGCTCTGTCTGGGTGGATCTGACGGATGCAGGTCTCGATCATAAGATCTTGCTTCGAAGCGATGGGACATCAGTGTATATGACCCAGGATGTTGGTACAGCCCAAATGCGGTATGATGAATTTGGTACGGGGCGTATGATTTATGTTGTTGCCGATGAACAGAATTATCATTTTCAAGCCTTATTTGCGATCATGGCCAAAGTGGGTGCGCCGTATGCAAACGGGCTTCATCATCTTTCTTATGGTATGGTTGATTTGCCCGAAGGCAAAATGAAATCCAGAGAAGGTACTGTAGTCGATGCAGATGATTTGATGAAGACCGTCATCGAGGAAGCCGCCATTGCAGCGGAAGAACGAGAGGAAGTAGATCAGGAGGTTATCCGCAAGATAGGAATGTCGGCTTTGAAATATTTTATCATCAAGGTGGATCCGCGTAAACGAATGACCTTTGATCCAAAGGCCTCCGTGGATATGCAGGGACAGACAGGTCCTTATATTCAAAATGCGTACGTGCGTATTCAGTCAATCATCAGAAGAGCTGAAGATGGTGGTGGAAGTTATGAAGGATATGTGGTGAACGATGATGAAAAGACATTGTTAAATATGTTAGGACAAATTGCACATGTGATTGAAAATGCAGCAAAAGAGTACAGTCCGGCATTAGTGGCCAATTACGCTTTTGGACTGGCAAAAGAATATCACCGCTATTATCATGAAGTACAAGTACTAAAAGCAGAATCAGAAGAGGCAAAAAATTATCGTTTGGCACTCATCGAAGTTATTGGTGATGTGCTGAAAAATACCATGGATTTGCTGGGGATAGAAATGCCGGAACGAATGTAGGTCGGCAATCGTTAGTAGTAAGTAATATTTAATGGCCCATCAGAAAACAGTGCTCCCCTTTAGGGGCTGGTGGTAAAAGGCATGGATGCAGATTATTTGTGGTCCCAATTAAAAATTATTTGTGCGTTTGATTATTGAAAATTATGGAAGAGACAAGATCATTAAATTTTATAGAGGAGTTTATCGAAGAGGATATAGCAAATGGCAAACATGCGGGTCGTGTACACACGCGATTCCCACCGGAGCCAAATGGATTTCTTCATATAGGTCATGCCAAAGCGATTTGCATCAATTTTGAGTTAGCGAACAAATATGGTGGTAAAACAAACCTCCGTTTTGATGATACCAATCCGGCAACAGAAGAAACCATGTATGTGGATGCCATTCGCGCGGACATTAAATGGCTTGGATATGATTGGGAAGATCGGGAGTTTTATGCCTCAGATTATTTTGACCAATTGTACAACTTCGCATTGAATCTGATCGATAAAGGTCTCGCATACGTTGATGATAGCACCGTTGAGCAAATCGCAGAGCAAAAAGGGGCACCCACCACACCGGGAAAAAACAGCCCATTCCGGGATCGATCGATTGAAGAGAACAGGGATTTATTTATCCAAATGAAGGATGGTAAATTTCCGGATGGAAGCCGCGTATTACGTGCAAAAGTGGACATGACTTCACCGAATATGCATATGCGTGACCCGGTCATTTATCGAATCAAAAGACAAACTCACCATCGGACCGGGGATAAATGGTGCATCTATCCGATGTATGATTTTGCACATGGACAAAGTGATAGCATCGAAGGCATTACGCATTCATTGTGTTCACTGGAGTTCAGACATCATCGCCCGCTGTATGATTGGTTGATCCAGCATCTCGAAATCTTTCCAAGTCGGCAGATCGAATTTGCGCGCATGAATGTCACTTATATGATCACATCAAAAAGGCGACTGCTGCAATTGGTCAATGAGGGACTTGTGACCGGATGGGATGATGCCCGAATGCCTACCCTGAGTGGTCTGCGGCGAAGAGGATATCCACCGGCAGCAATCAGAACTTTTTGTGATAAAGTAGGGGTGGCCAAGAGAGACAATTGGATCGAAGTAGAATTGCTGGAGTCATGTGTTCGTAATGAACTGAATCAAACGGCGCTCCGACGGATGGTCGTTTTGGAACCGGTAAAGTTGATCATTACAAACTATCCGGAAGGACAAACAGAAATGCTGCCTTCTGAAAATAATCCGGAAGATGAAAATGCCGGAAATCGTGAAATGCCTTTTAGCCGTGAGTTATGGATCGAAAAAGAGGACTTTATGCTCGATCCGCCAAAGAAGTTTTTTCGACTGGCACCCGGTGCTACCTGCAGACTAAAAAGTGCATACATCCTCACCTGCGAAAATGTAGTCATGGATGAAACTACAAATGAGGTGAAAGAAATCCATTGCATCTATTATCCGGATTCGAAAAGTGGTTCAGATACCAGCGGCATAAAAGCAAAAGGTACCTTGCATTGGGTGAATGCAGCTACCGCATTGGATGGTGAAGTACGTTTGTATGATCGTTTATTTACAGTTGAAAATCCACTGGAAGAGGGCACTGAATTTTTAAGTAAAGTCAATCCTGAATCAATGAAAGTATTGGATCGGGTAAAGCTCGAGCCATCAATGGCATCAGCCGAGGCAGGAGATGCTTTTCAATTTCTGCGCCATGGATATTTCACAAAGGATCCTGACTCAAACGATACCCATCATGTGTTTAACCAAACTGTTTCTTTGAAAGAAGGGTGGACGGGAAAGTAGTGGTTTGCTGAATGACATTCTTCTAACCTGTCTAGATCTATAGGAAATGGGTTTTAACCTTTTCAAGGTTGATCATTCTTTTGTTGCGGGGCAAATCCCAACGTCACAGAGAGATTGCTAAGGGGTAAACCCCAGCGCTACCTGAAGTCCTTTCAGGACTATGACAAATAAGAAACAGAAAAGCAATTTCATAATAGAAGATTTCAAAAATCCCTGAAGGGGATCGTGTTAGAAATGGGTTTTAACCCTTTCAAGTGGGATTATTCTTTTGCTTAGTGATTCGACAAGTAGATTCCTCCTTGCAGTCGGAATGACAATGCTTTGGTTGGTTTAGGGAGAAAAGGGTGCGGGCTTTGCACGCACCCTTTTCTCCCCTCTATTTAAAACCGACCGTCTTTCCGAGCGCAGCGAGGAACCTGCTGTGGACTAAAAGGAATGCTTATAACTCGTGACGAATAACTACTGTCATTCTAAGCGCAGAAAAGAATCCTTACGGAAACTAATGAATTTAAGATTCGAATTAGAAGCTCACAAACAAGCCCATTCGCATAGGGCTGTTGGGGTCATCATCCACACGCGAACCAATATGAATGGAAAGGTTTTCATCGATATCAAACTCTTTTAAATGTGCGTTGACAAAAGCATCTATGCCATTCGCCAGCCAGACAAGCGATAGGCCGATGATGGATAGCTGACGGTTGTTGTTAGCCTGATCGCGGAGCAATTTTAATTGATTTGAATCTGTAATGTTGGTAAGATCGCTGCAGTGAGATGGATAGACAATAGGTGTTCCATCAATGCTGGCGATGTATCCGTCCCTAAGGCAATTGTACCGTTGTGTATTATAATAAACAAGATACCCCATGCCTCCTACTGCGCCCCAGATAAAAGGGACGCGGAGATAACTCTTATTGTATATCTGCCCTGTACCTGGGATCACCAGACTCATAAACATGGCTTTTCCGGGCTTGCCTTTAAAGATGGAACTCTTTTTTTGTTTTATGACGATGCTATCCGATTGCGAATTATTGACGACAATAGTGTCATCAATCGTTTGCCCACTGATATTGGCATTGATCAGGCAAATAAGCAGACAAATAGATATAGCAGATAATATTTTCATGAATTTATACAGGCGTCTCCAAAAGGGCTAGTCGTTATCTTCCAGACTTTCCAGTAAATCCAGAATATAGTTAAGTTCACGATCAGTTTTAAATGGAATTCGGATCTCCCCGCTTCCATTTTCTTTATACTGAAGATCTACTTTTACCCCAAGCAATTCTTTCAATTGTTGTTCAATCTTTCTGATGTCTGCGGATTTGGAGGAAGATTGTTTCGTGGTGCCGGTAGCAGATTTTGATTTATCTTTTCCTGCTTTGTTGTCCTGATATGTATTGATTAGTTTTTCTGTTTCGCGCACACTTAACCCTTTGGAGATGATGTCTCCGAGCACCATAAGCTGTGCACTGATCTCTTCCAATCCGGCAATGGCTTTCGCATGACCCATACTTATTTTTTCCGTTCGCAGCGCTTGCTGAATCTGCGGTGGAAGCTTTAGTAATCGCAGAAAATTAGTAACCGTACTTCTTTGCTTGCCGACCCTTTGAGATAGTTCTTCGTGCGTCAAAGTGCACTCATCAATCAGCCGTTGTAAACTAAAAGCCATCTCCATGGCATTTAAATCTGCACGTTGAATGTTTTCTACAATAGCCATTTCCAACATGCCCTGATCATCGGCGACGCGGATATAAGCCGGTACTACCGTTAAGCCCGCCATTTGGGCAGCTCTAAGGCGTCGCTCGCCCGCAATCAACTGATATTGTCCTTCATGCAGTCTTCTTAGGGTGAGTGGCTGTATAATACCATGTGTTTTGATAGATTGGGCCAGTTCTTCGAGCGCAGTTTCATCAAAATCTGTTCTGGGTTGGTATGGATTTGTTTCAATAGATCCAACTGGAACTTCCATGGTGTCTCTGGAAAGTTCTTGTAACTCTTGTCCGGTTGGGGCAGTACCTCGTTCCTCAATATTTGTAAGCAAAGCGCGGATTCCCTTACCGATTTGCATTTTGTTTGTTTCTTTTGCCATGCTTGGTTTAAATTATTGCAAGTACTGGTACTCTTTGACGAATAATGGTTCTTATTTATTATATCTGTTGGGTAGATTAATTCCCGATCATAGGTAGTTTACTGATCGCCATCAATCACATCATTATTTCTTTTCAGAAACTCCATCGCCAACTGCATAAAGTTCAAACTTCCGGTACTGGCGGCATCATACATGATCACGGGTGCTTTCATACTTGGTGATTCACTGATTTTGCTGTTGCGATGGATGATTGTATCGAATAGAGGGTCCGTTAGATTCTGACGAACTTCTTCCAGAATCATGTTAGCTAACCTAAGCCGGCTATCATACATCGTCATCACGATTCCTTCAATTTCAAGATTTGGGTTAAGATGTTCCCTGACTAGTTCAATCGTATTCTTAAGTTTCTGCAAACCTTCCAAAGCATAAATTTCAGTTTGGATCGGGATGATGACGGCATCAGCAGCGGTCAATGCGTTAACGGCTAATAAACCAAGAGAAGGCATGCAATCAATTAAAATGTAATCATAATCATCCTTAACCTTGTCCAAAACACCCTGCAGGGTATATTCCCTTCGCATTCTGGAGACCAATTCTAATTCAGCGCCTACTAAATCAATATGTGAGGGCAGGATATATAAGTTTGGGGTATTGGTGGGTATGATAACCTCTTTTGCTGAAACACCGTTGATCATGCAATCGTAGATCGTGAGTTGGTCTTCAGTAGTTTCAATACCCAGGCCGGACGTGCTGTTCGCCTGAGGATCAGCGTCTACCAGTAGGATTTTCTTTTCCAAAATAGCCAGACAGGCCCCCATATTAATCGCTGTGGTGGTTTTTCCTACACCTCCTTTCTGATTTGCTATCGCTACAATCTTTCCCAATTTCGCTGTAATTGTTATGGATCCCGCTTTGTCGGGCGTTTAGTTAATCCCGTATCTAAGTGAATAATACGTTCCGGGGGGCAAAAATACAGCTATTGGCAGAACAATTGGTGTATTCATCATGTATTAAGACCTATTAAATAGCAATGGCATGATTACAGTGATACAAGCCACCAACAGGCCTGATAGCAATTCTGAGTTTGTCTCCCGACACATAGACCAGTGGTTGAAGGAACATTATGATGGTCCGATAGGCCATATCAGCATGACGGATATGCCCCCGGAGATTCTTTCTGCCAGTGCCTATGAAGTGGATAGTATTCCAACCTCATTAAAAGCTATCCAGGATCAGCTCATGGTACCTGCTTCAAAATTTATATGGCTCTTGCCGGAATACAATGGAAGCTTTCCGGGCGTGCTGAAGCTGTTTATTGACGCCATTTCCGTGCGAAAGTATGATGAGACATTTAGATTTAAAAAATCAATGCTGATTGGTATTGCTACCGGCAGGGCAGGGAATATTCGGGGCCTGGATCACCTTTCCGGTATTCTGATTCATATGAAATCGGTCGTATTTCCCAGATTACTCCCCATCAGCAGGGTCAGCGAATTGATGGATGATCAGGGAAGGATCATTCACCATCCGACATTAAAAGCGTTGGATGAACATTTAAATGGCTTTTTAGCCTTCTAAGTCAGGGTTTTATCCCACAGTTTGACCTCACCGGATCAAGGATTATGCTGAATTTTTAAATATTTTATGTCTGTTTGAAACATCACTGTGAATCTGCCGTTTATTTGCAGTGAAATGGGAGCATATGTTGCTTTTCCAATGATTTCAATCCATTTATTTCAAAACAAAACTTTTTATGAAGATCATTAAATTATTATCGCTGGGCTTATTTCTATCGCTGGCCTGGACCGCATGCAAAAATGAAGAGGCAAAAGACCAAACTGTCACTGAAGAGATGGTTCCTGAGGTTGATTTTGCAACTAGTCAGCAAACGATGGCTGATCATTTTTCAAAAATAGAAGCTGCTGTAAGTCAGAAGATTACTGAACTTGAAGCGACACTGGCATCAACAGCTGATGATAAAACAAAAGCAGATGCTGCTGCAGAAATAGAAGCCTTTAAGGCTTTACAGACAAGCCTCGCAGACATGGGAAAAAAGGTCACAGATGCCTCTGAGGATAGCTGGGATGCCATAAGCAAAGAGGCTCAGGCACTCAGTGAGAACATCAAGAGTGCGATGGCTAATTCTAATGTATATCCTGCAAGCGCCGGACAACTTTCTAACTAGAAGAAAAGCAGAAATGCGAATGAATGATAAAAAAGACCGCCTTTAGCGGTCTTTTTTTATTGTTCCATGCCGTAAAAAAGTGACTCTTCAATGAGTTTTCATCCATATGAGTGGAGTCACTGAAGGTTGTGTCAGGGGAGCATTAAGTGCTCACTACGGACGAAAATGGTTAACGTGTCATTGGGCCAAAAACATAATTATTTATTGATTATCAGCCTTTTAGATTCATAAAAATAAAAATCAATGACCTTGTAAATTGGGCTTTTTTCAAAATCAATTAGCACATCGTCATTAATCTATCGTTATTTGCAGACCATTTACATTGATAATCCATTATCAATAGCCTTAACTTAATTATAATCTAACCTAATTACAATAAACAATCATGAAGACAATTTATTTCCTGACGTTTTTCCTTTTGGTTTCTTTATCATGGATAGCTTGTAAAGGCACCCCTAAGACGAATAGCGACAATGCCTCAGTGACCAACACAGTTGACTCAGTTTTTTTAGCGAAACAAGCAGACGCCCTTCATAACATTGATGAGTACACCAAAGTGATGGACAAGAAAATCCAAGAGGTTGAACAGGCATTGCGTTCGGCTGATGATAATGCTAAAGCAAGCATAGAGGCAGAATTAAAAAAATACAAGGGTATTCAGAATGAAATAAAAGACATGCGCAGAAAGGTAAACAAGGCAACCCCAGAGGCTTGGGAGGCTGTAAAACAAGAATTTGACGATATGCACTATAATTTCCGAATGGGCATTTCTGATGGGAAAGTGAATAAGGAGAAAGCCGGGCAAATTTCTAATTAGTCCTTCAAGAAAAAATTTCTGCTGGGATATCAGGTGGCCTAGAAGGAGATGTTCATTCCACAAATAAACCAATGATTGTGGTTTTAGGAGGAAAAAATGATATGCCTTTGATTCGGGTCTTGTAAGTTTTGGTCAAAGTGATTTGTTTTCATAAAACACACAATGACAGTTTTTTAGGTATATTTGTCAATAATTTAGTGGAAGTTGTTTTTGGTTGTTAAGGCATAAATATTATCGGGAACCGGGGTGTTTTTGAATCGCCAAAATTGCAGTCATTTACCCAATTAGAGAATTATTTTATGACTTCCTGACCCCATTCAAATCAGGTCAGGAGAGAATATTTCAGGATTTTTGCGCTTTGTGGCTACTGTCTGGAAATCAAATTGTTATATTTGTACCCCCCGAAGATTAAAGTTTTGTCTATTTATGGAAGTATTGGCGAGCCCTATGAGTAAAGATGCAGAGATAATTAAGAAAGTATTGGATACTTGGGTTTCCCGCAATGGATACTCTGAGGTCCAGGCAAATATTGAAGGATATGATACGCCTTCAGGCCTGAGCAATATGGAAAGCGATGATACGCTTGTCCCTGATATTGTAGCGATGAAGCGAAGTGGGAAATGGTACATTGAAGTCGTCAGAAAGGATGGGGACGCAGAAAGAATTGTCAGCAAGTGGAAATTACTCAGTATTCTGGGTAAAAATAAGGGGGGCGGATTGATCCTGATCGCTCCTTCAGGTAATTTTGCTTTTGCTGATCGCCTGACGAAGAAACACGATATCAATGTTAAAATCGTAAAGTTTTCTGCTTCTTAAAGCACGGAAGATATATTTGAAATAAAAAAGGCAAGATCACGGATCTTGCCTTTTTTATTTTCCCTAAGTTGGTTATAAAACCTTTAGCAGTGCTTCTTCAAGATTAGTCCTTGGATTGACAGCTGCAATATTGCCATCCCTGTCTATCAAAAAAGTTCTTGGAATACTTGAAACACCATATTTCTTTGCGGCTTGTGTATCCCATTTAGAAAGTTCGCTTACGTGATAAGGCCAGGCCAACTGGTCTTTTTCAATAGCTTCAATCCATCTTTTTTTCGATTGGGAAATTCCTTCCTCATATTGCTCAGTACTTGGATATCGAGCTTTGGTGCGTTCATCAATGCCATCCAAAGAGACACTGAAGACGGTAAATCCTTTATCCTTGTATTTGTTATAGGTTTCCACTACATGCGGGTTGGCTTTCCTGCAGGGACCGCACCAGGAAGCCCAGAAATCGAGCAGGACAACCTTTCCTTTAAGATCTGATAATGTGTATATTTTTCCATCCGGTCCACTTAACTGAATTTCCGGAGCAGGCATGCCTACCTGAATAGGACCTGACGAATTATTGCTAGGTTGAGATGCAGCTTTTTCCAGATTGGCAGCAAATTCAACATACCCCGCAGTGTACTCGTGATCAGGATATTTTGCCAGCAAAGCTGCAGCAGATTTTTTGTGAATGGCATAAAACTGAGGTTGATTACCAAAGGCATTAATAGCCATCTGCATCGCACACAAAGGATATGGGGTATTGTTGATGTAGTCATTAATATCATCAACATTGATTTTTCCGGTGGAGAGTAAATGCATAGCCTGCATAAACTCTGAGGCGCTTTCGGATCCCATCACCGTAATGTCAGCAGTTTTCATACCTTCCAGGGTGCCTCTTACAGAAATATTAGGCATTGGATCTTCAATGATGAGAAAGGTTTTTCCTGATCCAATACGAATCCTGTAGATGGCAGGAGTAATTGGTTCCTCAAGTTTTATCGTAAACTTTCCATCTCCATCTGAAGTAGACTCCCCAAGAAGCGTCGTAGTATTGTTAGGACCAAGACGGTCGAAGTATACTTTCATGTTCATCGCATCGGAAATAGTTCCTGTGATATTTGTTCCTTTTGAGGAGATAGCGCCACAGGAAGCGATGGTAATGATGGTGAGGATAAAAAGACCGAGGGATATGTTTTTCATATGCATAACTTAATTTTCTTATTCTTGTTCGAGGATGGCAGATAAGGCATTTTGATATCGGGCTGCCCAATTGCTAATCGCACCGAAGTCAATGCCATCGATACATGAAGACGAACCGCCTACAAAACCTAAACGCACAAAGGGTAATGCTTGTTCAGCAAGAATTGCCTCAACTGCTGTTAATTTTTCGTTACGGACGGATATCACAAGTCGTGATTGACTTTCGCTAAACAGGTACATATTCTTGCTGACATGAGCAGGAAGAGATACATCAAATCCTTTATTTCCGGCCATGGCACTTTCCATGAGACTGACAAATAATCCGCCCTCAGAAATATCATGCGCACCGGCAATCAATGCTTTTGTGATTAAAGTGGTGATGGTTTCGTGGAGTGAATATTCCACCTCAAGATCAAATTCAGGACATGGCGTCAGCCTGTGGCCTAATATTTCTCGGACGTAGAGTGAGCCATCAATATTAGTTGGGGAGGGACCAATCAACAGGATATGATCACCGTCTGATTTAAAAGAAAGGGTAGTGCCATGTTCTTTTTTCTCAACAAGACCAACCATTCCAATCGTGGGTGTTGGAAACACCGGTTCAGTTCGATCTTTAATGACGGATTGATTATAAAAACTAACATTGCCTCCTGTCACCGGTGTATTGTATTTACGGCAAGCTTCTCCCATGCCTTTGATCGCATTGACAAACTGGTAGTAAACCTCCGGGTTATAAGGATTTCCGAAATTCAGGCAATTCGTTACCCCTAGCGGAAATCCTCCTGAGCATCGGATATTTCGCGCCGCTTCCGAGACAGCAATTAAGGTTCCTTTATACGGATCAGCATGCACATAAGCACTGTTACAATCTACTGTTACGGCGAGTGATTTTTCAGAATCCTTCAGGCGAACAATAGTCGCATCGGAGGGATCAATGGTATTGGTATTGCCGGTGCGAACAGTGTGATCATATTGTTCGTATACCCATTTTTTTGAAGCGATATTGGGAGAGGTGATGATTTTCTTTGCTATGGATATGAGTGCTTCATCATCAACAGCAGGCGCATTAATTGACTTGATGTCATCCATGTATTTTGGTCTGACAAATTCTCGGTCATAGACCGGTGCTCCACCTCCTAATACAAGTGGGTTTGCAGGAACATCCGCGACCAGTTCACCATGCTGATAAAATTCTATTCTTCCGGTATCCGTGACTTCACCGATTTCAGAACATTCTAAATCCCATTTATCAAAAATCGCCTGAATCTCTTTTTCTCGACCTTTCTTCACCACGACCAGCATTCTTTCCTGGCTCTCTGAGAGAAGTATTTCCCAGGCGTGCATATTGATCTGTCGCGTTGGGACAAGGTCAAGGTTGATCGTCATACCGGTACCGGATTTTGCGCTCATTTCTGACGTTGAGCAGGTGATTCCGGCAGCACCCATGTCCTGCATCCCAACTACTGCACCTGTTTTGATGATTTCCAGACTTGCCTCCAGTAATAGTTTTTCCTGAAAGGGATCTCCCACCTGTACAGCAGGCAGATCTTCTGCAGAATCTTCTGTGAGATCTGCTGAAGCAAAAGTTGCACCGTGTATTCCATCTCGTCCGGTGGCTGATCCAACGATAAACACCGGATTGCCGGGACCATCTGCACAGGCTGAAATCGTTTCACCGATTTTTACGACGCCGACAGACATCGCATTGACTAATATGTTTTGCTGATAACTCGGGTCGAAATAAACCTCGCCACCGACAGTCGGAACACCAAGGCAATTACCATAATCGCCAATGCCGCTGACCACTCCTTTGATCAGATGTCGCATGTGCGGATGGTTAGGATCGCCAAAGCGAAGGGAATTTAAAGCTGCAATCGGACGTGCCCCCATGGTGAAGATGTCCCGGTGGATACCCCCGACACCGGTCGCAGCACCCTGATAAGGCTCTAAAGCGGAAGGGTGATTGTGGGATTCAATTTTAAATGCACATGCTTCACCATCTCCGATATCCATCAAGCCCGCATTTTCTTCGCCGGCTGCAACCAAAAGACGTCCTCCATCGCGTGGAAGGGTCTTCAGGTACTTGATTGAGTTTTTATACGAGCAGTGCTCGCTCCACATGACTGAAAAGATACTGACCTCCGTAAAATTGGGCGTTCGCCCCATAATGGAACAAATCTTATCAAATTCATCCCTGGTCAATCCTAGTTTTGCTGCTACTTCAAAGTCTACAGCCTGTTCAGTTTCCTGCATAACGAGTCATATAAGCCGCAAAAGTAATATAAGTTGATGACAAAAAAAGGACAGAAGGGCAGAAAGGCGGAACGGCGGAAGGGTCTTTAGGGGAATTACGAATAAAGAAAAATAAGCAAAATGGATAGCACGCAATTTTTAAAGCCCTGGGCTACAGGTTCGTAAGCAATGTCCCCTTAGCTCTCCGCTCTTAGCCCCATGCTCCATGCTCCATGCTCCATGCTCCATGCACCACGCCCCATGCCCCATGCTCCATGCCCCATGCCCCATGCTCCATGCTCCATGCACCACGCCCCATGCTCCATGCTCCATGCTCCATGCTCCATGCTCCATGCCCCATGCTCCATGCTCCATGCCCCATGCTCCATGCCCCTAAATCCCCTAAAGGGGACTTTTAGAATTTTATCTGAGATATTAGCGAGAGATTTTTTTCGTAATTCGTAATTTTTCCAAGGTCCCAGGTCTACAGATGAAGGACTGCGCCTTCACTGTGGGTCTCAGGTCTTTTCATTTCAAAATAATCGCATCAATCTCATTCTCCCGAACCATCTGATTAAAAGCAGGAATCATATCAGATTTTACGGCTTTAAATTTTGCCAACTCATCATCAATCAATCCCTCCATTTCTTTTTTGACTTCGTACGCCTGATCCGTAGGAGGATAGTCACCATCCCCTAAAATGGAACTCACATAGCCAAGCTTGTTGGTCAGGCGAACCGGAAAGTTCAGTGGATCCTGTGAGCTTTTGCTTTTTGTTTGATAGAGTACTTCTTCAATATCGGTCATGATGCTGTCAATTTTTTCAATTTCAGCAACCATTAAGGTGTCTTTAGCTACGCGCGATTTGTAATTTATTAATTGGGACCGAATGTCTCTGATTTCTATGATCGCTTTATGCGCTTCTGTGATCTTATCTCTTATGTCAGAGGCCAGCGTATAGTAGGCCTGATAATCTTCCTGCGTAGCAGATGATCTTGGGTCTTTCAAAATTTTAAATGATTTACGCATGATTGTATCCTTGTACTTTACTTCCATGTCGTAATCTCCGGGAATGGCAAGAGGACCTGACAAATTCGCAGCCCACATCACCAAACCATCAAATTGTTTTGCGGGAGAATAACGCAAATTCCAGTTGAATTTATTCATCCCTTTTTTAGGTTTGATTTGATACGCATCCTCCTTTTGGTAATTGCTGTACATGACAATCGTATCACCATCCGCTTCAAAGAAAGTAATAGAAATGGTGTCCTTTTCATCTACATCCGATGGCAGATAGTAATAGGCCATCACACCACCCGCATAATTTGTTCCTGCAGTCAAGCTTTTATAGGAGTAACCTGTCATGCGATAGGCATCCCCGGGTTGATATAAAAAGAAATTTTCTTTCTGATCATTTTGTAGTTGGTGAAGTTGAGTCAACTCATCAATGATCCAAAAACTTCGTCCTTGTGTTGCTGCAATCAGGTTGTTGTTTTTAATAGCTAAATCAGTGATTGGTACGATTGGAAGATTTTGCTGAAAAGACTGCCAGTGTCCTCCGTCATCAAAACTGATATACATTCCGGACTCTGTTCCTGCATAAAGAATTCCTTGTTTTACAGGATCTGCTTTAACGACACGTGTAAAATGGGTCGGATCAATACCGGTATTAATCATTTCCCATGTTTCTCCGTAGTCTTTCGTTTTTAATAAATAAGGTTTGTAATCTCCGGATTTGTACATAGTAGCGGCAACATAACAACCACCGTCTGTGAACGGGTCAGGATCAAGTTGATTGATTTGTATCCATTCAGGAAGATTTGGGGGTGTCACATTTTTCCAGTTTCTCCCACCATCTCTGGATATATGAATCAGGCCGTCATCACTTCCGGTCCATAACAGGTCTTTTACACGAGGACTTTCTGCTGCAGTGAAAATGGTACAGTAGTATTCAACCGTTGTGTTGTCTTTAGTGATCGGACCACCTGACGAACCAAGCTTTGCAGAATCATTTCGAGTCAAATCAGGGCTGATCACTTCCCATGATTGTCCCTCATTGGTAGATACATGCAAATGATTTGAAGCAGTGTATAATTTCTTAGGATCATGGGGTGAGAAGAAGATTGGAAAGTTCCATTGAAATCTAAATTTGGCACTTTCAGCACCGGCTCCAAGCGTGATGTCCGGCCAAACATCTACGCCACGGGACATATTATTTTCATGATCTCTTCGTTCTATGACACCCAGATAGCAGCCACCATATACGATATCATCATTGTTTGGATCTACAGCCAGATAGCCACATTCACATCCTGCTGAAGACTCCCAATCCTCATCGCCAATAGATCCGCCACTCTTCCGATGTGCGATACGTACAGTGCTGTTATCTTGCTGCCCTCCGTAAATGCGATACGGAAAATGATTATCAGTAGCTACACGATAAAATTGGGCCGTGGGTTGATTGTGATAGGTAGACCAATGATCACCGCCATCATAAGTCACCTGTGCACCACCATCATCCCCAATGATCATCCGCTCAGCATTTTGAGGATCAATCCACAAATCATGATGATCCCCATGACTCGCATAATGTGAAGAGAAAGTCTTTCCACCATCAGTAGATTTCTGATAGGCCACATTTACCACATAGACTGTCTCTTCCGATTTTGGATCAGCATATATTCTCGAATAATACCAGGCACGTTGGCGCAGGTTTGCATCATTATTGATTTTCTTCCAGCTTTTTCCGGCATCATCTGATCGATATACCCCACCATCTGCATTTTCTATGATCGCCCATACCCGATTACTGTTGACCGGACTTACGGTAATCCCTGAAATGCCCCAGATCCCTTTTGGTAATCCTTTATTTTCTGAAATATTTTCCCAGGTCTCTCCACTGTCTTTACTTTTCCATATAGCGGAACCTTCGCCTCCGCTACTGAGTGAATAAGGATTGCGACGAACATTCCATGTAGAAGCATACAATATGCGTGCATTATTTGGATCAATGATCAAATCAACAGCCCCTGCACCTTCATTCACAAAAAGTGTTTGTTTCCATGTTTTTCCACCATCAATGGATTTATAAATGCCCCGTTCCTTCGTGTCTTTATATAAATCCCCCAGCACCGCAGCATAAACGATGTCCGGATTAGTAGGATGCACACGCACACGAGGGATATGATTTGCTTTCTCCAAACCGATAGACTCCCATGTCTCTCCGGCATCCGTTGTACGCCACATGCCATAGCCATAGGATACATTGCCGCGTACCGTTTGTTCGCCGCCACCCACGTAGATCACATTGTGATCAGAAGGCGCCACTTCAACGGCACCAATACTTCCTCCAAAGAATCCATCAGAAATATTTTGCCAGGTCTGCCCACCGTCCAGCGTTTTCCAGACACCACCGCCGGTAGAGCCAAAATAATAGAGATTAGGTTTGCCTTCAACACCGGTCACGGTTGCTGATCGGCCTCCTCTGAAAGGGCCGATACAACGCCATTCTAAAGCACCAAACAGGGAGGTGTCAACAGGGGTATAAGAGCTGGTCAGGCGATCTTTTTTCTTATTCTGCCCATAAACGAAGGAGAAAGAAGAAAAAATCAGTGTAAAGAATAGCAGGTATTTAAAATTCATTTGTAGCGTATTGATAATTTTAGCCGCGAAAAATAGTTAAATAACTATGAATGATGAACATAAAAACGATAATCACAGAGAATCTTCAGCATTGAATCTGGATATTCATATCACTGCTTTGTGGTTGAACAGGATTTTAAAGCAACAGGAAATCATTATACCAATCACTGAGCAATATAGTCTGATCAATCTCCGGATGGATTTAGGTGAGGATAAGGTGTCGGTCGAAGCAGATATAAAGGAAAAAGAGAATTCATCCATTAAGCTCGATTGTGTTCCGATATGGCATAAAGCAGAACAACAATTTTCTGTTCAGGACATTGAATTGAAAACTGACAGTAACAATCTCCTGATAAAAAGTGCCGGATGGATTGCCAATACATTTATGGGGTCTAAACTCGATAGTAAAATTGCTCAGGCTCTCAATCAAATGTTTGCTGTGAAAAAGGAGGAACTTATTCATTCGGGAATCGATATTCCAATTCCCGAGGGAAAGGGACAGGCGGAGGTAAAATCAATACACATCAATGATTTAAATTTTAAGCCAAAGGGTATTGAAGTGAAAGCAGTGATCGAAGGGAAGCTGGCATTTTCACTGGGAAACGATTAGCTTGTTGCTCGACGCGAAGCAGGTAAAGAAATTAAAGCCTGAGACTTATTCGATGGACACCAGGACGATACTCCTTAAAAATAATTTGTTCAATTTCTTTCAAGTGTTTCGGATTGTTGACAAAGTCAATATCCTCTACATCCACAATGACAATAGGGTAGGAAGGCTGACTATAGAAAAATTCAAAATAAGAATCCTGAATATTTTTTAAATAGGCGGTAGTGATATTGGCCTCATAGGATCTGTCGCGCAGGTTAATGTTATGCAATAGTCTTTCAGGCGTACGATGCAAGTAGATGAGCAACTCCGGATTAGGTGAAGTGGCGTTGAGAATATTAAATAGACGCTGGAAAAGTCGATATTCTTTTTCGTCGAGATTTTTTCTTGCAAAAATGAGTGTTTTCCAAAACGAATAATCAGCCAGCGTAAATTCAAAAAACAAATCTTTTTGAATCGAAATATCTGATAGCTGCTTATGCCGCTCAGCCATAAAAAACAATTCTACGGTGAAGGCATAACGCTCAGGACTTTGATAAAAGAATGGGAGAAAAGGATTGTCATCAAACTCCTCCAGGACTAATTGCACAGGATTTTCCTGCCCCAGCAACTGGCATAAGCTCGTCTTACCGGAGCCAATATTGCCTTCGATACAAATATATTTATACGGCGTTTTCCTGCTCATCTAAATTGAATATACAGACTTCTCCATTGTCGCGACTTTCCGTGTATATTTCCTCAATAGATTTTCCGAGGATGGGATGTATTTGGTCTCCGGCGATTTCCATCAGAGGGATTAAAGCAAAATTACGCTCATGCAAAAGCGGGTGAGGAATCTCTAATCGATTTTCTTTGACGATTTCCTGACCACATAAAAGAATATCAATGTCTATTGTTCTGGCATGCCATTTTTCTGAAGGGGTTCGACCCACT
>JAHEAR010000034.1 GCA_024642665.1 Bacteroidota bacterium
ACTAAAACTAAGATCTCATGAAGAAAACGGACTTTTCTGTTTCTCTCAGGGATGGTGCGTGTAAACGTCTCAAACAGTATTCAAGACTTTTATCCCAATCCCTGTCAGTAAGCTTTTTACTACTGACGTTCGCGTGGTTCACACCCATCAGCGGACAAAATTGCTCACTTGGATGCCACGGTGCCCAGGTGTCTCTTGGTCTGGACTGTACTGCTGAAGTAACAGTAGCCATGATCGGAGAAATCGGACAATGCCCAAATGGGCAATTTACTGTGTATGTATATACCTTAAATGGTGATACAATTCCTACCTCACCGGTCGTCACACATGATCAGATCGGTATGACCCTCATCGCCAGTGTGCGCGACAACATTTCAGGCAACAGTTGCTGGTCCTATATTACGGTAGAGGACAAGATGAAGCCTATGATGGATTGCGAATGCACTCCTGTTGGGCATATTAATGGTGCATTATCGGCCCAGGATCCTACATTCTTTAACAATAATGCTTGTTGGAATTTTAATACCTTGATACCATCAGGGCTTCAAAAGTATTACGATACATGGAATTTTCAAATAGCGGAAGCAGGTATGTATTCATTTACATTTCAAGGCACTCTATTTGATGCCATGGGGGCAATTTATGCGAATAATTTTAATCCGGCAGATATTTGTACCAACCTTGTTGGTGGAGATGATGACAGTGGAGGCGACCCATTTGATCCATATGTGGAAATTGTTCTAAATATGGTTCCGGGCAACTACATTTTTGTTACCACTACATGGGGATTACAGGAAACGGGTTCGTATTCATGGTGGATCACCGGACCTGGTGACGTATTTAATGCCGGTGAAGACTGCTTTAGGAATTGTGCTGAAATAGGTCCGCAATATCCTGCGCCTGCTGCAGTAGATAACTGTGATCCAAATCCAACCATCATCAAACTTTATGAGGACACAGAAGTATTGTGTGACCCTAATTTTACAAAAAGATTGACTAGAAAATGGACTGCTGTGGATGCCAATGGGAACCATGCAGATACTTGTACTCAGGTATTTTACCTGGAGCGTATCGATTTTAATGATATCGTGTGGCCAATTTCTTATTCTACGGCTACCATGAATCCTTTTATTTGTGATCAACCATTTACGGATGTGAATCCTGCTGATGGTATTCCGGATGCTGTTCCGGTAGCACAAGGCGGTGCAGGTGTACCTACAATAGATGGTGTACCTATTTACCCAGACTTTATCAATTTTTGCAACGCAAGTGTTTCCGTACAAGATGTACCAAACGGTTCATCTGCATGCGTAAAGAAAATCATGCGTATCTGGACCGTCAATGAATGGCATTGCACAGGAGAGGTTGACACCTTAGTGGCTCAATTGATTGAAGTAGTTGATAATGCGGGTCCAACCGTTGTTTGTCCGCCAAACTTCTCTCACTCAACTTCAGGTAACAACTGTACAGCGAATATCTGGATTCCTGCAGCATTCCCATCAGATAACTGCAGTGGCGTAGATTATGTAACCACCACTTACCCTGGCGGTTTTAAAACACAAAATGGTTTATTCTATGCGCCACTTCCGGTAGGAAATAATATTATCACCTATACAGCTTATGATAAGTGTGGATACTCCAGCTCCTGCTCGATGACCATTACCATTTTAGATGAAACACCACCTGTGCCTATTTGTGATGAGCATACGATTGTTTCCCTGACTGTGGGTGGTCCTCAAGGACTGACATTAGTGTCTGCTTCAGTTTTTGATGATGGTAGTTATGACGATTGTGGTCCTGTAACTTTCAGAGCTCGTCGTATGGATTACTGTATCGATTTTGACTGGACCGATGAAGGTGCTGGTATTGATACGAATCCCGATGGCGTAGTAGATAGTAGAGACCATGGTACAGTACACCGTCCAATGGTACCGTTTGCATGTTGCGATGCTAACAATGGGATTATTATGGTGGAACTTGAAGTCATGGATGCTTCAGGTAATGTAAACTACTGCATGGTTGAAGTACAGGTGCAGGATAAGATCAAGCCGGTTATTGATTGTCCATCGGATATTACTATCTCTTGTGATTATCCATTAGATGTTAATAATTTAGATGCGTTTGGCACCGTTGTCAGAGACCAGCATGATGTACAGGAATGGTGTATTTACGATCCAACAAATCCTCACGCAGATTTAGATGGTTTTGTTTGCGGAACAGATGGTTTAGCCATCGATAATTGCGATGTTGAAATCACCGTGAGTGATGTGGTGGATATTAACAATTGTGGTGTTGGTTACATTTACAGACATTGGAGAGCAGAAGATTCAAATGGTTCTGATGTATGTACACAGCGCATCAGAGTCATCAACTTCTCACCATTAGACAATTTCAGAATTGACTGGCCGGATGATTATCATGGTGCAGAGTGTAGCGAAGGAACTGATCCGGACGACCTGCCTTATGAAAATGCAAGACCATATTATCAGGAGGATCATTGTGACCTGGTAGGCGTAACCTATGAAGATCAGGTTTTCCCATTTGTGGATGGTGTATGCTTCAAGATTTTACGTACCTGGAAGATAATCGAGTGGTGCCTGTATGAAGAGTATGGAGGTATCGTTCCTGGTGAAAACTATTGGGAGCATGTTCAGGTGATTAAAGTGCTCAATGCCTTTGGTCCTGAATTTACAACTACACAACCGGAGATTGTCGAATGTAATGATGTTGACTGTAATGGTATTCCATTAGTCCTTTTGCAGGCAGCAGATGATGACTGTACTCCGAATGGTCAGTTACGATACTCATGGGCTGTGGATTTGAATAATGACAACTCGATTGACATAGGACCATACAATGGACTTGGCAATCAGATTAATGCTTCATATACATATCCATTAGGTCATCACAGAGTCATCTATTCTTTTGAAGATGGATGTGGAAACCGTACAGTCAGAGAGCAGTATTTGACACTTAGTTCATGTAAAGCACCGAGTCCGGTATGCCACTTCCTCTCCGCTAACCTCGGTCTTGCAGACCTTGATGGTGATGGGGAAGAAGAAGGTGCCATCACGGTTTGGGCTACTGACTTCAATGCAAGTAGTTTCCACCCTTGTGGATCATACTTTACCTTGTCATTGGATCCTGACACAACGATCAAGAGCCTGACATTTACTTGTGCTCACGTAGGAATGGGTGAAATACCTGTCAATCTGTACGTAACAGATTTATTAGGAAATCAGGCACATTGTGAGACTAGTATCCTTATCACGGATAACAACGACTACTGCGATGATCAAGGATTCGCAGGTACCATTACCGGGAATATAAGTACAGAGACCTCTGACAATGTACTTGATGTTGAGGTAGGAATACAGGGCTCATCATTGTTGCCGATCAATACCAGTCATACCGGAATGTTTACATTCCCTGCAATGCCAACGGGAGGAAATTATGTGATTAATCCAGCGAAGAATAATGACTTCAAGAACGGTGTATCAACACTTGACCTGGTGGTTATTCAGAAGCACTTGCTTGGCATCAGTGACCTCAACAGTCCATATAAGATGATTGCTGCTGACGTTAATAATTCTAAGACGATCACCGCTGTTGACCTTATTGAATTGAGAAAGTTGATACTAGGTCTCTACACAGAACTTCCGAATAATACAAGTTGGAGATTTGTGGATAAGACTTATGCGTTCCCTGATGAGTACAATCCATGGATGGAGGAGTGGCCTGAAAACCATATACTCAATCCATTGTCACAGGGTATCAATTATGCGAATTTCTTCGGTGTTAAGATCGGTGACGTGAATAATACTGTGAAGGCTAATGCAACAAGCTATGTACCGAGAGGATCCGGACGAGTGCTTGATCTTGTGATCGATGATCGCACGGTAAATGCCGGTGAAATTATTGAAATACCAGTTTATGCCGATGGTGCCAATTCACTGGAAGGTATGCAGTTCAGTTTAGATCTCAATCAGGGGTTGAAACTGGTCAGCGTCAATGCCGGACAAATGGATGTGGATGATAATAACTTTGGTTGGTTGCAAAACCATATCCTGACTTCAAGCTGGAATAAAGCTGAAGGAATCAATGTAAATGGTGATAGTCCATTGTTTACAATCGTTCTGCAGGCAAACAACCATGCAACGTTAAGTCAGGCTATTTCAATCATTGCAAATCCAACACCGGCTGAGGCATACACTGCAGGTAGTGATATCATGGATCTGTCATTGACTTTCCGTGGATCCGCTGATCATTTTGATTTCGAATTACTTCAGAATGAGCCTAACCCATTCATCGACTTTACGCAGATCGGATTCGTTCTGCCGGAAGCTGGTGAAGCTATCCTGACCTTGTATGATGTAACTGGAAAGCAGTTATTCAATCAAACAGTCGATGGTGTGAGAGGGCTTAATAAAGTAGAAGTCAACAAATCACAAATTAATGCGAATGGAATCATCTATTATCAGGTGCAATTCCAGGGTTACACTGCAACTAAGAAGATGCTAGTCCTGTAAAAGGGATGAGTATCTACCAATAAGAATTACTGTTTTTGGGATGGGACCCCTCTCCATGAAAGTGGAGGGGGTTCTTTTTTTTATGCGATATCCGGCATTATCAGCAGAGATGCCTAATTACTTAAGGAAGCCTTTTATATTTGCAACCGAATGGGAAGGATACTTGGAATCGATTTCGGATTAAAAAGAACAGGCCTGTCAGTGACGGATCCTGAGCAGATTATTGTACAGGGGATGGATACGCAGGACTCAGCCTTAGTTTTCGAATTCATCATCAATTATGCCAAGCGCGAGAAACTGGATGAGATTGTAGTTGGCTATCCGTTTATTGAATCAGCCTGGGGAGACAGACGGTTCAAGGAAAAACTTGATCAATTTATTCAGGATCTGAAAAACTCTTTTCCGGAAATCCCTGTTACTCTTCATGATGAACGTAATACTTCAATGGATGCACGGCAACTAATGAGCCAGATTGGCCTTAAAAAGCATCAACGACGTGATAAAGCACTATTGGATCGCACTAGTGCCATTTTAATTTTACAAGAATATTTAGGACATATATGATTCTGCCGATTTATGCTTTCGGTCAGCCGGTTTTGAGAAAAGTGGCTGAAGATATAGATGATCGTTTTGAAGATTTGAATGATCTTATTCAGAACATGTTTGAGACGATGCGCAATGCCCGTGGGGTTGGTCTGGCAGCCCCTCAAATAGGTAAGAGTATACGCTTGTTTATTGTTGATACCCAGCAGATGGATAAGCCGGATGAAGCACCAAAAGGGATCAGAAAAGTGTTTATCAATGCGCAAATTATTGAGGAATCAGGCGATCTCTGGGTTTATGAGGAAGGATGTTTGAGTATTCCTGATATCCATGCAGAAGTGGAAAGAAAACCTGTTATCACTATTCGCTATCTAGATGAAGAGTGGAAGGAGCATACCGAAACATATGAGGGCGTTAATGCCAGAGTGATTCAGCATGAGTATGATCACATTGAAGGAATATTGTTTATTGATCACATGCGACCGCTTAAGAAAAGAATGATTAAAGGTAAACTTGACCGGATTAAAAAGGGAGATATTGAAGTAAGCAACCCGATGCGCTTTGTTAAATCCTAAGGAAGCAATTGCCAATATCTATTTCCGACCAAAATCTGCAGGAATTTCGCCCCAGTTTTTAGTATCCCATTTGAGAATCGGATTTTCCCATTTATTTTCTTTCAACCATTTTTCACCGCGTCGGATCATATCGAAGAGTTCTTTGTTGCGATTGGTCGGTTGGAGCTTTGTATTAGCTTTCTTTTTAACAACCCAGGAAATCGCTGTTTTTGAATCCGTGTATATTGGTGTTTTAAAATATTCCTGTTTTTGAAGCAATGCGAGTCCGTGAATAATGGCAAGGAATTCTCCAATATTATTAGTTCCATCCTGGACGGGACCAAAATGAAAGATTTCTGCTTTATCGGCAGTCCAGACGCCGCGATATTCCATAAGACCCGGATTGCCACTACAAGCCGCATCTACGCATAAACTTTCTTTAATGATGCCGGTTTTGCTACTGTATGCTGTTTTTTTGACTTTGTAGGTCGGTTTTTTAGTTTCAGGTCCTGATGTAAAGGCATGTTCAGCTTCTGCTTTTGATTCAAAAGATTTATAGGATGCGCCGGTATAATTATGGACCTCAACCTTGCAATCTTCCCAGGAAGTATATATGCCCGGATGATGACCTTGCCAAACGACGTAGTATTTTTGTTTTTTTGAACTCATGAAGATGTAATAATAATGGAAACATCAGAATTAGTATGGATAGATACACATTGTCATGCGTATGCTTCCGAATTTGATCAGGATCAGGAGGAGATTATCAGCCGGGCTATAGCCAGAGGGATCACAAAAATTATGCTTCCGAACATCGATATGGATTCAATTTCCGGGATGATGAGGTTATCCGAGAAGTATCCCAAACAGTGTTATCCTATGATGGGCCTGCATCCCTGTTCAGTCAAAAGCGGATTTGAAGAGGTTCTGAACCTTATGGAGAAAGAAATTGATAAAGGCGGATACATAGGGATTGGGGAGACCGGAATTGATCTCTATTGGGATAAAACCTTTGTAGACGAGCAAATCAGCGCTTTTGAACGCCAAATCGATTGGGCAAAGCAATACCAGCTTCCCATTATTATTCATTCCAGGGATTCTTTGGATTTGACGATTGATCTTATTGAGAAACATAAGGATAATCGCCTCAAGGGAATTTTTCATTGTTTTAGCGGAACCACAGATCAGGTTGAGAAGATCCGTGCCCTGGATTTTAAGGTTGGCATTGGTGGGGTGGTAACCTTTAAAAAAGCCGGTTTGGCCGAACTTTTGCCACAGATTCCGTTGGAAATGATAGTGTTAGAAACGGACTCCCCCTATCTGGCACCTGCCCCAAACCGAGGGAAAAGGAATGAGCCAGGCTATCTGGAGCTTGTCGCGGAGAAGGTCGCCGAGGTCCTTGATATGCCACTGAAGGAACTTTCTGAGCTGACAACTCGTAATGCAGAAGAAGTATATGGAAAGAAGGTTTAAATTTGCACTCCCAAAGTGACAGGATATTGCTATTTGCCTGTTATTCAGGGCTTTTATCTAAAAAAGGTTTTAGATAAGATTTTCGGAGAGTTGGCCGAGTGGTCGAAGGCGCACGCCTGGAAAGTGTGTAGACTCCAAAAGGGTCTCAAGGGTTCGAATCCCTTACTCTCCGCAATCACCAATGGAAGTCCTGATCAAAGCGGAAGGTCCAGGTGGATGTGAATCCTATTTCAGTGATCGGTTACTGAAGTGAATAATTTGTACAATCTATGATCCAAAGAATTCAATCCCTGTTTTTGTTATTGGCCGCAGCCTCATTTGGTGCTTTGTTTTTTATACCACTGGCGCTTAGTGATACCGTGACTACGCAGTTTCTCTCTGATCGGATGTATGATGTAACTGATCATCCTGTATTGCTGGGATTAACTGCTTTAGGATCAGCGTTAGCGTTAGTGTCCATTTTTCTGTTTAGAAACCGTCCATTGCAGCTCAAGCTTGGGTATATCATTATAGTCCTGGCGATATTACTTCCGGTCGCAGCCTTTTTATTATTTATGAACGAGTCAGCTTCCCTGGATGCATCAGCTCAGGTAATGGATCAGGCAGGAATGTTTTTACCTGCTTTAGCAATCATATTCGGTGTTTTAGCCAACTTTTTTATTAAAAAAGATGAGCGTCTGGTCAAATCAATGGATCGGCTTCGGTAAAATCCTTCAAGCTCACTGGTTAACCTTAATTGTAGCAACAGGGTGGATGATTAAACCGTTTATATACACGCATATGAAATCGAGTTGTATCATCCGTTATATAATTTTCCCGTTAGTTTTTCTTATTCCATTGATTGCTCAAAGTCAAACAACGCCATCTGTTGCAACGGGTGACACCACCACGCAAAAGTTTATCATTATCGATTATTTCGGAAAGTTGATTGAAGACACGGAAGGTTTTGAATCCGTCAAGTGGATTTCAAAAGGACTGCAATTGCGTGTTGACAGCACAAATATCTATGCCGACTCAGCGGTCATTTTTAATGATGAGCGACTATTTGCCTATGGAAATGTAGTGATTCAGCAAGGTGATTCCCTTAATGTCTTTACAGATACGTTATACTATTCTTCAGAAACAGACATTGCGGAGTTGAGGGGCGAGGTAACTCTCGACCAGGTGACCAGACAATTGTGGACGACCAATCTGGATTACCATCTGGGAGAAGGTTATGCAGTCTATTCTAATGGAGGGGTTTTGGTGGATGACTCTCTGCAGGTTTCATCAAAATTTGGGACCTATTATACGGATACAGAATTAGTTTCTTTTAGAGATAGTGTTATCGTACTGCATCCTCGATTTAACCTGGCGGCCGATTCAATGAAATATTCGGGTGTTGATTCAAAGGTACTTTTCACCGGCCCAACGAATATTTATACTTCGGAAGCTGAAATTTATTGCGAATCCGGATATTATGATTTAGTCAATGAAAAGGCAGAGTTTAATCATGATGCTCAGTATGCAGGTGAGGAGAAGCAAGCCACAGCAGATACCATTCGATATGATGCAAAAGCCGGAGAAGTCAGAATGCTCGGAAATGTGCAGGTGATAGAGCAGGAAAAGCGAATAACCGGGACGGAATTAAGGTATCTTGAAAAAACAGGGGAGACGTGGATTTATGGACAGCCGGCACATTACGCTGATAGTACCAGAGTGGTGGATAGCCCGGAGATTTTTTATAATGAAAAAACAAATCTGGTTTCCACCAAAGGAGGCGGACAAATTCGCGATGGTGATATGATCCTGGAAGCAGAACATACAGACTTTGATAAAGCCACGGGAATTGGCCGTGCTTATGGAAATGCTTTTTGGAGTGATACAAAGCAAGGGGTAGGCATTCGCGCCGATACGATAGATTCTTCTAAGGAAACTGAATACGTGTTGGCATATTGTGAGTCAGGAAGGCGTCCACTTTTTTTTATTCTGGTAGATGGCGATACCTTATTTATTTCCGCAGATACCTTGACCATGTTCAATCAGGTTGACTCTTTTGACCTATTGTCTGACACGATTCGAATCATAAAAGGTTTTCATGATGTTCGTTTGTTTAAATCAGATATGCAGGGTATAGCGGACTCACTGGTATTTAATGATCGGGACAGTGTATTTAATTTTTTTGGGCAACCTGTTTTGTGGACGGATACCACGCAATTTAGTGCAGATACCATCGCGATGTCCATCAAGGATCGAACAATCAATGACATTCAATTGACTGAAAAGGCAATCATTATCACTGAATTGTATAGCACTTTTTATGATCAGATTAAAGGAAAGCGGATCATTGCTCAATTTGACAGCAGCGAAATAAGGCAAATGTGGGTCACCGGAAATGCCGAATCCATTTATTATACCAGGGATGATCAAGATGCTTTCATAGGTGTCAACCAGACCATATGCAGTAAGATGTATTTTACCTTTGTCAATAATCAGATTGAAATCATTAAGTATTTTGGTGAAAATTCTTCTGCCATGACACCGATGTCTCAGGCACCTCACAACACGATGCGACTGGATGGATTTAAATTAAGATATGATGATCGCCCAAAAAATGTAGCTGACCTTCTGGAATGAAAAGTAATAAAACATACAATTCCTTTTTCCTTTTATCCATGTTCCTTTTTTTTATTCAGGGACAGTTATTGGCACAAGGCGCTGCTGAGAAAGCTAAAAATAATTTTGAAAAAGGGGCCTTTGAGGAGGCTTTGAACGATTGGTATCATTTAGTGCAATCGGGAAATTCCTCCGCCGGGTTATATTATAACATTGGCCTTGCAGAATCAGCGCTCCACCATACCGGCAAATCTATACTTGCATATGAGCAAGCCCTAAGAATTAAACCCGGTAGTCGGGTTATCAGAAAGGCTATTGAAGCAGAAAGAGAGAATATAGAAAATGCTGCCATTCCGGTAGCACCTTTTTTCCTAAAGGCGTGGTATCAGCAGATCGTAATGCTTTTTCGGCCGGGCCTGTGGGCTATGCTTTGGATAGGAAGCATGCTTGCATTGATGTTTCGTTTTTTAATTGGTTTGAAGCAAAAGTCAATTCATTGGTTATCCCATTTAAAAAGTATTCGATTTTGGATTTTGGGTGCCGGTCTTTTACTTCTGTTTTCCTTTCTTTCGTATGCAGAGTTGCATAGAGCTAATGAAGCCATCATCGGAGTGCCCTGTACATTCCATCAGGCACCTTCTGAAGACAGTCCAAGTATCAGTGAAATCGGTGAAGGAGAAAAAGTGATCATCGCTGATCAGATCGGGGAGTGGTTTAATGTTTATTTGCTAAACCAGGATGCAGGGTGGGTGCGTAAAGAATGCCTGATACCTATTAAGATTGGAATCCAACCATAACTTGATTCGCTAATCCATCAATTCCTTTTGACTGATCGTAGATCGTGCCAGATCATAGGCAATTTGTAATTGTTCTTCAGGCGTAAGATAACTGGTGTCGATCTCTGTGGCATCCTCAGCTTTTCGCAATGGGGAATCATCTCTGGAAGAATCTATTTCATCGCGTAGAAGCAGGTTTTTTCTGATTTCGTCCTTTGTTGATATAATACCTTTTTTTTGTAATTCAAGCCACCGTCTTTCAACGCGTATAGCTAATTCCGAAACTAAAAAAAGTTTCAGATCTGCTTGAGGAAAGACAACTGTCCCAATATCTCGTCCATCCATCACAATACCCTTGTCAGTGCCCATGCGTCTTTGTTGGGCGACCATCTCTTTTCTGACAGCGGACAGGGTAGATACATCACTGACGACTTGGTTGATTCTTGGTTCACGAATAGCTTCCTCTACATTTTCGTGATTTAACCAGGTGACCTGTGCATCATTTTCAAAGCTTAAGTGAATAGAAATCCCAGACAGTGCCTCTGCCATGGCGTCAGTATCATGAATATCGATCTGATGTTGTATCACATAGAGGGATACGGCACGGTACATAGCCCCTGAATCAACATGGAGGTAGTGAAGTCTTTTGGCCAATGCTCTGGCCAGCGTACTTTTTCCGCAGGCAGAATAGCCGTCGATGGCAATGATTATTTTACGATGTCCTGTAGGCATAGTTTCATACAAACGTAAATGAATTTATGCAAAAAGGAAAAGCCTTACAGGAACAAATCCCGGTAAGGCTTTTACATTTTTTGGGTTTACTATTTTAGTCAGGCAGATTAATATTCATCCTCATTGAAGAGAAAGTCATCTTTTCGGGGATAATCCGGCCAGATGTCTTCGATGCTTTCAAACTGTTCTCCTTCATCCTCCATTTCCTGAAGGTTTTCGATCACCTCCAGTGGAGCGCCGGAACGGATGGCAAAATCGATCAATTCATCACGCGTTGCCGGCCAAGGGGCCTCTTCTAGATGGTGAGCTAATTCAAGTGTCCAGTACATGGAATTATAGACTATTTAATGAAAAAAAATACTTCAAATCTCTAGGCTAACGCATGACAGGTTCGTCAAGTTCCCATAGAGCAATTTGCTGCAAAAGTAAAAAATCTAATAAGGTGTGCAACGAATTGGCAAAATTATTTTAAGCTTAATTTTTAGTTATATCTCTTTAAAAATCAGTGTATTAACTAAAAGTCAATCAATTAGCGTATTTCGTAGGCATGCCAAGCTTGAAGATATTCTTGTTTTTCACAACAGGAATGATGAAAAATCCTGACCACATGGAGGTCAGGAGGAGTGCAAATAAACACAAAGTTGGTTGTATAAGCCTTTTTTGGATGATCAAATGATCAGCATCGCATCGCCATAGGTATAAAACCTGTATTTGTCTTTGATTGCTTTTTTGTAAGCATCCATGATTAGTTCAAATCCTCCAAAAGCACATGCCATGATCAGAAGACTTGATTTTGGCATATGGAAGTTGGTGATCATCGCATCCGGCAAACTAAAGTCATAAGGAGGGAATATAAATTTATTGGTCCATCCTTCAGCTGGTTTTAATAAACCGGTGGCTGAGACTGCTGACTCAATGGCGCGCATGGAGGTAGTTCCAACAGCACATACTTTATGCCCCGTGGTTTTTGATTTATTGACAATGGCAGTAGCTTCTTCCGTAATTCGGAAATACTCAGCATCCATTTTATGCTTGGACAGATCCTCTACATCAATGCTTCGAAACGTTCCTAATCCAACGTGTAAGGTAAGTTCGGCAAAATGGATGCCCTTGATTTCCAATCGCTTCATCAATTCTCGCGTAAAGTGCAATCCGGCAGTTGGGGCAGCAACGGCACCTTCTTCTTTCGCATAGATTGTTTGATAGCGCTCCTTGTCAGCTTCCTCAGCTTTTCTGTTGATGTACTTTGGCAGCGGGGTCTGTCCTTGTGATCTTAAGAGGTTACTGAATTCTTCATCGGTCCCATCAAAAAGGAATCTAATGGTACGACCTCTGGACGTCGTATTGTCGACAACTTCAGCGACCAGAATTTCATTTCCTTTTTTATCAAGGAAATATAATTTGTTTCCAACGCGAATCTTTCTGGCAGGATCAACCAATACATCCCAAAGTCTTGCTTTAGAGTTCAATTCACGAAGTAGAAAAACTTCTATTTCTGCATCCGTTTTTTCTTTCTTACCATACAGGCGCGCGGGAAATACTTTTGTATTGTTGAAAATCATGCTATCTCCATCATCGAAGTATTCGAGGAGATCCTTAAAGGTCTTATTCTCCATCAGGCCGGTCTTACGATTGACGACCATCATTCTGGATTCATCCCTTTCTTTCGCAGGATATTTTGCAATCAGTTTTTCCGGGAGATCGAAAGCGAATTGTGAGAGTTTAGTACGCATAATTTGGTTGGATAAAATTTTGGACGGCAAAGATAATATTTAGAGACGCAAAATACTGATTAGGAATACTTTATTTTCACCGAAGTACAGCATATTTCGGAGCTCAGGGCTATCTGCATCAGAACCTGTCGTTCATAGTAAAGGCTTAATCTAAGAATTAGTTCATTTTTTTAGGAAATGACTAGATTTGGTTTCAGATGATTCTTAAAACCATAAAAGAAAGTATTGTTCAGGCCTTTCAGCAACTGGCATCTAATAAGCTGAGGAGTTTTCTTTCCCTTAGTGGGATTGTTATTGGAATTATTTGTATTATTTCTGTCTTGTCGGCTGTAGATTCCTTAAAGAAGGACATCAGTGCCAGTTTTGAAAAGCTGGGAAATGATGTTCTCTATGTCAGCAAGCAACCCTGGAATGAAGATCCCAATGCCAATTGGTGGAAATACCTTCGCCGACCTGAGCCTAGTTATCAGGATTTTGAGGCTATAAAACGAAAGAGTAGACTTGCTGAAATGGCCAGCTTTTCAGTTATCATGCCTAGTTGGGTAATTAAGTTTGGTTCCAGCAATGTAAATGGGGCATTTATGGCCGGAGTGACGGATGATTATGTGTCAATCTTTAATCTGGCATTTGAGAAGGGTAGATTCTTTACTCCTTTTGAATCCTCAAATGGAACAAACCGGGCGATTTTAGGTTCGGTGCTGGCAGATGAACTTTTTGGATCAATTGATCCTGTAGGAAAAGAAATCAATATTAAAGGCCAGGATTTTCTGGTCATTGGGGTGCTCGAAAAGGAAGGCAACACGTTGTTGAATCTTTTTCAGTATGACAATGCCATCCTCATCAGCTTTAATACGGCCAAAAAACTGATCAATGTAAAGTCAAAATATGCCTGGGGGAGCTCGGTCAGTATTAAGGCTCGTGAAGGCATTGCGTTGGAGGATCTAAGAGATGAGATTACCGGAATTCTGAGAAGTGAAAGAATGATAAAACCGAAAGAGGAAGAAAATTTCGCGCTCAATCAATTGACCACCATTACTAATCTGATAGAACCTGTATTTGGTACGCTCAATATTGTAGGCATCTTTATTGGTGGTTTTTCAATTCTCGTCGGGATGTTCAGTGTAGCCAATATCATGTTTGTATCAGTCAAAGAGCGGACTAATATCATCGGAATTAAAAAGGCATTAGGCGCGAGGAAATCCACCATCATGCTTGAATTCCTTATAGAATCTGTGATTTTGTGTGTGATTGGAGGATTGATCGGTTTATTTAATGTCTGGGGTATTCTGGCGATCGCCTCAGCAGTCTCGGATTTCGAAATGTTCCTTTCGGAGCAAAATGTCTTTATCGCCATTATTCTGTCGCTGGTCATTGGGGTCTTGTCAGGATTAATTCCGGCGTGGCAGGCGGCCAAGCTTGATCCGGTCGAAGCGATGAGGAAATAATATATATAAGAAGGGTAAAAGAAAAAACCCAATCAAGGGATAAATCCTTTGATTGGGCTTCAAATTATATAAGTTCCGGAAAGGGTGAGACTTGCCGGATGTATAATTTTATTATCCTGCAGCCTGAACTACTGCTTTAAATGCTTCCGGGTGGTTTAAAGCCAGATCGGCAAGCGTTTTACGGTTCAGCTCTATGTTTGCCTTATCCAGATTGTTGATCAGGCGGGAATAGGTGGTTCCGTTTATTCTGGCTGCTGCATTGATACGAGCGATCCATAATCTGCGGAAGGAGCGTTTTTTAAGCTTACGGTGTTCGTAGGCATAACTCATCGCTTTATCCAAAGCATTCTTGGCTACGGTATAGACATTTCTACGGGCACCAAAAAATCCTCTTGTTGCTTTTAATATCTTCTTTCTTCTCTTTCTGGACGCTACGGCGTTTACTGACCTTGGCATATTTGTTCATTTTGATCTGATAGGGGGTGTATCACCACTTTAGGACCTGGCAGACGGTTAAAACTTTGATTTCTAGTTATTTACACAGCATTCTCTTCACGCGGGCGGTATCGGCTTCGCTCACTACAGTAGCCCCTCTGAGGCGTAACTTAGTGTTCTTGTCTCTGTTGCGCAACCGGTGAGAAGTATTGGCCTGAAAACGCTTAACCTTACCGGAACCGGTAATTTTAAAACGCTTTTTAGCGCTACTGTGGGTCTTCATCTTTGGCATTACCTATAGATTTTTATTCAAAAGGAAGGCGAAGATAATGATTAATCCAGAATTGAGTAGATAAAGTGAAGAAGATTACTTTTTCTTTTTTGGGGCGATCATAACAATCATACGGCGTCCCTCCATCTTTGGCAGGCTCTCAGCTGCTCCGAATTCTTCCAATTCCTTGAGCATCTTCAGAAGCAGGAGTTCACCCCGCTCTTTAAAAACAATCGTCCGGCCTCTGAAGTGTACATAGGCCTTTACTTTAGAACCTTCTTCGAGGAATTTCTGGGCGTGTTTGGTCTTAAATTCGAAGTCATGTTCATCAGTATTTGGGCCAAAACGGATTTCTTTGATGACCGTTTTTGAGGTATTGGCTTTGATTTCCTTCTCCTTTTTCTTCTTGTTGTATAGAAATTTGTTGAATTCAATGATCCGGCATACCGGTGGGTCTGCATTGGGTGAAATCATCACGAGGTCTTCCCCCATATCTTCGGCCCAATTTCGGGCTACCCGGGTTGGATAGACCCCTGGTTCAATGGTTCTGCCGGCAGCTTTGCTGACATCATCAAGATTGTCCCCGACCAGTCGGATATCGGGTACACGGATATCTCCGTTGACTTTAAATTGGAATCTATCGTCTTGTTTTCTGGGGTAATTACTGGAAAATCGTTTCGCCAAGGATTATAAAAATTTAGTTAAAAATATAAGGTTTGCGGGCACACATTCATCTTTTTATTCGTGAAGCATGCTGATAAAACCTCCTGGTTATGAATATTAATGTCTGAAACTAAATTTTAGTTCCAGAGACAAAACTAAGCTATGATTGCGGATAAAATCAAGAATTTTCATTTTCCATGATCAATTGCCTGATCACCAGCTCCTTTTTCTCTGCATCCAGATTGGCTTCCAGATGGCTGCCTTCTGCCGGATTTTCATTCAGAATAAACTCGGCCAGGGGATCTTCGATGTATTTTTGAATCGCCCTGTGGAGGGGTCTTGCCCCAAACTGAGGGTCAAAACCTTTTTCAGCAACAAAGTCCTTGGCTTCCTCACTTAATGATAAAGCAAAGCCCATATTGCTCATTCTGTTATAAAGATCCTGCAAAGTGATGTCAATGATCTGATGGATATGCTCTCTGGAAAGACTATTGAAGATCACCACATCATCAATCCTGTTGAGAAATTCCGGACTAAATGTGCGCTTTAAAGCACTTTGAATGACGGACTTTGTCATATCCTCAGAAGAATCCTGCCGTGCCTTGGTAGCAAATCCAACGCCCTGACCAAAATCTTTCAACTGGCGTACTCCTATATTGGAGGTCATAATAATCAAGGTATTTTTAAAATCTACCTTTCGTCCAAGACCATCAGTCAGCAAGCCATCGTCCAATACCTGAAGCAGGATATTATAAACATCCGGATGCGCTTTTTCAATCTCATCCAAGAGTACGACACTGTAAGGTTTTCTTCGCACTTTTTCTGTCAGCTGACCTCCTTCTTCATATCCGACATATCCCGGAGGAGCACCAATCAAACGGCTCACTGAGAATTTTTCCATGTATTCACTCATATCAATTCGAATGAGCGCGTCTTCCGTATCGAATAAGTAGCGAGCTAATGCCTTAGCCAGTTCTGTTTTTCCAACTCCGGTAGGTCCCAGGAATATAAAGGAGCCAATTGGTTTAGAAGGATCCTTCAATCCAACTCTGTTTCGCTGGATAGCTTTAGAAACTTTGATAATGGCCTCATCCTGACCGATAATAACCTTTTTCAGGTCATTAGTCATACCTACCAGTTTTTTACTTTCACTCTGGGCTACCCGTTTCACAGGGATACCCGTCATCATGGCAATCACTTCTGCTATGTCTTCTTCAGAAACCGGATATTTTTTAGTCTTTGCTTCTTCTTCCCAATCTTCTTTTGCCTTTTCCAGCTTCCGAACGAGTTTGGATTCATGATCCCTCAAGTCGGCCGCTTTCTCATATTGCTGGCTCTTAACAGCTTTATTTTTCTCCTCTTTTATTTCTTCTATCTGGGCTTCAAACTCCTCTATATGCTTAGGCACATGGATATTCTTAAGGTGAACCCTTGCCCCAACTTCGTCCAGTACATCAATGGCTTTGTCCGGTAAAAACCGATCACTGATATAGCGGTCACTAAGCTTTACACAAGCCTTAACGGCCTCGTTGGAATAGGACACACTGTGAAAGTCTTCGTATTTCCCTTTAATGTTATGTAGAATGTGCTCTGCTTCTTCAGGAGAAGGCGGTTCTACCAACACTTTTTGGAATCGTCTGTCGAGTGCTCCATCTTTTTCAATATGCTGGCGATATTCATCGAGCGTTGACGCACCTATACATTGGAGTTCCCCTCGAGATAGCGCAGGCTTGAATATATTGGAGGCATCCAGGGAACCAGTGGCACCACCCGCTCCAACAATGGTATGAATTTCATCTATAAAAAGAATGACATCTCTTGATTTCTCAAGTTCGCCCATAATGGCTTTCATTCTTTCTTCAAACTGCCCTCTGTATTTTGTACCGGCTACAAGTGCTGCCAGATCCAGCATGACAATTCGCTTGTCAAACAGGTTTCTGCTCACTTTCCGCTGCATAATTCGCAAGGCAAGACCTTCGACAATGGCAGTTTTTCCAACCCCCGGCTCACCTATAAGAATCGGGTTGTTCTTCTTACGTCGGCTAAGAATCTGCGAAACACGTTCAATTTCAGTCTCTCGGCCAATGATCGGATCCAGTTTGTCCTCTTCGGCCATCCGGGTAATGTCCCGACCGAAATTATCCAAAACAGGGGTGCGGGATTTGGAGGTTCCTCGTTTGGAGCCAAATTGACTCTTCTCTGATTCTTCTTCATAAGAGCCTTCCGGATCAGAAGGGCCTTGATTCATAAAATCCTGGTAATTGCCTGATTCTTCCTGAATAACGTATTCTAATTCTGTTTTATATGATTCGTAGTTGACATCAAACTCAGATAATACTTTGCTGGCAATATTATCGCCATGTTTTAATATGGACAACATCAGGTGTTCCGGACTAATCTCATCACTATTGAGGTTTTTAGCTTCCAGAAAGGTCACCTTCAGTACTCTCTCTGCCTGGCGGTTCAATGGAACATTTCCGGCAGAAACAGGGGTATTCTCTGTCCTGTTTTCAGTGATAGTATCTTCAATTTTGAACTTTAACTCTGTAAAGTCAACGTCCATGGCATCCAATACTCTGACCGCCAGGTTGTCATTATCCTGGAGCATACCAAGTAAAAGGTGCTCAGTCCCGATATAATCATGACCAAGTCGTAAAGCTTCATTTCGGCTTAAGGAAATTATCTTTTTGACTTTTGGTGAGAACTTTCTGTTCATGTGTGCCAGATAGAATATATTAAATTATTGTCCAATATAAGAACATTTCATAAATGTCCTTTCGTGCTTATTTATACCTACATCCAAAATGATTCCAACATGGCAAACAGACCCAAAAACCTGACAATTCAGTTGAAAATCAAAGGCCGGGATGACGTATTGTCATTAAAACGTGACTGATGACTTAAAGGTTAACAATTAAATGATTTATTCATGTTTTATTTATGTTAAAAGTATGGAGTTCCTGCCTATAGAGCAAATCGAATCCTGGAGTAAAGCAGGTTCCCGAAAAATGAATGCTCCATTTCTTGAAAATAGGGTATTTTTGTCTTCGTGCTGTCCAAAAGGCAGCCATCATCATTGCCAACCAAATTACTATGAAGTTTACTTTAGATAAGCAGGATCAATACGCTATTCTTTCGCTTGACGAAGACAATTTGAACTCGATTATAGCACCGGATCTCAAGTCTGAATTCGTATTTCTTCGAAATGAAGGCGTTCGGAATTTGATTTTTGATTTGACGAATGTCAAATATGTTGATTCCTCAGGATTAAGTGCCATCCTGACTGCCAATCGTTTGTGGAAGGATTATGGAAGCTATGTCATCACCGGAATTAATCATCCTAGTGTTGAAAAGTTAATTAAGATATCAAGGCTTGATACGATCCTGGCGTTGGTTCCCACTGTACAGGAAGCTATTGATTATGTGCTTATGGAAGAGGCAGAACGTCAGCTCACGGAAGAAGCTCCTTCGGACGAAGAATAAGTTTCCCTTCTATCCGTCCGGATAAAAATCATGGATGAATTTAATGTATATGTACTTGGGTGTGGGTCTGCCTTATCCATGCATGGTCGTCATCCTTCAGGGCAAATCATTCAATATGGCGATATATTTTGTCTCATTGATTGTGGGGAAGGGACACAGAGCCGGTTGAACCAATACGGAATTAAGCCATTTAAAATTGAAATGATTTTCATCAGTCATTTACATGGTGATCATGTTTTTGGTCTTCCCGGTTTGCTGAGTTCATTAGCGCATCTCAAAAGAACTACCCCATTAACGGTATACGGCCCTATTGGTATTAAAGGGTTTCTTGAAAGTATATTCACTTATACAAGCCAGAAGATTACATATCCATTAAGTATCGTTGAAAACGATATTGATGATATAAAGACCATCTGGTCAAATGACCGCCTGGAAATATTGACATTTCCATTAAATCATAGAGTACCTTGCAATGGCTATTTGTTCAGAGAAATCGGACATTCAATAAAGCTGCGCAAAGAACAGATAGAAGCTCATGCGTTAACGGTTGATCAAATCAAAGCGATCACCCGACAGCAGGATGTTCTGGTCAATGGCAAAAGTATTCCGGCATCTGTTTTCATTCATCCACCTCAGCCCCGGTTGAGCTATGCATATTGTTCTGATACACGATATGATGAGAAAATAATTCGATGGATTGGAAATGTTTCTGTTTTATTTCATGAGACCACTTTTATGAATGACAAAGAAGTCTTGGCTAATCAAACCGGACACAGTACGGCTCAACAAGCTGCTCGGATCGCAAAAATGGCCAATGCAAATTGTTTGATGACAGGTCATTTCTCTTCACGCTACAAGGATTTATTGCCACTCCTGGATGAGGTGAAAGAGAAATTCAGTCATGCCATCCTCGCGGAGGAAGGAAAAAAATATAAGCTCAGAAGCCTTGTAAATCATGGATTACAGTGATTTTTTAATGAATTAAATTCAAGAATTCCGTAAATTGAATGGCTTCTAATTAGCTTGGATATGAAAAAGTAATATATTTGCGGGCTCATTACGCCAACAGGCGATCCAAATGACAGCGTAGCTCAGTCGGTAGAGCAACAGTCTTTTAAGCCGTGGGTCCTGGGTTCGAATCCCAGCGCTGTCACTGAAAGCACTCCCGAAATGGAGTGCTTTTTTTTGTTTTTACTTCCTCAACCTTTTATATAAGTTGTTGTTCTGAATACATATTAACTAACTATAAAGCCTAAAATAATTATGAAAAAAATTACATTCCTATCCATGTTGCTGGCCTTTTCAGTGACGGCTCTGACCGCTCAGATCAAAACACCATCAGCCAGTCCCGGTGCTACTATCGAACAAACTATTGGTTTGATTGACGTGACTGTTGAGTATTCTCGCCCTGGTGTGAAGGGAAGAACTATTTTTGGAGATCTTGTACCTTTTGACAAAGTATGGCGTACTGGCGCAAATGCAGCGACTAAAATCACATTCAGTGGTGATGCAAAATTTGGTGGTGCGGAAGTAAAAGCAGGATCATATGCCTTGCTGACTAAGCCCGGAATGAAAGAATGGGCGTTTATGCTTTATCCGTATGAGTCAGGAAACTGGAGTAGCTACCTGGAGTCAGATGTAGAGCCTGTTATGGCCACTGCGCCATCATGGCAAATGGCCGGAGAGACAAGCATTGAATCCTTCATGATCGCATTTGATAATATTACGGATAGTGAAGGTGATCTAATGTTCATTTGGGATAAAACCGGTGTAACCGTACCTATCACTGTGAATACGGCTGAAGCAGTTGAGGCAAGTATTAAAAGTGTCATGGATGGACCTAGTGCAAATGATTACTACGCTGCAGGGGTTTACTATTTTAATGCTAAAAAAGACAACAAGCAAGCTTTGGACTGGGTCAACATGGCAATTGACAAAGGATATGATCGTTTCTGGGTACAACGTCAGAAATCATTGATCCAGGCAGCTATGGGCGATAAAAAAGGAGCCATTGCCTCTGCCAAGAAATCGCTTGAGATGGCCAAAGAAGCCGGTAGTGACGATTACGTAAAAATGAATAATGAATCCATTATGGAATGGAGTAAGTAATTGTAGTACTACTTGAGAATAAAAAAGCCGCAGTGTACGCTGCGGCTTTTTTTATGTTTTATGATCCGCTATCTACCGGTATCGATTTATTTGGGAGCACTTCATTGATGATCAGACCAAGGAAAATTACGGCACTACAACCAATGACATTGTACCATAGAAATCCAATATCGGTTGTTAGGAAAAAAGTCAGCACGATGGCTTGTGCCATAAGGGCACCAAAAAAGACAGCCGTAGCCGACATGCGCTTGATAAAAAATGCAGAAAGAAAAATACCGAGAATGGTTCCATAAAATATAGAGCCGACTATATTGACAAATTGAATGAGGTTTTCAAACAAACTGCCAAACGTGGCAAAACTTATAGCGATTGCTCCCCACATCAAAGTGAAAAGTTTCGAGGCATTGACAAAGTGATTTTCTGAGGCATCGCTTCGGATAAGGCGTTTATAAAAATCAATAGTGGTGGTAGAAGCAAGCGCATTTAATTCAGACGCCGTAGAGGACATTCCACCAGCCATGATAGCGGCTATCAGCAAACCAATAATTCCTTTCGGAAGGAAGTCCAGGATAAAGCGAATGAAAATATAATCGCGATCATTTGACTCTACTTCAGGAAGTGCTGTTTCTATCAACGATTTAGCTTCTGCACGAATGGATTTTTCTTTGGCAATACTCTCCTCCAGTTTGAGCTGATTGATAGGAGCACTTTGTCCTGCTAATATAGGTGCGTATAATGTTTGACGATAATCATGCTCTTTAGTCCATTCCTCTTGCAGGTTAGCATATGCATTTGCCGAACTGGTTTCCTTGATTTCCATTTCTGCATGCGAATTAAAGAACAGCGGGGATTGCTGAAATTGATAAAACACAAAAACCATCACACCGGTTAAAAGAATAGCAAACTGCATGGGTATTTTAAATAATGCATTAAATAAAAGTCCAAGTCTGCTTTCCCGGATGGATTGACCGGAAATGTATCGTTGCGCCTGCGATTGATCGGTCCCAAAATAAGCTAGTGCCAGAAATGTGCCACCGGTAATCCCTGACCAAAACGTATATCGGCTGTTCCAGTCAAAACTAAAGTCTACCACTTTTAATCTGTTATGTGATCCTGCAATGTGCAGGGCATCCACAAAGCTTATACCGGGAGGCATAGAATAGATGACGATGAGAAAAGCAATTAAAATGCCACTCATCATTACCAGCATCTGAAATTTATGGGATGCACTCACGGCTTCAGTACCGCCAAATAAGGTATATAAAGTCACCGTAGCACCAATGGCCAGGATTGTCAGGTTCAGATTCCAGCCAAGAATACTGGATAAAATAATAGATGGGGCAAAGATGGTAATACCTGCTCCGAGACCACGTTGAATGAGAAAAAGAAAGGCAGCTAACAAACGCGTTTTGATGTCAAACCTTCGTTCCAAAAATTCATAGACGGTATAGACGTGCATGCGAAAGAATCGCGGAATAAAAAACACGCAAATGATGACCATAGCGATGGGCAGACCAAAATAGAACTGCACGAAACCCATGCCATCTCCATAGGCTTGTCCGGGCGTAGAAAGAAATGTAATGGCACTGGCTTGTGTTGCCATGACAGAAAGCCCAATCGTCCACCACTTCGTTGCATGACCTCCTTTGATGTAGGATTCCATGTCTCTGTCTTTTCTGGTTTTCCATATCCCATAAAAAACGATGAAAGCTGTGGTGCTGATCAGCACTATCCAATCCAGTCCACTCATCAGGAGATATTAAAATATGACCTCATCAAATAGAATAAGATGATCAGGAGGATATTGAAAGTCAAAATAAACAGATAGGCTTTTGACCAGGGTGTCTTTTCAGATTGCGTTTCTTCCTGTTTCATAAAAGGTTTTCCTGTAATAAGCATTTGCCCGTAATGGGAATCAATTTATGGCCATTTATTTTAAAAACGAAAATAATGGCTTACTTAAATAATCAAATCAAAGACATCAGGATTTATCGTTTTTGTGTCCTAATGAGATTAAATTGCTTAAAATTCGATATGGACCGGTATCTCCGGCCGGAAGATGTCGAAACCAGGAAAGTCCACTGTAAACAAAATATCCCTCACCGTATGGTGCCACCAATAAGGCACCTTTTGTGCCCTGCTCACCGGTGTCATGCATTTCAAGAAGCGGAGTAAAATGTTCGTCCCATTCACCGGGATAATAAAGTCCTCTTTCCTGAACCCAACCATTGAAATCCTCCTGCGTGATTTTATTAGGGAATTGCATGGCGGGATGTGTAGGTTCTAATATCGTCACCGGCGAATTTTCTTCGGTTGTTCTATCTCTGGACAAGGTAATAGGATAAGGAGAAAAATCATCGGTGACCAATCGTCGGTTGACATTGTACTGCACAATCATTGTTCCACCGGCGGCGGTCCAATCAAAGAGTATTTTGTTTTTATGAGCCAAAGCATCAATGGTATTAAAAGCTCTGATACCTATGATGACTACTTCATAGTTTGATAAAGTTGAAGGAGTGATACCGGCAGGGTCAATAACATCCACCTTGTAACCTATCTGACGGAGGGAAGCAGGAACGTCATCTCCGGCACCCTGGATATAGGCAATTGGTCTTTGGGAAATACCGATATCCATACTTTGTAATTTTACGGTGGCATCACGTACAATAGACATGTACGGTAAATGGGGATAGTCCAGCGTGTGTATTTTATGGTGGTAGGATGATTCCCCAACTATAATTTCAGGAATCAGGACTGTCGATGAAGTGTTGTCCGGTGGGGTAATGGTGCATGTCGTATTTAATGTTTCACCGGCAAGTCCAAAAGTCCAGTTGATGGACTCCGGAGCAACCTTCCATCCAGCCACAGGTGTCTTTAATTTAAGGGTTCCTGAAACGCTATCCTGAACTGCCGTTAACGTCAGGGTAACTTCTCGTGACTCTCCTTTTTTGAATACCAGTACTTCATCATTGGCTTCGACAGTGACCGGTGGCAGTATTGAAAGTGGTCTTGAAACTTCTCCTTCAGCAGGATCTACTGTTTTGTAAATGACCGGTGTTTGAAATTGATATGGCTTTCCATCAATGGTAAGATTGATATCAACTGTTATAGACGTTGGATTTGCCGGAACGCCACGCATCGTTTGTTCCTTGACCGTATACATCCCTTCAGTATGTGGATCCTTTAACCAATAGGGGATACTGAGTTCTTCCGGAACTTTAAATGGAAGGTCTGTGGTAAAACCAATATTATAAAGCAGTGGTTCTGTCAGATAGAAAGTGGTATCTGCAGAAGATGGGCTAATGGATAATAGCGAAACTGATTTTGCAGAACGATTTATGATTTCTAAGGTAACCGGAAGCGTTGATCCGGGACTGGCTTTAAATCTTTCCGTACGCGCCTCAAAAAACAGGCCGAGGCAATTTTTAATCAGTTCTTCACATTCGGCCAATTTTATTTTTTTCCAAAATGGATCTGAAAGGCCTTCTATATCACTATGGATTTGAAGCAATAGCGGGATGCTGGTTACAGGGTTTTTAAAATCAAAGGTGCTTTCAAGTAAATGGACTTTGTTTCCAATAGCCTGGCCACCCTTCACACGATTCCACGTGATGTCTATGCCTTCAAAAAGAGATTGAGGGGTAATATTTTTGGCATCTTTTACCAATACCAGGTAATCAAGGCTCTCTCCTCTGGTTTCCGCTGAGCCAAATCCCTGACTCTTATGCATGCTTCGGCTTCGTCCGGCGATCTCGCTGCATGATTCTCCTGTCACCGGATCAAATGCACCAATGTTGATTCCGATCATGCCTGTTTTGTCAGCCTTTTCGAAAGCTTCTCTAGAGCCGTAGAAAAACCATGAAGTATTCCAATAGACTCTTTCCGGTTGCCAAGGGGATACCCATTTAAGTTGTTCGGGATAAACGTCTTTTTTTCCGGCCAGGTCAAAAGCTTCTTCGGAGAGTATAGCAGAAGCCGTGTGATGGCCGTGATTGGGTCTTGAGGTATCTGAATTGAACCTGTTGATGATGACATCCGGTTGTACTTTGCGGATAGCCCATACGACATCACTCAATACAGCATCGCGATCCCAAATGGTAAAGGTTTCCGCCGGCGTTTTTGAATAACCGAAATCATTGGCTCTGGTAAATAATTGGGATCCACCATCAATGGCCCTGGCCCCCAGTAGTTCATAGGTCCTGATGACCCCTAGCATATCACGCATTTCGGGACCAATGAGATTCTGACCACCATCTCCGCGTGTCAGGGAAAGATAGGTGGTATTCACAGACAAGTCATTCGACAGATAGCTGATCATCCTTGTATTTTCATCATCAGGATGGGCCGCGAGGTAGAGCACATTTGCCAGAACACCCAGTTTTCGGATGTCTTTGTATATCTCGGCTGATCCTTTTTGGGCCAACAATGTCGTTGTCGAAAAAAATGAAAGGCAGCAGGAAAGAAAAAAAATGGTGGTCAATGACTTCATTGGTGGGATATCTATTTTTTTTAAAAATACTTCATATTACAAACCTAGTAAATGCTTTACGCATTGTCTGCCAGAAGGAAGAAGAAAGAAAATAAAATTCTGTCAAAAGGCTTTTATAAGCTATTTTAATTTCTCACCTTAGTGGCGTTAACGACCTGATGATCAAAAAGCAACTATGTTAATATTATTAGTCACCCTAACAGTTTTTATCACGAGTGGTTTGATCTTTCTCGTAAAATTGGGTACCAGTCGAAAGTGAACCTTGCACTTGAAAGGTTATACTTCCGGTTCTTGGACGCAATAAATATCTGATAAAATCAGCTGATTATACCGATTGAACGATCGGCCTTGGTGTTCGACCCCCATTTCTCTCTTTCTTACTGTACCTTTGTCTTTCTTTTCGAATTTACATTCATGCAAAAGCAGGTTCATTCTAGTATCCCTACCGCTTATGGTCAATGGTTTATTGATGCGTATGCAGACTCGCCTGCAGATCAGATGCCCCATTTAGCGATTTATCCCCCGGGCCTGAATCCTGAGGAGGTGGTTGTCGTGAGAGTTCATTCAGAGTGCTTTACTGGTGATTTGCTTCATTCCCAGCGTTGTGATTGTGGTCCGCAACTCGACAAAAGCCTGGAAGTCATTTCAAAAGAAAAGGGCGTATTGATTTATTTACGGCAGGAAGGAAGAGGTATTGGGCTGATCAATAAACTCAAAGCCTATAATCTTCAGGATGAAGGGTTGAATACAGTAGATGCCAACCATCAACTTGGCTTCGAAACTGATGAAAGGACATATGAAATAGCAACACTGATTCTAAAAGATCTGGGTATCAGGCGCATCAAGCTCTTGACGAACAACCCCGAAAAAGTCAATTCATTAGTTGAACAAGGTATAGAGATTGTAGATCGTATTCCGATTATGATTGAGCCTAATATTGAAAACGAGGCCTACCTTCAGGTTAAGCGCGATGTCATGGGCCATTTACTGGATTAGCATACCCTATATCCACAATACAAACAGGATAGATTTAACGGATTCATGAAGGAAAAAGAGACTCAAATCACGGATCAGCGCCTGTTAGCCTTTGAGCGACTCCTCACCATCATGGATGAATTGAGGGAGCAATGTCCGTGGGACAGGAAGCAGGACATTCATTCCCTTCGGAATCTGACGATTGAAGAAACTTATGAACTGGCAGATGCCATTTTGAAGGAAGACTGGAGCGGTATCGGGGAGGAACTTGGTGATCTCATGTTACACATTGTGTTTTATGCAAAAATCGGTAGTGAGCAAAACCAGTTTGATATTACGTCAGTCTTAAATCAGGTGTGTGAAAAACTGATCAGAAGGCATCCGCACATTTATGGAGATACAAAGGTGTCCGGGGAGGAGGAAGTCAAGCGAAACTGGGAATCCATTAAGAAAAGCGAAGGAAAAAAGTCGGTTTTGTCTGGAGTTCCGGATTCCATGCCTGCGCTTATCAAAGCCTATCGGATGCAGGATAAAACCAAACAGGTTGGATTTGAATGGGAAAATGAGGGTCAGGTGTGGGAAAAAGTAGAAGAGGAGATCGCGGAGTTTAAGGAAGCTGCATTGCAGAAGGACAACCAGTTCAAAATGGAGGATGAATTTGGTGATATCCTCTTTTCACTGGTCAATTTTGCAAGGTATAAAGGCATTGATCCGGAGACGGCCCTGGAAAGAGTCAATCAGAAGTTTAAAAGACGTTTTGAATATATCGAGTCAATGGCTTCTAAAGACCTGAAAGAGATGACTTTAGCTGAGATGGATGCCTTGTGGAATGAAGCCAAGGGGAAGGAATAAGAGAAAATACAGGATGGGGCCTAAAATGTACTTAAATTCCATATCTTTGCGCCTCGAAAAATAATAGCACTAAATATTTAGTCATTTTTAAAGCGTCGAATGACATGCCAATTTATCTAACAACTGAAAAGAAGAATAATCTCTTCACTGAGTACGGTGGCTCACCGGCAAACACCGGTTCCACTGAATCACAGATTGCTTTGATGACCTTGAGAATCAATGAGTTGTCTAAGCACCTGCACTTGAACAAAAAGGACAACTCCTGTAAGCGTGCATTGCTTACCATGGTTGGACAGCGCAAGCGTTTGCTTCATTACCTTATGAATAAGGATATCCAGGGATATCGCGAAATCATCGAAAAGTTGGGTATCAGAAAGTAATACCTGCTCCACTGCTGTTGCGGAGGGTGTCTGAGTAATTGTCTGGAAATCAAGAAATTCTCAATTTAAGGTTTGTTTTTTGCCATAGATCCTGGTGTACGCCGGCTGATCCCTTATTTTCCTATAACAACTGCTAAGATTCACCTTGAGCTTTATAACCATATTGAAAATCAGACAATAACAAATTAAATAAAAATATCATGGGTTTACAAACACCGATTACCCACTCGTTCCAGCTACCGGATGGTCGAGAAGTGACAATGGAAACAGGGAAACTTGCTGCGCAGGCACATGGATCGGCAATGATTCGTATGGGTAATACCATGCTCCTGGCAACGGTTGTTTCGAACAAAGAAGCCAGAGAAGGTGCTCCTTTTTTCCCCTTATCGGTAGACTATCAGGAGAAATTTGCTTCTGTTGGTCGTATTCCCGGTAATTTTTTCCGAAGAGAAGCAAGGCTTTCAGAAAATGAAATTTTAATCTGCCGCCTGGTGGATAGAGCCGTTCGACCTTTATTTCCGGACGGATATATGAATGATACGCAGATCATCATCAACCTGATGTCTGCTGATGCAGATGTCATGCCTGATGCTTTGGCAGCCCTTGCTGCTTCTGCAGCATTATGTGTTTCTGATATTCCATGGGCCGGGCCGATCTCTGAGGTTCGTGTGGCTCGTATTGGAGGTGAGTTTGTGGTAAATCCGGGTCGTGAAGCCCTTCTGGAAGCCGATTTGGATATTATCGTCGCTGCTACGATTGATAATATCATGATGGTGGAAGGGGAAGCGGATCAATGTTCCGAGCAGGATTTAATTGCTGCCATTCGAATTGGACATGATGCGATTAAGGTCATGTGTGAAGCACAGTTGGCGCTTGCCGCAAAAGTTGGTGAGAAAGCTACTGTCAAACGAGTGCTTCCTGAGCAACCATCCGATGAAGATTTAAAAAAGAAGATTGGTGATTTGTGTCGTGCACAAATCCTTGAAGTAGCCAGCGGAGCGCTTGATAAGTCAGTTCGAAAAGAGAAGTTTGATGTTATCAAAAGCGAACTCGTTGAAAAACTGACAGAAGCGAATGATGAAGAGTACATGGCTGAAAAAGCTTCGCTGATCAGCAGCTATTATGATAAGTTGAAAAAAGAAGTGATCCGAAAATTTGTACTTGATTCAGGTAAGCGAATTGACGGACGTAAGACAGATGAAGTAAGACCTATTTGGGTGGAGATAGATTATCTTCCTTCCACACACGGTTCTGCTATTTTCACCAGAGGAGAGACACAGTCCCTGACTACATTAACGCTTGGCACTAAGAATGACGAGATGCTGCTCGACAATGCACTCGACTACCGGTATGAGAAGTTTATCCTGCATTACAATTTCACTCCATTTTCAACAGGTGAAGTGAAAATGATGCGTGGCCCCGGTCGACGTGAAGTCGGCCATGCGAATCTGGCAGCCCGATCACTTCGAAAAGTATTCCCAGAAGTGCAGCCCTACACGGTAAGAATTGTCTCTGATATTCTTGAGTCTAATGGTTCTTCCTCAATGGCTACTGTTTGTGCCGGATCATTGGCTTTGATGGATGCCGGGATTCAAATTACAGCGCCTGTTTCTGGTATTGCGATGGGTCTGATAAGTGAAGGAGGTAAAAATGCAATCCTATCGGATATCCTTGGGGATGAAGATGCTTTAGGGGATATGGATTTCAAACTGACCGGTACATCAAAAGGTATCGTTGGTTGTCAGATGGACATCAAAGTAGATGGATTAAGTTATGAACTGCTTGAGCAGGCTTTGCTTCAGGCAAAAGCAGGCAGATTACACATTTTATCAAAGATGGCTGAAGTGATTTCAGAGCCCAGAGAAGATCTTAAAGATCACGCTCCTCGAATTCTTGAAATCATTATTGAGAAGAGTCAGATTGGTGCGATCATTGGACCTGGTGGAAAAGTTATTCAGGAAATTCAGGCGACTACCGGTACCGTCATCAATATCGAAGAAGATGGGGATAAGGGTATTGTCAATATAGCGAGTGCCAATAAGGATTCGCTGGAAGCAGCAAGACAGCGTGTCAATGCGATCGTGTATGTACCGCAGGTTGGTGAAGAGTTTGAAGCAGTAGTCAGAACGATTATGCCTTATGGTGTATTTGTTGATTTTATGGGAAAAAGTGGATTGCTTCACGTTTCTGAAATCTCTCATACCCGTATTGATAATGTAGAAGATGTCTTTAAAGAAGGTGATATCGTCAAAGTAAAACTCGTTGAAATCGATGAGCGATCCGGAAAGATGAGAATGTCCAGGAAGGTGTTACTTCCAAAACCAGAACGTAAGAAAAATGAGGATGGCACCTATGCTGACGGATATGGAGAAGAAGGTCCTCCGGAACCAAAGCCCCGGTCTTTTGAGAAGCGTGATGGTGGTGACCGCAGAGGTGGTGGTGATCGAAGAGGTGGCGGCGATCGTCGCGGCGGTGGTGACCGCAAAGGCGGCGGTGATCGCGGAAACAGAAGATAATTTAAAAATAAAAGGCCTCCGGATTGGGGGCTTTTTTTATGGGTTTTTTTGGATGGTTAAAAAATTAGTGGGTTAAGTGAAAGAGATAAGGAGTGAACGATCTCACTGGCCTTACGGCTCATCCAATATTAATGATACATCTTCCATGGTCAAAGGACATAGCCGTTGTTGGAGTTTGGTCCAATGACTTATGCTCCATTGAAATCTCTAAAGAAACATGTTGCAGGAGCAAACTCCGTGCAACGGCAAGTCGAAGACCCTTGACTGAATTCTGCAAATATTCAATGAGCTGTGCTGTACGTCTCAGGTCTGACTTTCCTACTGAACCACCACCATTTCAAAGCTATATTCACTAGGATCGAGGGGATCAAAACTTGTTCGTGTCAGTGGATAGACTTTGTTTAACATAATGGTATAGGGCCCATTGAACAAGGTGTCTCTCCAATCATTGATCGCGTAGAAAGTATCTATTGCTTCTGCGGCGCCTTCAAAAGTAAGCCCCATAATGAACTGTCCTTCCCATATGCAATCAACTTCCGGGACATTGCATCGGCTATCTTCAATCACAGGCCCAAGGATCATTACCCAGTTTGATTGCGGAGCGCAATACGCCTGACCTATAGTGGCTGTAAAGGGTTGGCCCAGAATGATTTCATCACAAACAACGGAACCTTCGTTTTTTGATTTTGAACAGGAGCCTAAGAGGAAGCAACTAATCATCAGAAATGTTAAGCCAATGTGATTTTTCATGATAATATGATTTTATATAAGCTAAGACGGAGTATTTCTGCGTTTGGTTGGGTACAAGATGGCATCGTTAAGACACTATAAATATTAAAATTGCTGTCCATTTATAACATTCCAAGACTTCTATCGTCGAATATAATGAAGTTCATTGTGAAAAGAATGAACCTTTTAATACTCTGTGTTGTACCCATTATGGATCATTTCATAAAATAACCCTTGTCGTCTCATGCGTCAATTAAAAATAGCCAATCGAATCACTGCTCGCGAGAGTCTTGCCCTGGATAAGTATTTGCAGGACATCAGTAAGATTGAGATGCTGACGCCGGAGGAAGAATCCAAATTTGCCCGGTTAGCCAGAGAAGGAGATCAAGCCGCTCTGGAACGCCTGACGGAAGCCAACCTGAGATTTGTTGTTTCCGTCGCAAAGCAATATCAGAATCAAGGTCTGTCTCTTGGGGATTTGATTAATGAGGGTAATGTGGGGCTGATGAAAGCAGCTAAGCGATTTGATGAAACCAAAGGGTTTAAGTTTATTTCATACGCAGTTTGGTGGATCAGGCAAAGTATCCTTCAGGCGATTATTGAATTTTCCAGAATCGTCCGTCATCCGCACAATAAATCAACCTCCTATAATCGGTTAAATGATGCATATGTTTCCTTTGTCCAGGAGTTTGAAAGGGATCCAACCAATGAAGAATTAGCTGAACTACTGAATGTTTCCGTAACGGATATCATCAGAAATCTTCCCGGTAATAATCGGCACGTATCTTTTGATGCACCGGTGACCAATGAAGAAGGGAGCATAACCTTATTGGATATGATCGAGACGGATGAAGACATGCAACCTGATCTCAAGTTGATGGAAGAGTCGCTGAGACTGGATATTATGTATAGTCTCAATCAGCTGGCCCCAAGGGAAGCAGATGTTTTAGCCTATTATTTTGGATTAAAAGGGGAAAAGCCACTCACGCTGGATGAGATAGGGGAGCATTTGGACTTGACAAGGGAGCGTGTTCGTCAAATCAAGGAAAGAGCCATTCGCAGACTCCGAAAGTCCATGAGAGCCGGAAGTGCCATTCGGTCCTATAGGTGATTGGGTAGTTGGGATTCTAGGTATAGATACTGAGTTGAGAGTGGTTTAGCACGCAGTGCCGATGGCACGTGTTATCTAGTGAGTTTAGGATCTACACAGGAACTTGGATGACAAAATTACTTCCCATTTTCTGACTCTCTCGATCTCGAGTCTCAGGGCAACAAGACGTGTGTCGTGTGTCGAAAGGTTTGAGTTCTACAGGTCTCTCTCCCTTACAACCTTCTGCGTCGGCGTATAGGGTCTGCGCTGCGCCTCGAGTCTCGCGTCCCAATTGAATTAGGCTTATTTAACGATTCCCAACCTATAAAGGGGTTAATTTCCTAATGCTTTTTCTATTTTGCGCTGTCTTTTTGATATAAATGATGATTGAAGATTTACTTAGATCGGTTCTTGGTTTGCCACCTGGCGTAAATAAGATCAACAGAGATCTTGTGGTTATGCGCCAACTGACGATGCCAATTGTTTCCGGTATCATCCCATGGGAAGAGGAAAAGGAGCTTGAGTTGATGTCGCTTAATCTGGATTCTAGGATGCAGAAAAAAGGACTTGACAAAATTCTTGTGGGGACTATCAAATCGATTTATTTCGAACCGATGGTTGCTTTTGCTTACAAAGATTATGTCAAAGGATCCAGAGAAGCACTTCTGTATTGTCGCACCAGCCAGAAAGAACTGGTCTTTCGTATTAAAAAAAGTGTTGTGGATGTTTATTTAAACAGTGGGCAAGTTGCCGTGATCAATATGCAAAGTGAAATGTTTGGTTTGAAATCCAAATCATCCCTTGGAAAGGTCAGGAGATATTCAGGGGATCTCCTTTCTATCATAGTAAAAGATAAGGAAGCAGGACATTTGTTCAATCCATTAAGCCCACATTCATCTGTACAGCGGGCATTTTATTTAATGAAGAAATTAGATGCTGAAGAGCAAGGGATTTTTCTTGCGTTGGGGCTTTATGAACTCCTGACCAGAATAATTGTTCGGAAAAAGACAAAATAACAGATATAGTAGCGTACTTTTATCTTAGCCTTACTTAATTAGCGCGTATGAATGTATTTGATTCGGTCAGAGTGGTTGTCTACAGATTCCATGAAAAGGGATTGGAAATTTTTTTAGTCAACACAGGATTGGAGGAAGAAAACTGGCGAATTCCGTTTTCAGATATCGCAAAATATCCTGTTGAGGGGATTGAAGTTGGGGAACGATTTATTGCTTTGGAGCATGATCAAAATCCAGATGGAACAACCAATATTACCTGTGCCATTGAAGGTGACTGGCATGATATCCCTTCTATCCGCAAACTCATTAAAGAAGACATTAAATTGATGACCTCCAAAATTGACAAGGTCGTACCGGAGCTTGAAAGGGGAGCCTTCTTTGCGGTGAAGGAAGCGTTTAAGAAAGTGATGCCAAATGAGTACAAAGTACTTCATGAGCTAAAAGACATCCTGCTTCATCGCAATATGACAAAAAATATATAATCAGAGGGTGACCAATTGGTCACCTTCTCTTTTTTAGAAGGCTTATTATTAATTTTTAATCAAATAAGTACTTAATTCCTTTTATATATCGAAAGCTTGGATCAATTTTGTCTCCTGATATTAATTTTATCATTAAAATCAAAGACTAGTTATGCCAATTGCTGATACTAATTTTTCCTTTAAAGGACAGACGGGATACTATAGTGGAAAAGTCAGAGACGTCTATTACTTTGGGGATATGCTGGTGGCTGTGGCGACCGATCGCATTTCTGCGTTCGATTACATTCTTCCTCGTCCAATTCCTTACAAAGGGCAAGTTTTAAATCAATTGGCTGCTTACTTTCTTGATGCTACAAATGATATAGCACCGAACTGGAAAAAAGCGATGCCTCATCCGAATGTAACCGTGGGCGTATTGTGTGAGCCCATTCGGATTGAAATGGTCATACGTGGTTATCTGGCTGGTCATGCCTTACGTGAATACAAAGCAGGAAAGCGTCTGCTCTGCGGCGAGGTGATGCCTGAAGGGATGATTGACAATCAGGCTTTTCCTGAGCCTATCATTACGCCAGCGACCAAAGCAGATAGTGGACATGATGAAGATATTTCTGCAGCGGATATTGTCAGTCGCAATATACTTTCGAAAGAGGTATATGGTGAACTTGCACGGGTCACGCGTGCATTATTCAAAAGAGGAACGGAGATGGCAGCTGAACGTGGGCTAATACTGGTTGATACAAAATATGAGTTTGGTTGGTACAAGGATCAGCTTTATATTATTGATGAAGTACATACCCCGGATAGCAGTCGCTATTGGTATGCGGATCGGTATGAAGAAAATCAAAAAGCCAGGCAACCGCAGGAGCATTTATCCAAAGAGTTTGTCAGAGAGTGGTTGATGGAACACGAATTTCAGGGATTGGACGGGCAGCAAATGCCTCAGCTTGATGATGCATTTGTACAGCAGGTTAGTGAACGGTACATCACACTTTACGAGCAGATGACCGGTAGGAAGTTTGAAAAAGGCTCAGATGATTCCGAAACTATTCAAGATGCAATAAAAGGGTTCTTTTTGAGGTAGTGGAATGTTTCGTGATCTGGCTTTTGGTGATTTAAGACTTAAAAGTTTGGTTAGTCCTAGACTAAACAGTTTGGGGATTTTCAGACTTAAAAGTTATTTTGGCCTACCCTTAAAATTTAGTTTGGCGCCACACTTGAAGGTTAGTTCAGTCCTACCCTTAAAAGTTATTTTGGCCCTACACATAAAGGTTAGTACAGCCCCACACTTAAAAGT
>JAHEAR010000009.1:0-30461 GCA_024642665.1 Bacteroidota bacterium
ACCGTGATTCGTCCAGGCCGTTGGGTTCGGTCCTTCAAAGTTTCGAACAAACGTAGCACTCTCTAAATATAAGTGACCATCGTTAAGCACAGCACCCCCGTCCGTTGGGCTATATCCACCAAATAGTGTCATATTGGATAAAACGCAATCAACAGAGGGTTCGACAACAAAAATTCTTGATGTATTTTGCCCGGAAATAATAATACTATCTGGATTCACGCCTAACATAGTCACGCTGTGTTGGATGATAATTTCCGATTCCAAACGAATGGTATCATCAATGCTGTTTAGAAAGTGAATAGTGTCGCCATCACACGAAGAAGCGATAATGTCTCTAAGCGATCCCGGTCCCTCATTATTAGCATTCGTTACATACTTTTGATGCAGTTCCCCACGACATGCACAGAAGTCATCGAAGACATCTCCTCCGGTACATGCATTGTTATCATCACAAGGTTGCCCGGGTACACAATCTATATTTTTGACCACGGTAAAATGATCATCAACTATTCCGGTTTCCCGTAAAAAGGCAATAGAAAGCGTGTCCATATAAATGCTTAAAACACATGAGCCAAGATCGGCACCATCATAATACATCGCCGGATGATCTAACGGCGCAGCACTTTTTTTACCGGACGAACCTGAAGTTATATAGATCGCCCCCTTGCCTCCTTCAGGGCCTGTTGGTGCTTTGAAGTATGGCCCGGTATTTTCCATCTGCCCTGACCCGGAACCGGATGGACCAACCGTATGTGTGTCAATATCAAAAGTTGACGATAGCCCATAATGACCATTCAGGAAAAAGGTTCTTTCATACGAATGACTGTGTCCCGAAAGCACAAGATCTACACCATAACTTTCAAATAATGGAAGAAAGTTGGCTCGCATTTGCATTAAGTTTGATTCAGTATCAGAGTCATGAGATCCTTTTGAGTATGCAGGGTGATGCCATAACGCAACGACCCAATGCGCTAATGTGTTTTGAAGATCTTCTTCACACCACAAATACATAGGATCCCCAACACCCCGATCGGTTTCATAACTATCCAATACGACAAAATGAACATTTCCAAAATCAAAAGAATAATAAGCTTCTGTGCCGGAAGCGACACCTCCACACTCCGCATTCTTAGGAAATGTAAAAATATCATAGTAAGGACCTGTTTGTGCATCGGAGTTGGCAGAGTGACCATCATGATTTCCAAGACACGACCATGCTACTGTATTTTGTAACTTTTCTTCATACATGTTTTGAAAAAGAGCGGTTTGATATTCGCTATCTGTGCCGTCATCATATGCATTATCGCCAAGAAACAACATCATATCGGTGTGTGCAGTATCGATATACGTATAGTAGGCATTGCGCACGTTTCGGGCATCACTATTTCCCGTTCCGCAATCGCCCAGTATCCATGCCGTGAGTGGTGCATCAACTCCGGGCTGTGGGTACGTTTTGAAATACAAATCCTCGGATGGAAATCGCACAGTATCTGTTAAGGTTCGAATTTGATAATAGTATTTTGTGTTTTCCAACAGCGCAGAGATGAACAATTCATGGTCGATGGTATCCACAAGGTTCTCAACCGTGTTAATAAGGGAAGTAGTGCTTATTCCAAAATCAATGACAGAGGGTGAAGGAAGATTTGTTCGCCAGCGAACCACCATACTTGTGTCATTTGCTTTTTGCAAATAAGGACCTCGCGTAATCACAACGACGCCATCATCCGGTACCCCATCAAGACTAAAATCAAAACTAATGTCGGAACTATTGGCCGTTCGCTGATGCACTTCAACAGCCAGCACATTGACTCCGGTCAGCAAGGTGTTACTCATATTCAAATAAGCTTCAGCATCATCACCGCTATTGGAAGAGGCAAAAGTGCTATATTCAATAGGACCGTCAGGCATGTTTTGGCGCCATATTTCTACGCCATTCAAATAAATCACAGCACCATCATCATAGATCAGGGAGAGGTCAAGCGTAGCATAATCCGCAGGATCATTGACCACAAACTGATGTCGGAAATATCCGGTATAGGTGGCAGAAGAAATGACCGTTGCCTCATCGCCATCACCGTAACCAAGTTGAGCCGGACCGGCATCCCAGGCTGTCGCATCATAGGTCATTTCATACCAATGAATGCCTGATTGCTCCGGGGGTGCCATGCCTTGATCATAAAAAGACCACGTGCTTCCAAAAGAAACAAGTTGACTATAACCAAGCTGAGCCAACAATAAAAATGAAACGCAAAAAAATGTCCTCATCTTAATTTGTTGTTGCATTAAGCATTGAAAGAATATCACGACGCAGGCTTTTCATTGCGCCGGTATTTGATTTAAAACGAGGTAGTTCATCTATAGCGTTGAGTGCAGCATAGAGATCATTTTTAGCGGAAATAATATCTCCTTTAGCAATAAATGTTTTAGCCCGTTGAAAATAGGGGTCTGCTTTTACCGGAGCATTGTCTATCATCTCGGTTTGCAGATCAATGGCTTCATTGTATTTGTGATACTGCAAGTAAACATTCACCAGTGCTTTTTCCAAAACAACTACCCTCCCCAGTTGATGTAGTCCGGACTTAAGGATCGCTATGGCTTTTTCTTCTGCCTCCGAATCCTTACAGGACATTCTTGAAGAGGAAGCATTAACATAAAGCGAAGGAGAAGGATTGGATGTAATGGATAAGAGAAAATCATAGGTGTCTGCCGACAGACAATACTCCTCAAGAGATTGCAAGACAATGCATTTCCACGCCAGACAAGCAGGATTTGTTTTGTTTATCGCCAGCGCCTGCTCCACCAGAGAAAGAGCGTTTTCGTGAAAGTTTTGAGCGAATTGTGTTTTACTTAAACCAAGAAATATACGTTCGGATACCAGTCCTTTATCTAAACAAAAATAAAAATCTTCTTCTGCTTCTTTGATATCACCATGTAGTTCATACAGCTCTCCTCGTATGAGATACAATGCGGTACTATCTGGATACACCTTTATTTGCGCTGTCATTTTCAGAATGCGTTCATGAATATCTCCGTGAGCCGGATATAGAAATGAAACAAATGACCAGAGAAGTATTAATAGCATTCCACAAAAGTAAGGCTAAAAATCGAGTGGTATGGGTTCCTTGCCCCTGTTCTAAAGCAAGACATTAGTTGATGCCGTTTTTAAGTAAACACAGCACAAAGCACCAAAAAGAAAAAGAGAATTTAAAACAAAAGGTCCGCTGGTGGATTTACCAACGGACCTATAGAAGATTAATTATTTAGAGGGAGAACATCACATGCCTATTTATCTATAAAATGTATTTCCAGATAAAGCTATAACCTTCATAGCCTCTTAACCTTTTTTAAACCCAAATGAATAATTCACCCTCTGCAATCTCTCTTAAGGTCACGCAGCTCCATGGGGTTTTCGACATCAACAATAGTTCCGTCTGTCAATGTTACGCTCAGTGGAAACACTAAATGTGGGTGTGCATGCTGCCCGGGGTTCGCTTCTCTCCAGGCTTGTACAGCTGCTTTAAATTCTTCTCTTGAATTGACCACTACTTCTGTACTGTCAACAAAAGAAATCGTCAGTGGAAAATTTAATGTGAAACATGGTTCGCCCTGAGGACCATGAGGTCTTGGACCGCACTCTTCACGCAATGCTTTGAGCTCTTCCGGTGTCTCAATTGTGATGACCTCACCCGCTTCATTAATCACCTGAATCGGTAATACTAGTTTTGGTCGATCCTGAGGAGATGGGTGGCCTCCGTTAGTATGAAACCATAAGCGTATGGCTTGTTTTAATTCCAGATAGCTATTGACCTCAGCCGTTGTGCCATCGCTAAATTCCACCGTAATGGGAAAGACGAGTTCAACGCATCGGTCCCGACCGGCACCACATTCATCTTCAATGCCCGTAACGGATTGTAGCACAAAATTTTCTACACTGGTAAAACTTTCATCTGCTTTATCACAGGAAGTGAATAATGCAGCAATCGCAATAATAGCTAATACGCCAAATGACTTGATGAATGATCTGTTCATAGTGTTTGTGTTTTTTAATGTTTACAATTTGATTTCAACTACAAGACAGAATAAAGATGACTTTGTACTCAGGCAACATAAAAAATGTTTTAACTATAAGTGGGTTTTGCTCTTGAAAATTTAACTATAACGATGTACTTAGCCCGAAAGGAACAGTAGCATTGGCCTCTATCTGCTCAACACGACTTGTCAAGGCTTGAACCATTTCTTTGTATGCCTCTATCGTGTATAGTTGATCAGCGAGCATTTCACTCTGCAATTTCACAAGCGCATGCAATTCTTGTGTAGCTTTTACCAGAGGAACGACAAACTCTGCATACCGCAAGGCGTAGAGGTCATGCTCATTAGCAGGGGTTTTTACTCCACTGAATTCGTAATCCAGTGCATGAGCGACCTCTTCCACCTCTTGCGCGATAAAGCCACTATATAGGGTATTTGACTTTTCAAATAATTGTTTTTGAAGATCAGGAGACACAATCTTCCCCTGAATCGAGTCTATCGCTGCGGTATTGTATTGATAGGTGACCGGGCGCAATGCATCAACAAATGATAATCCGGGAACATTTTCTTTGATATTTTTCTTGGCTCTGCCATCAGAAGTAGCAGACCAGTTCACATATCCGCCGATGACGGTTGTAGCACTGTTACCAATGCTGACTTCATTATTGTTGCTTACAGTGGCCTGATAGCCAATCGCTATAGAATTGGCACTATCGACGTGTGCTTCGCTACCGATCGCAATACTTTGCAATCCGGCAACTTTGCTTTTGTACCCCAGGCCAATTGCATCATGATTAGTGATCGTATCCAGATAGCCTATACCTACCGATCTGTCTCCGTCGAGAACAGCTCTGTTGCCGATACCAATATTGTCATTATCGTCAAACCCAACATTAATATCGTATCCAATAGCAACAGTATTATTGCCCCGGTTGGTGGCTTCTGTTCCAATAACAATCGAACCGACATCGTCTGCCCAGGCATTGTATCCTATGACGATGACATCATCGGCATCGGCATCACACTTTGCCCCTAAAAAAGTTGTGCGATTTCGATTAGTACTGTTAAAATTTGCAAGCGCACCTACACCGACGTTGTCTTCTCCATCTTTATTTTCATACCCGGTTCGATATCCCACATACGTATTCCTGTTAGCATTGCTTTGGTTGTTGCTTCTGTTGTTTTCATACCCGGCATAACTACCGATAAAGGTATTAAAGCTGGCATATTCTGTCGATGCGCCTGAAGCAGCACCAATAGCCGTATTGTACATACCGGTCCCTACATCATTGAGGGAGGAATCACCTAAAGCAGTATTGTGATGTCCGGTAGTAACGTCATAAATAGAATATCTGCCTATTCCCGTATTTCTGTCCCCTGTCAAGCCAGGTGAATAAGAATGTCCTGCCCCTTTTCCTACAAAAGTGTTATATTCTCCTGTGGTATTCCAGTAACCGGCATCTTCACCAATAAATGTATTCTCATCGGCATCGGTGTTGTTTAGGCCGGCCTCTTCGCCAATAAACGTATTGTCATCACCTTCGGTATTAGCCAAGCCGGCATTCGTGCCCAAAAATGTATTATCTGAGCTTGTATTGACAATGCCTGACCGGGTACCAACAAAGGTATTATCGACACCAGATGTTACAGAATAACCGGCATCCATTCCAATAAATATATTGTCACTGCTATTCAGAACGTTGAAACCGGCCCTTCTTCCAATGAATATGCCGTAGATACCGGAAGTGAGGTGATGTCCTGCGGAATCACCCACAGCAGTATTGTAATCTCCGGTGGTGACATTTGAAAGAGTTCCGGGGCCATAACTGACGTTTCCTATTTGGGAGAATCCGGTGTTCGTAAAAAAAAACGAAGGCACAAGAAAGGCAAAGAAGTATTTTACTATATTTTTCATCGATGTAATTTTTTATTGTTAGCGAAAGCAATGAGCGAGAAATTAATTTTTACGTACACAACGGCAATGATGACCTGAAACATCCGTTTTAAGATCTGGGTCAGGCCCGCCATAATCTAACCGCTGCGTAAATGCATTTTCTGTATCAGCTTCAGTATTGCTCCAGTACTTTGCAGAGTTGGTTTCTTCCAATCCTGTGATCAGGAACGATTGTTTATACATCGCATTCAATTCATTGAGCGAAGGGAGATACCAGTCGTCAAAACCAAAAGCGGACAAGTCGGAGCATATCAATTGGGCAGATGCCCAACTGGTGTCCACAGCATTATCCTGTGGATAAACAAAAAGGTATGAGGCATGATACCTGATCGGTACAGGTAGTGATGTATCCGGTACGATAAGCCCGGAGTTTGGATCTACCCAGGTAGTAAGACCAAAGCTATCAGAAACCATAATTTTTCCGACACCTTCCGTACCGTCAGCTAGTTTAAAACTACCCTCAATATGCAGGTTGGCATCCGGCACTGAAGTACCAATACCAATATTTCCATCCTTCGCGATGCGCATTCGTTCCGATAACGCATTGGGGTCTAAGTTAGTCCCTCCTCCGGCAAATACAAGACCTGCTAAAGTAGAGTTTGACTCAAACGGATCTCTGAAAATGCTCCAGGTATATAGTCCGCCGGAATTTCGAAACGCCAAACCTGCCGCATTATCATTAGCAGAATTTCGAATAACCAAGAGGTCTCGTTGCATTCCTGAAAAAATGGATTGTGTGTTGACATTTAGAATACTGTCAAGGGTCATTTGTTCTGTACCCTGAATATCAAACCGAATGACATCTTCATCAGGACTTTCTTCAACCTGTATTTTAGTATCACCATCATCATCACTGATTAATTTCGGATCGATAAGAGGCATCCAGGAAGCGGTGCCTACAGAATCAGAGGTCATCACTAATCCTGATGACTGATTACCATCTTCCATTTTAATATGCCCAACCACATGAAGTTTTTCATCAGGTGTTGTGGTGCCAATGCCCACATCAGCCGCATTTCCCAATACGATACTGCTATCCTGGTTGACTGTTGAAAATGCTCCGATGGCGGTAGCATTGGTTAAACTTGGTGAACTTACGTTTGATAAGTGCCCAATAGACGTGTTGTAGTTTCCTGTCGCCTGATGTTGAAGAGCAAAATACCCAATGGCGGTATTCCCAACCCCACTTGTATTATTTCGTAGAGATCGTGCGCCAATGGACGTATTGTTATTTCCATCCTGATTATTAACCTGAGCAAAATGACCAACGGCAGTATTAAAGATGCCGGTTGAATTAAATTTTATTGAGGAGTGACCGATAGCGGTATTATTGCTTCCACTTCCGAACATTAAAGATTCTCTTCCTACGGCTGTATTATCATTGCCACCTTCATGGCTGTTCATAGATTCATAACCTATCGCAACATTATCGTAGCCGGTAAGACCTGATTCTGCTGCGTTTGTTCCTATTACAGTATTTTGCTCACCGGTACCCGGTCCATCTCCAGCGTTTTCTCCCACATAAACATTTTCACCTAAAGCGGTGATGTGAAATGTTTGTCCATCTATAAAGCCAAACTCAGTTCCGGATACATCAAAACGAATTAAATCCTCATCAGGACTTTCCTCAACCTGTATTTTTGTATCATTATCCTCATCGGAAAGTGTGGATAAGTTACCGCTTACCAATTCTATCCAGCCGGAGGTTTCATAAAACCAAAAGGACTCGGTTGTCAGATCAAATACAAGCAACCCGATCGCCGGATTACTGATCAGATTTTTTTGAGCAGTTGTCATGCGAGGGACGAGAACACCCTTGTCGGTACTCTGGACATCGAGCATAGCAGATGAATCAGCAGGATTATCCATCAATGTAGAAATGGACACCTGACCCAAAACGATAGTCAAAGGAAAACACAGCATGCTGAGGATTAGAAGATATTTTTTCATAAGATTAGAGATTTTCATTTTGAGGGTCATTTCTTTCCAAAAAAGCAGGGAAGAGATTCGGTTTAATCAGATATAGAACATAAAGTATCAGAAGAATAATTGCTGCAGGAAGAAGGCTATAGTATATCATTCGTCCGGTCAGCGAGGTAAAACTCACCAGAACGAAATAGATAAGAAGCGTTGGAAATAAGAGTAATACATAAGCCATAATAATGGCTTTTCGAATTCGATTCAGCAGACTTTTTCCTTTTTTCTTTCCGTTGTTGTATGAGTGATTCCCCATACCGCAAATGTGGGGCTAGCGGGTGCAGATTATTGTGCCATTTTAGCAGAATATCGTGCCAAATCACTGATTATCAGGACGATTTAGGTTGGCACACATAAAAAAGGCCTTATAGATAAGCACTTGGCCGCTTTCCAAATCGCTCAGCATACACCCGGGAAAAGTAGTCCGGATCTTCAAATCCGACATGAAAGGCCAACTCTGAAACCGTACGGACAGATTGAGACTCCAAAAGTTTCCGAGCTTCAAATAGCCGAACCTCACGAACGTACATATTGGCAGTCAATCCGGTATATGATTTAACTTTTCGGTACAACTGGCGCCGACTGATGTTGAGTGACAAAGCTAATTCATCCATGGTAAAACGACTTTCAGAAATATTGTTTCGCACCTGCTCTTCAAATATCCTTAGCCATTGCTGATCTACAGAAAGTGATTCAGGATCATTTGCAGCTTCCCGCTTGTCAGCTATTCTGGCGGAAATATTTTCAATTCGAGTGACCAGTTCTCGCATGTCAAATGGCTTTGCGATATAATCGTCCACACCGATACGAAGCGCTTCAATCTTGTCTTCAATGCCGGATCTGGCCGTTAGCATAATGATTGGGATGGCGCCCAGCCTATCGTGGCTTTTAATTTCATGCAGCATCTCGAAACCATCCATGACCGGCATCATCACATCACTGATGATCAGATCAGGTAAAGATTTTTCAACTAACCATGTGGATAAAAGCTCAAGTGCTTCTTTACCGTTCTGGCTTTGAATGATTTGATGGTTAGATAACTCGTTAGCCAGAAATTCGCGCATCGTTTGATGATCTTCTACCAGAAGAATTTTTAAAGCAGAATGACTGGCTTTCGTCGGCATCGGTGATGGAGGCAAGACCAAATCCAGGGGAATGTTTTTGTCCTGCTGATGAGAAGACGGCCCATCATCAGGTGCCGCTTCAAAGGGGATCGTCAGGAAAAAAGTACTTCCTTCGCCTTCTGTTGAAATAACCCCAACGGTTCCACCAATTATTTCAGCAAAATCTTTACTCAAGGAAAGTCCTATTCCTGTTCCGGAAGTTGCAGCATGGTTGTTGTCAGCCTGATAAAAGCGATTAAAAACCTGTGCACAATCCTTCTCTGAGAGTCCCGGACCTGTATCGGTAACGCGAATCGTTACGAAAGACGAATCTTTACTGCACCTAATGTTGATCAGCCCTTTAGAAGGCGTAAACTTGATTGCATTGGAAAGAAAATTGGAGATAATGTGTTCCACTTTTTTCTTGTCTGTATAGATAGATTGGGTGGCATCAAGGGAACTGTGAAAATGAATCTGAATAGACTTTTCCTCTGCTAGTGTTGAAAAGTAGTCTGTAATTTTTCCGAGTAAAACATTCAGGAATACCGAATCTTTTTTAGCCTCAATGTGTTGTGCATCGGCGCGAGCAAATAAAAGAAGGTCATCAATTCGATCAGCCAGTGTTTCTGCGTTCTGATCGATTACCTGCATATATTTTTCGACCTGATCTCCGGACATTTTTTCTGAACGAAGAGCCTGAAGCGGAGCTTTAATCAGGGTCAGGGGTGTTCGAAGTTCATGAGAGATATTGGCAAAAAAACGTGAACGAGCTTCGTTTGACAACCGAAGCGCTTCTGATTGTTCTTCAATTTTTTTTGTTCGTTCCAGGACCATCACCTTGAGCGCTTTAATTCTCCTTGCCCGACTTTGCTGATATTCTCTTATCATCAGGAGTATTCCCAGGGTTATTATTACATAAAACCACCACCGAAGGTAAAATGGACGCAAAACTTTTATTTTCAAATGGATCATTTGCTGAGAATATATCCCGTCTCCATTTTTACCACGAATTTCCAGTGAATGCTGCCCATAGGGCATAGAATAAACCCGGAGTTTATTTCGGTTCATAATCAGCCAATCCTCATTTATGTCCGCCAACCGATATTCATACTGATGAGATGCCGTGTTGAAATAATCATCCAGGCCAACCTCGATTTCAAAAAAGGAATCACCGGGTTGCAGCGTAATGGTTTTGTTTTTTTGTAATTCGATAGTTCGATCAACAATCGAATCCTTCCATCCGGAAAACTGAAGGTATCGTAGTACACGTAGTGGAGTGTTTGCTTTAGGTATGGTATCAAAATCAGAAGGTGTAAAGCAGGTAACACCATTTAATCCACCAAAGTAGATGTTCCCAGACGCATCCTGAAAGTGAGAGATTCGATTAAACTCAACATTTTCCATACCATCCTCGGACGAATAAAATGTATACGTCCAGGTTTTTGTAAACAGTTGAACAATACCTAAGTCCGTGCTCGACCAAATATTTCCATATAAATCCTTGTAGACAGAATAACAGGTATTAGTAGGCAACCCTTCATTTCTACCAAGTTGCCGGATTATAGTTGCCTTAGTGCCTTCCAGAGAAAAATTAACAATTCCTCCATCCAGTGTCGCTGCCCACCATGTATTGTATTCATCCTCCAATACATGTACAAAGCTCTCAAATACAGGAGGCTGTTTTTGAATGGATAAAAAAGAAATCTGTCTGACAGACAAGCCATTTTGTTGTGCAATAAACAAGCCCTGATCTGTGGCAATCATTAAATGATCATTACTGGTCAGTACTGTTTGATATACTAACTCGTCACCCAGTATGGTTGTTTCATCAAGCATGGAAACTATCGAACCATCCTCAAGACTATTGATGGGAAAAATGTTAAGGCCGCGAAAACCGCCAACATACAGATGTTGTAGCGTAGTCTGTAGAGACCATACAGTCAGTCTGAATGGGTTATCTTTTTCCACTAGCGAATCTGTCTTACCGGTTTGGCGATTATATTTATAGAGGGACCGCTTACCTGCCAGTAATATACTATCAGATAGATATATTACAGGAAACATATTGCCCTTGATAATCCTTTCAGGGGTGTATGTTTTAGCCAATGGCTCTCTATAAAGGCCATCCGGAAGTGCAGCGTATACATATTTTTCATCAGCAACAATTCCTCGGCAGGCATTCAATTTTCTTTTGTCCAAAATATCCTGAGAAGAGGAGAAAAAATTTCTAAATGAGGCGGGTTGTGTTTTAATAATATGCAATCCACCTTCGGTTCCTACATAAATAATGTTGTCATGGAAATATATACACCGAATAGTTCTGTTGAAATTTATTTGTGTTTCATTATCCTGAAACCTAATCAACTCGCCGTTAGCCCTGATACCATACAAGTTGTTTTTATCGGCAGCCCACAGTATTTTACGTACGGAGTCAAAACAATAGGGTGTCGTATTGAGAATAGTGCTATTCAGGCCCTTGTTGTAGGTGGTTAAAAAATCCACCAAAGTTAGATTCGCTTTGTTGGTCGAATCTGCCAAAAGGCGATCAGGTTGCTGTCCAGCAATAAATTGATGCGTGTTAATATTTCTAAAAATCCAAAGACCATTTATTATATTTGATACCTTCATCGATTGAACGGTAGACAGTTGAGACCAATCACGAGTTATTGAATTGAATCTCCAGTAAGTTCCCAACTCATCAAAGAAAAATACATTTTCATTTTGAAAGTAAACGCTCCTAAACCAGCCTGTTGATTTAAAAGGAAAGGTTCCATAAATCGCCGACCAGCTTTCAAAGTCATCCGAGTCCGGATTGTAGCGGAAGGGTCCTTCATATTCCGATTCATTCCCTAACATTTTAGGAACCACCCATAATGCACTATCCCCATCAAGATGAAGTCCGGCAATGGCGTTGCGCGTTAAGGAGGAGTTTTGGGTATTATATTCTTTAAGCGTGAAACCATCGTACCGATTCAGTCCATCTTCTGTAGCAATCCAGAGATTATAATCCTGTGTGCGGATAACACTGGTTATATATTGATCAGAAAGTCCCTCTGCGACACCGAGCGTCCTGCTTCTGATGTTATACGACTGCGCTTTTGATAAGTCGTTCGGGCCAAAGAAGGTAAGTATAAGAAGTAGGAAAATGCCTTTGTGCTGGCTCATGTTGTAGGATCGGAATAGTTAAAGATCATACCCTTGTCAGGAAAATATATTGAAGTGGCAAAGATCGTTAATCCCTTCAAATACTGTGAATCCTTTATGTTTGCCAGGGAAGAGTTGATCGAACAATAGAAAAGAAGTTGACCGGATAGATATTGTATATGCAAAAATACCAAGAGAAGTGCAGGCGCAAAGGCTAGATTTATTCGGCCAGACTCGGCAATGGGGATGGTTTGAGAGATTCGACTATAACCCTCAAAGACTACGAAAGATTTACTTAATTACTTATAATCAAAGAAGAATGTTCCCAGGTAACTGCACAAATCAACCCAAAATTTTAAGTTTAGAAATAGGGCAATTATCCAAATGACTTTTCATATTGCCGAACAAAACAGCCATTGATATTGCAACATATTTTCACTTGGGATAATATTCAAAACAAAACTGAAGACTTGTGCTAGTGGTATTATTGCTTTCTCTTATCTAACAACCAATTTTCTCGTAACGACCCCCTGTTCATTTTGTAGTCGGATAAAATAAATTCCGGTGGATAATCCATCAAGTGAAATTGGTATGGTATGTTTCCCTTGAGATAGAAAATTAAGTGCTTCGGTTTTTATAACTGTGCCGCTGATCGACACGACCTTTAGGTCTATCGTCATAGCTTTAGGTAAGTCCAGATGTAAGACAGTTTCTGAACTGGCTGGATTAGGGAAAACCTCTACATGAAAATCAGGTTCAATGTTTTTTATCCCGGAAGGCATGCTTTCCAGAATAATGATCTTGTGCCCTTGGGCAGCAATAATAATTTTGTCTTTAACAGCAATCACTTGTGTAGGATAGTTACCAAAACCCAAACCGGATAGTGCATAGATACTATCGCCGGTCATCATGTCCATAAATAAAATTTTATTGGTTCCACAATCGACCATATAGTTATTGATGATGGTTGGTGAACTCCACGTATAGTTACCACCGGTATAGGTATTCATAATATTGCCGGTGGCCTTTTCAAGGACTCTAAACTGGTTTTTCCCCAAACCGGTTACTTGTGTTTTAACGATTAGAAACATATCCGTTAACGCGGCCATACTTGAATAAAAAACAACTTCGTTCGTATCGAGATTTGTTTGCCAAAGCACATCACCCGTATATTTATTTAAAGCCGAAATAGTGTCCTCATAGCCATAATATAAATAGTCCTCATCCAACACATAAGAAGCACCATGACCACTTGAAACAGTTGTATTTGACCATCTGTCTTCTCCGGTCTTTCGGTCTTTCGCATAGATGATGCCGCCGGCATTATAATAGACATTTGCACTATCCACCGTTGGCGTAATCTGAGGCGTAGGCACATCGTGATACCATTTTGTTTCCCCGGTGATTAAATCAATACAGGTCAATCCCAAATGGGACGCTACATAGACAAGGCTGTCGTAGATGGTAGGCGATCTGTAGTATAATGACTGAATTGGTGAGGACCAAAGCACATCCCCGGAATTAACATCCAGCCCATACAAATTACTTGCCTGCTGGCCACCTGCCAGAACAACATCATGCCCGACTGCGGGTGTAAAGGCAATACCACCGATGGACTTGGGGACAATAAATGTCCATAATGAATCACCGGTCAACAAGTCAATAGCATTAATGGTGTTGGTATCTCCAGTGTTGCTATAGAATATTTTGTCTTCCGATACGATGGTACCCGATTCCCGATTCAAGAAGACTGAAAAATCATCGGCAACTATAAGGGGGAAGGACATATTAATCCTCGCATTTGAGGTATGCGCGGGATCACCATTGTACATAGGCCATGTCTCCCGAACAGACTGCGCCAGAAGTGAAGAGATACTAAGCAGACCGATTATAAAATATAGTAATAGTTTCATCATGCTTAAGTTTTAGTTGTGAAATAAAAGCAGCGGTATGAGGATTATTAAGGTACGGGAAAAGATTCGTCAGAAGAAGTACTTTTAAGTGAGTAGCTTAATACAATGTGTGAAGTGTCAAAAGTCAAATAGCTATGGTAAAAACATGACGCTCTTAAACCACCTGCTCTGTTTGTCGATTATTCCTCGAATCCCCATTATATTTACTTTTGGTGAGCAAGGCCTACCGGGCGACAAAACAGATATACGAGACGGCCCCTTTAAATCGTTAGCCTCCTGACCTTTTTGGATACGAAGCCCTGAATGGAAGAAACAAGACTCTGGGAAAACCTTAAAAACGGAAATTCCGAGGCATTGGAATCGTTGTATAATCTGCATATTGACGGATTATATGCCTACGGTATGATGTTATGTCAGAATGAAGAAAAAGTAAAGGATTGTATTCAGGATTTGTTTCTGGCCTTTTGGCACAATCGCGCAAACCTGACTATTCCCACTTCCGGAAAGGCTTATTTAATGGTTTCTTTGCGGCGCAAGATTTTTGACAAAGGGCCTAAAAGTAACCTCGTGACGACCACTTTGGAGGATAGTTTGGTGATGGATGGACTCATCGAAGATCCCGAAAAAGTCTGGTTGGCCGACGAAGAGCAAGCTATGCAGCAAGAAAAGCTAGAGGCAGCTATGGCAAAGATTAGCGACCGGCAAAGAGAAATTCTGCATATGAAGTATTTTCAGGAAATGGACTACGATCAGATAGCGACTGTAATGGATTTAAACTATCAATCCGCCCGAAATCTGGTAACCAGAGCACTGGCGGCCATGAGAAAAGCCATGTTGTTATTGGCTTTAGCATTAATCATATGAGTACAAAAGACATAGAAATGACTCTTATACCATGGAAGCATCCTTTTTTTGATGGCCAGGGGAAGAGTTGAATTTGACCAGACAGATAAAAAGGTGAACATAAAAATGAAATATGCATAATCGGATAAAAAAGACATTGTTTTATGTTGTCATTATTTTGCTGGCAGGATCTTGTGCAAAAGATGAAGGACCACAATATTTTGTGGATGGCTCCATACAACCCTATTTCAACCGCTTTATGGAAGAAGCAGCCCAGCGCAATCTGAATATCGATTTGGACTCGATGATGATCAGTGGGGATATTCGCGTGATTAATGCACAAAATGTGATTGGTCAGTGCGGTCACACAGACACAGAGCCGAGCGTGGTCATTGTGGATAAGTTTTACTGGGATGCTTCAAGTGACCTGGAACGCGAGTTTGTTATTTTTCACGAATTAGGACATTGTGCCTTATTCAAAGGTCATAACGATATTTCTGATACACAGGGAAATTGTGTCAGCATCATGACCAGCGGGACCAGTTCATGCATTATTAACTATACTGCTGCCACCAGAGAAGCATTGCTGGACGAGTTATTCACGCTGTAATAGCGATTTAGATCATGGAGGACAAATATTTAACATATTCATCTATTGCTTTAGCAGGAGAAGAATCCTTTGTCCGGTTCGTGCGTCATGGTGAAAATGCATTAGTTTGGAAAGACTGGCTTAACGTCCATGTGGACATGCAAAGCACTGCAAAGGAAGCCAGACAAATAGTGTTGGCTTTTGGCCAGGTGCCACAAGCCATGCTTTCGGAAGAAGATAAAAAGCAGCTATGGTATGATATCTCCACCAACCTTTCAACCGAAGCCAATAGCACCTCGAAAAGCAAAGTAAAAGGAATCTGGACCTGGGCGCTTGCCGCTGCCGCTTCATTGGCATTATTGTTTTGGTTTGGCTCAGAAGCCGGAAAGCAAAATATTTATGCAGAAGCCGGTGAACACAAAGAATTGATTTTACCTGAAGAGAGCATGGTTTCGATTAATGCAGGTAGTCGGTTGACCTACAATAAAAAGTCATTTGAAAAGGATCGCATACTTCATCTTGAAGGCGAAGCCTTTTTTAATGTAGAACCTGGAAGTACATTCAAAGTGTTGACCAATGAAGGCACCGTCACAGTGGTTGGAACAAGCTTTAACGTACTAGCGCGCGAAGGTCGGTTTGAAGTAAGGTGTTATACAGGAAAAGTTCGCGTGGAAAGAAACGCAGCTAATGAAACAATGCTCACGACCGGCAAGCGAACAACGGTTGCTGCAGACGAAGGGGTGTTAACGTTATCGGAGTTTAATGCCTCTGTCGGAAAACCTGAGTGGACGGAAGGTAGGTTTCATTTTGACAATCGCCCACTCACGGAGGTTTTTGGTGAACTAGAACGCCAATATGATGTTGACGTCATTTTGTCTGATGGACTTGGAGAGATAAAGTATACAGGATTGTTTGAAAGCGGCGATCTTGCGGAAGCCATTAAGCTTATCACCTGGCCACTTCAACTCGAGTCAACTATTAAAGGGAAAACCATTACCATAACGCGATAATCGCAGATGCCTGTATTCCGAATTGGAATTGCCTTTTTACTTTTTACGTTGCCATATGTTTCATTTGGACAAGGCAAGGAATTCGATACGTTTATCTCAAAAGTGGAATCACAGTACAAGGTAGATATTGCCCTTGCGCCTGAACTCATTCCAACATTAGATTCCATCCGAGATGTTGGAACTGATATTTCAAGCATACAAGAACTACTTCACAGACTCCTGAATCAATCAGGTATTTCGTATCAACTGATCGATGGAAACAAACTGATGTTGCGTCGGGAAAGGATCAAAGATGTCGGAGGGATAAAAGCAACGATCATAGGACATATTGTCAATCAACAGACCGGAGAGCCGATGCCTTTTGTAAGCGTATTCGCACCCAATGCGAATACGGCTTGCACCACCGATGAAAACGGAAACTTTATTTTACCGGTATCCGATACGTCGGGATTTTTAGAAATAAATTATTTAGGTTTTAAGCCTATTCGATATGCGATGGCCAGTGCCATACAAGCGAGTGTTCAGGTTGCCATGGAAATTGATAAAATATTGCTGGAGAAAGTAACGATCATTGTTCCTTACAGATTATTTAATCAGGACTATGCCTCCCAATCTACTGATTTGGACGGTTACCATCTCATCAGTGAAGATCAGATTCTTCAATGGAATGCTGAACAGCTTCTCAATAACTTTACAAACTATACCCATTACTCAACGGACAAGGGGATACGAATCAGAGGTGTTGATGCGGGTAACACCATGATTATGATGGATCATATTCCGGTATATGATCCATATCATTATTACAATTTGTTTAGTCCATTCAATGGCTTGTACTTTTCAAGTGTGTCGGTGTATAAAAACAATCTACCAATCGAATATGGAGGCCGCATCGATGGAATGATCAATGCAAAATCTTTTCGCGAAGCAGTACATTCCAAATTAATCCTGGATACGGATCTTTTGCAAAGTGGCGTAAGTACAGAGTTAGCCCTTTCTCCTGATGTGTATTTCACGGGCGGTGTTCGAATTTCCCATACCGCGATTATTACACCTTCTCTAAGTGACAGCAGTGTGGCCAATTTTACGCAACCGGGTAGATTTAAAAATGAGAAAGAATGGACGACCTCACAGCAACCCGAGACAAATTTTTATGACATCAATGTAGGACTTGGTGTGCAGACCGGAGAATCCGGAACCATAGGACTTTATTATTTTGATAGTCGTGATCAATTAGAAAACACCACCTATACGGGATTCACAACGACGATATTAAATCATGAAGTTTTGTCTGTCGACCAAAACTATAACAGTAAAGATGTTTGGGAAAACCAAGGATTTTCTGCCCATCTGCAACAAGCACTGGGCAAGCATACGAATCTACAGGTTGAAACCTATTATTCAAAATTTGATAAACGTGTGGAATATGCATCACATTTTACGGAAATAAGGATAGGAGAAACACGCATGTTAAATCTGACCGGTTTTCAGGACAACCATCTGATGAGTGGAGGGCTTAAGGGGTTTGTTGAGCAAACCTTTGCAAAAGGTGGACTGTTGAAATCAGGCATAGAATGGCAAAATAATATAGTTGAATTTTCCGCAAGAGAAAACAAAAAACCATTTTTAACGCAAACACAAACAGAACAAAATGGAAGTGTCTTTGGTGCTTATACCGACAAACTTTGGAATGCACTGGAATGGGAGTTAGGCAGTCGGGTGACCTATTTACAAAGTATGCGCAAGACGTATTTCTTGCCGAATGCCAGACTACTTTATCCTTTCAATCAAACCTTTAAAGCAAGAGCCTCCTACTCCAAAAACTTGCAATCTGTCAGAGGTATCACTTTTGAAAACCGGTTTGGTCGAGAACTGAATTATTTATTACTAAGCAATCCGGCGGAAGGAATTCCTGTCCTTACGTCAGATAAATATATGGTGGGAGTTGGTTACAGTGAGGCTAAGCTTAGCCTTGATGTAGAGCTGTATTACAAAAAGATGGATGGATTGGCTCGCGTCCGACCACTAAGACCGGATCCCGGAAATGGTACACCTGTCGACCCCAGTGATTTCTATCAATTGTTTGCGGGCGATGGGCGAACCTATGGTACAGATGTGACACTGATCTATAAAAACAAAAAGTTGGAATCATCTTTATTATATACCTTGAGCCGGCTACAGGAGCGTTATGCGATGTTGTTTCAGGGAGCGTACTTTTCTCCGCAGGAAGACAGTCGACATCAGGTAAAAGTATCCGGTGCCTATAAGATGGGAGGGTTTAAAGTTTCGGCGTTGATCACGTATAAAAGTCCGTCCCCTTATCTCAGTCTGGTTGAACTCGAAGGCGACGGAATTGGTGATGCAAATTTTGCAGCTGTTCAGGATTATCTTCCTGCTTACTTTAGTCTGGACCTCACCTTAGATTATAATTTTACCCTTTTCAAACAACCCACCATGGTGGGTATCTCATTGATCAATGCGACTAATCACACCAATGTGAGTGACCTGCAATACCTCGGAAAAGTCTCCGGCGATGGTGGCAATCCCGTTTTTATTACCAATCAAACAGAGTTACTGGGACGAACATTTAATGTACACTTTCGGTATTTGATAGACTAAAGAAAAAAATTACCAATTACCAATTACGAATTACGAATTACGACACGCGATGCGCGACGCTCACTCCTCACTCTGTTTTGCAAAAAAGTTTCCCGCAGATTGTTATCAAATATTCGAAAATTGTATTTTTTTGCCCTTTGCCCTTTGCCCTTTGCCCTTTGCCCTTTGCTCTTTATTCCAGCTCCCTCAAATACTTGATAAGTTGCGGTTTGCTATGCACTTTTAGCTTGGCATAAATGTTTTGGACATGTGTTTTGATGGTATTCAACGACAGGAAACGGTCATTGGCAATGTCCTGATTGGTTTTACCGTCCCATAATTCTTCCAACATGTTGTACTCGGATGATGTAACCGGAGTCAATAGATTTTTATTAATCATGTGCAGCGAAGGTAATCGTTGACTCACTTGTCCTTGCTTTTTAGCCAGAGCCATTTTGACAGCCGGAGCCAGATCATCATCTTTAAATGGTTTGACGAGATAAGATGCCGGAAAAGTTTCGGCTGCCCTGGTCAGCGTATCATCATCCACGTAAGAGGTAAGATAGATGAACGGAATACGATATTTTTGATCAATAACAGCTGCCAAATCAATCCCAGATGGTCCCTGTCCCAGATTAATATCCAGCATCACCAGGTCCACTTCGTGATTTTTTAATACTTCAAGCGCATCTTCAGTAGAATGCACCATACCCACAATGGTATATCCATTCGATTCCAGATTGAACGCAATATCACATGCGATCGCAACCTCATCTTCCACAATCAGGATTTTAGCCTGCGACATTTATTAATATATTAAATGAATGGGTTTGTACTTTCCGTTCAAATGTAAGTTTGAATTCAGTGCCTTCAAAGTTATCTATCTCAATGACCGCTTTCAGCTTATTTCCGAAAGATTTTATTAACTGTGTTCCCATAGAGGTTGATTTTACAGGTAGTTCTGTAAACGAGGTACCCACGCCATTATCTTTGACCATCAACCTGATTTTTCCATTTGCCTCTTTGATGCTCACCCATAATCGACATTGTGGCGTATTGATGTAAGCATATTTCAGCGCATTTGTAATGAGTTCGTTGCAAATGAGGCCCATGGGTACGACGGTATCAATATCCAATGTAATATCCTCAATATCCAATTCCAGATGTACTTCTTTTCCGTTTAAAGGGTATCCTTTGACAAGATATTGAGAAAGATCTTCAAAATATTTTTTCACCTTGATGCTGTGCAGGTCTTCATTCAGGTAAAGGTTTTGATGCAACAGCGACATAGACTGAACTCTGAATTTGCCGGTATTGATGGCTCTGAGCACGGTATTGTCCGTTTCAAATCTGCTTTGCAGGTTGAGCAGAGAAGAAACCACTTGCAAATTGTTCTTGACCCGATGATGTATTTCTTTAATCAACATCTTATTGTTATCCAGGGCTTCGCGCAGTTGATTATTTTTTATAGAAAGGATTTTATGATTTCGTGATTTCGTAATTAGCGCATAACTAAAGGCACCGAGAGCGGCCATGGTCAGAAATAAACCGAGCAATAAAAACGTCAATTGTTTATGCTTTTGATTAAGCTCAAGGGCTTGTACATTTTGCATGGCATTGAGCTTGGCGATCTCCTCATTTTTTAAGTTGGCTTCATATTTTTGGTTCAGGTCCAACATGGTTCTATTCTGAAAAGCCAGGTCCAATTGCTGATGCAGCTGTGAAAGTGAATCCCCATACGCCAGTGCGGTTTTATATTGGCCTGATTTGCGATAAGCTTCACTCAGTCCGGTGTACCCATTTAAACGAAGTTGTTCATTTCCTGTTTCCTTTCCAATCCGAACAATCTTTTGGTAGGATAGAATACTTTCTTCCCAATTTTTTTCACTCAGTGAAACAAGCCCTCGGGCTTGATAAAAAACGACTTTGTGTATTTCACTTAGGTTAGCCTGTAAAGAAGTCGATGCCACCTGCAGATACTGCTTTGCTAACGGGAGATCATTTCTTCGTGAGGCCAGAATGGCCAGATTAGAATAATTAGCGATATGGGATTTGGGCATTTCGTTATTTCCGGAGCCGGATATCGCAGTCAGGAAATAAGATTCTGCCTGATCAAGCGAATTCAACTGAAGATAATATACCCCTAGCTTTTCATTCATTTCACTGGTCATTCGGGAATATTTTTTTTCCTCCGCAATTGCTAATGCAAGCTTCGAATAGGCGATTGCACTATCATAATCGCGCACGGCTTGATAACAATCGGCGATCAGGCTATACGTATTCGCTTTTCGAAGAGGAATATCTGCCCGATCAGCATAATCCAGGGCCAGAAAAAATTGTTCCAACGCGGAGTAATATTTTTCCTGATGAGATAGCAGGACACCATTTTGCAAATAAGACGCAGAAAATCCGGAAGTATCTTTGATCGCTAAGACCAATTGTAAGCTTTGCGAAATATACACTTCTGCAGAATCCAGTTGATCGCCTAACATATAAACTGTTCCAAGCGAACCTAGAATGGCGTATTTGTTTTTAGGATACTCATTCATATATTTCAATGATTCCTGATAGTAAGGAATCGACTCTTCGTAATTTCCCTTCATACGGGACAATTCTGCAAGTGCATTGAGTGCTGATCCCATGACATATTCATCTTTGATGGTGTTGCCAAAATCATACATCTGGCGATAGAAGATCAGGACTGAATCAGGATTTTTTGAATAGTAATGACCAATATGTTGGTTATAGATTTCTACCCGTTGTGTCGGTGTAAATATTTCAGGCTTAGCGAGCAACTTGTTAAAATTTTTCAAGTCCTCAGCATTTGCGGTATGGGGTTGTGCCAACAGATCTAAAGGATGACAAACCTGAAACGCAAGAATCAGTATTGCCATCAAGCCGGCAAATCGGATAAAAGGTTGTTTGAGGTGTAAAGAATGCATAAATAATCTTATTTGGTAAAGATTCAAAAAAGAATGAAACCCTACATCACCCTAATGGAGTATATTGATTTAGTAATGGGTGATGAAGTGATTTAATGATTGGGTGAGGTGTTATTAAGTTAAAAAAATCTCGCGTCTTGCGTTTCGTGTCTCGTATCTGAGGCTGACAATTCGTAATTCGCCCTAAGCTCTATGCCCTCCGACTCCCGCTTCCTTTGAGGACCAGAAAAGTGGTGATTCTCTATGAATATACGGCAAACAGGTGATGTCCAGGTCCTTCGGGATGGAGACATTTGGTTTAATGAAATCAAAGCCTATGAACCCAGGAAAAGCTTCACTCATATTAATCCTTTTATGTTGTTTTCTTACCATCGGACTTAAAGCGCAATCTGTCGGCATCAATACGACCTCTCCGGCTCCTTCTGCCGTATTGGATATCACATCAACAGACAAAGGCGTACTTATTCCAAGAATGAATTCCGGTCAGCGAACAGGCATCATGTCTCCGGCAATTGGTTTGCTGGTCTTTGATACCGATACGGAATCATTTTGGTATCATCAATCAAGTGGCTGGTTTGAACTGGTCCGAGGAGCTTTTGCAAATGATGGAGGCATTGTCAGGAGCACCGGAAATTACGGAGTAGATGATTTTGTCTTTGGTGCTGATGCACTACCGCCAACAACTTCTACCTCCGATACGCTCTTTTTATTTGACAAATCAAAAGGAGCGTTTAGAGCCGGTCGGGTTTTTAATACCAAAGATTGGGCCCCTGATTCACTCGGATTTTGTTCATTTGCTGCCGGATCAAATGTTTTGGCGAAAGGGATTTATTCCTTTGCCGGTGGCAGAGATTCAGACGCCTCAGGAGATTATGCTGTTGGATTGGGTTATAATGTTAAAGCCCGCGGAGTGGCTTCTACGGCATTTGGGTTTGGAACAGAGGCGAGTGGTCCCTATAGTATGGCTTCCGGTGCCTCAACTAATGCCAGCGGATATTATTCAAGTGCCTTTGGGCAAGGAACGATTGCATCAGGAAGTGCCGGATCCTTTGCGGCTGGAAGTGGAACCACAGCTTCAGGAGTTAGTTCCTTCGCCATTGGAAATGGAACTACCGCGTCAGGAAGCAGATCACTGGCGACTGGATATCAAACCTCGGCTTTAGGTTCCTATGCTACAGCGTTGGGTTACACGACAGTTGCTGAATCTTATGGAAGTGTTGCGCTGGGACGATACAATGTCGCCGGAGGAAATAAAACTTCATGGCAGTCCACAGATCCATTATTTGAAATTGGCATTGGAACCTCTGTATCAGATAAAAGCAATGCACTCACGGTTTTAAAAAATGGTACAATATCATTTAAGGCCTATACCTTTCCCTTGAACGATGGAAGTGCCAATCAACACCTAAGTACAGATGGAAGTGGTCAACTTGAATGGCAGAATGATATAGGTGCATTTGTTCGTAATGGTGAACTGGTGAAAACGAATGGCAATTACGACACAGATGATTTTTTATTTGGTTCAGAGAACCTTCCAAATACAGGAGTTCCGTCAGATACCTTGATGATGTTTGATAAATCAAAAGGAGCTTTTAGAGCCGGGGGTTATAATGGCAATCATTGGGTTCCGGACTCTATTGGCCGTTTCTCCATGGCGGTTGGATTCAAAACCAAAGCATCAGGCGAATATTCTGTCGCCATAGGAAATAATAGCAGAGCAACAAAATACGAAGCCATTGCCATAGGAGGATATTCTTCAGCCACAGCGCCTAGTGCCACTGCTATAGGTGGGACTGCTAATGCGCTAGGCCTTTCTTCGACGGCATTGTCGGGTGGAGATGCCACTGCACCATACACTATTTCTATTGGCAGAGGGACAGAAGCTACAGCTTCGGGATCCGTTTGTATAGGTGAATATTCAACTGCTTCAGGTCAGAATTCAATAGCGCTTGGTTATTTTACTTTTGCTGAGGCAAGTAACGCTGTTGCCATTGGGCATTATAATATTGGAGGAGGAAATCCTTCAGTCTGGATTCCAACAGATCCGTTGTTTGAAGTGGGAAATGGAGATCCTCCTAATGCTTCAAATGCCTTTACGATTCTCAAAAATGGCGATACGCGAATCCAACATAGTGACAATGCGGGTGCCGGAGGATTAAAACTTGAAAACAGCAACAGTGAAGATTTTATCAGACTATATGTATCCTCAAGTTCTGCAGATCTAAGGTTGTATAGCAAAAGTCAAGGGGCAAATATTATTGGATTCTTCGATGATGTCTCCGGTGCTTATACCGCTTTGTCTGATGCACGAGTCAAAAAGAATGCAGAAGATCTACATTTTATTTGGGAAGATTTTATGCGCCTGAAGCCTTTGAGTTATCAGTTTAAAGCAGAAAAATCCGGCAAGCGCTCAATTGGTATGTTTGCTCAGGAAGTCCAATCTATCTATCCCGAAATGGTTACCTATCACGAAGAGGAAGATCTCTACCATCTGGATTATTCCGGCTTTGGCGTCATCGCCATTAAAGCCGTTCAGGAGTTAAAGCAAGAATTGAAACAAAAGGATGAGCTATTAGAAGTTATGGTTCAAAAAAACATGGAGTTAGAATCCCGACTTGAAAGACTTGAAGCATTGATCAACAAATAAACACCATATAAAATAAAGAGTGAAAATCGAAGCACACGTCAGCCTCAGCCGGAAGTTCAGGGGTGATTGTTCTGTGGTCCCTGAGTTGAGAGGGTTTTCCCGCTTAGCGGGATAAGCGACAGAGGCGCTTAGTGTTTAGAACGTTTAGTTTTAAATTATGCTCGTAAAAAAGATTTCCCAATCCCGAGGGGTTAGGGTTGTGGAGAAAAATTATTAACCCATTGTACTCGTAACAACAATCTTCAGATGAGCTGATGAATTAAACTAAACCTTCCTCAACCGCAGGCGCCAAAGGCGTCGAGTGCTAAACAAAAGAGACCGTCAAGGCTCTTGACTAAACTCATGCTCGCCGGAGAATACCAAAGATCAATAAATAATCACCGGCATGATCAGCATCATCACCTCTTCATTGTCAAACTGCTCATCGGGGTAAATCAACACCGGCTTACTCGGAACGGATAACGTCATGTGTATCTCTTCCTGATGTAAAGCATTGAGTAGCTCAATAAAGAATCGTGCATTGAAGGCGATGTCCATAGGTTCGCCCTCGTACTCACAACTCAGTTGCTCACTCGCCTCATTGGAGAAGTCAAGATCTTTTGTGGTGATGGTCAGACTATTGTCCGCAAGTCCAAAAAACACCTGGTTGGTAGTGCGGTTGGCAAAGATGTTAATACGTCGAAGCGCACCTAAAAGATGTGTACGACTAACGTGCAAAACGTTTTGATTGTTAACCGGTATTACAGCGTTAAAATCGGGATAAGCCTGATTGATCAATCGACAGATTACCTCCGTGTCTTCAAAGCGGAAAAAAGCATGTGACTTATTGTATTTGAGATAGACATTACCCTCAGAAGGCGTAGCACCTTTTAGTAGAGACAATGCTTTTTTGGGGACAACAAACGAGCCTGTTTGTTCTGTCGAAGTGCCCAGTGCATGATAGCGAACCAATTTATGACCATCGCTGGCGACAAAACTGATTTTATTAAAATCGACGACAACATTAACACCGGTCATCGCGGGTCTCATTTCATCGGAAGTCGTGGCAAAGATGGTGGAGGATATTCCGCTCATCAAACGCTCCACAGAAAACAGGATTTCTTCGCCATCAGAAGTCGGAAGTGCAGGAAAATCATCCGGTGGATCGACCGCCATTTTATACATTCCCGTTTCTGTCGTCAATACCAGGGACCGCTGTTCAATGTCAGCATCAAATGCAACCTCCTGATTAGGAAGTGCCTTTAAGGTTTCCAGTAAAATTTTGGCAGGAATGGCGACAGATCCATTTTCCTTGCTCTCCACCGCCATCCGCGTTGAAATGCTCGTTTCCAGATTGGTCGCGGTTATGGTCATGGTACCCTTGTGGATATCCACCAGAAAATCTTCCGTGATGGCAAGTACCGGATTGGGATGAATGGCGCCAGCCACGACATTGAGATGTTTTAATAATTCACCTGATGAGACTTTAAATTCCATGGGTTTGTTTCGTTTATAAAGCATGTCTGGCCAAAAAACCTCTTGTGTTCCAGATTCAGCAAAGTTAATAGGAGTAAATCAAATTCTTTACTTGTGAGGGGTAAATATCAAAGTATATTGATGATAGTAGCAGATCAGAAGCGTATGTGACCGCGTAGATTAATTTAAAATGCCCGCTGTCACCAATGAAATCGGTATTCGTTAATAGTTTAGATCGCATTGTGCTTACATTTGCCTCCATGGCGCAACCCAACAAAGCACCCAACATTCATGCGATCTCCGAATTATATCTGCCCGGGTATGATTACACCACACTACCCAATGGGATGGAGCTCTTTATGGTGAAAGGGGGTGCCGAACCGGTGCTGAAAATGGAGATAGTTTTCCGAGCGGGGGCTACATATGAAAAAAAACCTGTAGCGGCAGAGGTGATGGCGGGTCTTCTTTCCGAAGGCACACAAACCCTGGATTCGGTGTCTTTAGCAGAGAAAATCGAGTCTTTGGGAGCTACAATATTTACACGTGGTGGAGTAGATACTATAAGGGTTAGGCTGCTGACGCTGACAAAATTTTTTCCCGATTTAATTGAAGTAGTGACTGAGGTCGTTGGAAAACCGGCTTTTGATGCAACAGAATTGAAGGTTTTAATAGAGAACAAGATTGAGCGCTTAAAAATTGACCTGAAAAAGAATGAAGTCCTGGCTTACCGCCATCTGACCGATAAAATATTTGGCCCGGAGCATCCTTATGGTAGAAACAACGACCCGGAAGACTATGAGGCCATAACCGTCGAGGCGCTTAAAACGCACCATCAAAACCACATTATTCCACAAAAAGGAATGATCTTCCTATCCGGCTTTTTTGGAGAAAAAGAGATTGCCCTGATCAACGAGACGATCGGGCGCTGGAATCCGGGACATACCAATGGATTAGAGGGTCTGCATCCCCTTCCCGAAGAAATCATCTCCGGCTATTTTGAATATGATGGTCCGCAGACGCATCAGGCCGCCATTAGAATCGGACGGAGGCTCTTTTCACAGGCACATCCCGATTTTAATGGACTATACATGCTCAATACTATCCTTGGAGGCTATTTCGGAAGCCGACTGATGATGGAAATTCGGGAAAATCAAGGGCTGACCTATGGGATATATTCTAGCGTAGACTCCTTTGCTTCAGATGGTTGCTTTTATATAAGCACTGAAACAGCTACCGAAAACACGCAAATCGTCATAGAAGCTATAAAGAAGGAAATGAAAAGGCTTCAAACCGAGTTAATCCCTGAATCAGAGTTAAATATGGCCCGAAACTACCTGATGGGTCACCTCATGACCCAAATTGATGGTCCGTTTGCTACCATGGATCTGATCAAATCCTTTAAAATTGAAAATTTAAAGGATAGTCTGTTCGCCAAAACCATAGAAATGATCCAGCAAATTACCCCAAATGAACTTCAGGATCTGGCCCGGAAGTACCTGAATCTGGAAAAATGGGTCATAATTGTGGTAAAATAGGTCCTCTGGCACCTTGTTTGATTGCAATAAGGGACTAAAATTCCTTTTATTTTGGAAAAAGCAGTTTCTTTGTATCCCTTCTGAAAACTGGACAGCCTCGACCCCTCCGATAAAACCGTCTTTTGAAAACACAGAAGGTATATTAAATTCATTTGCTATAAGCAAAAAGGGCCATGAAGGCCAACACAGATAGGGTCATGAAATTATTCAGTCTTTTTGTTCAGGAAATTGCCATTGACTTGGGGACAGCCAACACGCTGATCATCCAGGATGGGAATATCGTGATTGATGAGCCCTCGATTATCGCTATTGATATACGGACGGGTCAGACCATTGCTGTTGGGACACGGGCGATGCAAATGCACGAGAAGACGCACCAGTTTATTAAAACTATTCGTCCACTGAAGGATGGCGTGATTGCGGATTTTCAGGGGGCTGAAAATATGATTGAGGGGATGATCAATATGATCGGAACCAAAAGAAGATTTTTTACGCACCTTAAAATGGTGGTTTGTATTCCCAGCGGTATCACAGAAGTGGAGAAGAGAGCGGTGTTTGATTCTGCAGATCACGTAGACTCAAAAGAAACCTTTCTCATTTTTGAGCCTATGGCCGCTGCACTGGGGATTGGATTGGATGTGGAAGAACCGGTAGGAAATATGATTATAGATATCGGGGGAGGAACAACAGAGATCGCCGTGATCGCTCTTTCCGGAATCGTTACAGATCAGAGTATTCGCACAGCCGGGGATGAGTTTACGCAGAATATTGTGGATTATCTGAAGCGCAATCACAATATATTAATAGGTGAGCGTACAGCGGAGCAAATCAAAATCAATGTAGGGTCCGCCTTAAAACAACTTGAAAACCCGCCGGAGGATTTTGCCGTGAATGGCCGGGATTTGATTACGGGTATTCCACGCCAGATCACCATTAATTATGCAGAGGTTGCCGAAGCACTGGATGAATCCATCAACACAATCGAAGAATCTATTCTGAAGGCTTTAGAAAACACACCACCGGAATTAGCTTCGGATATTTATAAAACCGGTTTGTATCTGACAGGAGGAGGCGCTCTTCTGAGAGGGCTGGACAAACGAATTTCCCGAATCACGAAATTACCGGTTCATGTAGCCGATGAACCCCTTCGCGCGGTCGTGCGGGGAACCGGAATAGCCCTGAAAAACACAGATCGTTTTTCTTTTCTGATTGACCGAAAGCGAATGTAGATTGCCCTGATCACCAAAGTCTCTCTTCTTAGCCATATCTTCACCCTGGTACAATGAACAATCTTCTTCAGTTTGTCATCAGGTATTCTGCCTTTTTGCTTTTTCTGCTACTGGAACTGGTAGCGCTGATATTGGTCGTTCGATACAATGAAAATCAAAAATCTATTTTTGCCAACTCCTCCTCTATCCTCAGCGGAAAACTTTATGAATTAACGGAAGATGTTATTCATTACAACAGACTTCAGGTCACGGTAGATAGTTTTGCCACCGAAACAGCAGCACTGAAAGAAAAAATATTTAACCTGGAGCGCAGTTTGCAAAAAGTCTCCCCCGTAGAAAAACCACTGGACAGCTGCATTCTGGAAACATATCAAATTATAGAAGCCAGGGTGATCAGTAATACGGTCAATCAAAGAAACAATCACTTTACGATTGACCGAGGGCTGGATGATGGGGTGATAGCGGGGATGGGTGTAATCAGCCCTCATGGGGTCGCCGGAATTATAGATCGGGTAGGAGACAAATACGCTACGGCTATTTCTATACTCCATAGCGCCGCACGCATCAGTGCCTCTATCAAGCGAAATGAATATTTTGGTTCTTTGGTCTGGCGAGAAATTGATCCGGGCCACATGATTCTCGAGGATATTCCCAGGCAGGCGGATATATTAATTGGGGATTCTATCGTGACCAGTGGATACTCATTTATTTTTCCAAAAGGAATTTTTATAGGTACCGTTGAAAAATTCTGGACGGAAGGGGGTAGTAATTACTATACCGTGGATGTTCGGTTGCATCAGGATATCGCCAGACTTGACCATGTATATGTAATCAATTTTATGGACCAGGAATTAATGGAAGAATGAACAACACAGTCTTCAGACATATCATTCGCGTCGTGGTGCTGATTATCTTTCAGGTCCTGATTTTGAAGCGAATTGGCCTCGGAACATCCTGGCTTACCTTGAATGGTGAGATATTTATTTATCCCCTGATCATTTTTATGTTGCCATTTAAGCTATTCAGACATTATGTGATACTGATTGGTTTTTTTGTTGGCCTGACCATAGATATGTTTTATGATACCGTTGGTGTGCATGCCTTTGCATTAACCGCTACAGCCTATGCACGAGGAATTCTCTTATCCTATCTGGAACCTCGCGGCGGGTATCAATTGTCGATGAATCCGACCATGCGCTCATTAGGGTTAAATTGGGTGCTGACATTTACTGCACTATCGTTGGTGATTCATTCGTTCTTATATTTTACAGCGGAGATTTTCACGTTTGTATACATTGGAAAAATCCTGTTGAAAACCGTTGTCACTACTGTGCTTTCACTGTTGGTCACGATGGGCTATCATTTTCTTTTTAATCCAAAGACCTGATGATCGAGGAACGTCAAACGAGTCGCACCAAATGGATACAACTGATCATCGTTTTTACGGCTGTTGTACTTATTTTCCAGACCGGATGGCTGCAGCTTGTTGACCC
>JAHEAR010000009.1:30561-35018 GCA_024642665.1 Bacteroidota bacterium
TATGACCCCAACGAACTTTCTATCTCCAGACAAAGAGGGGCCATATTTAACGAATTGCTGACGGACACCCTTAAACCGCTTTTTGATCGATCGGTCATGGCTATGTATCCTCCCGGTTCTATCTTCAAACCAATACTCGCCCTGGTAGCCATGCAGCAAGGATTGCTTGATCCTAATCGAACGATCTACTGTCAGGGGGCATATTATTCCGGTGGCTTGCGCAGAGGGTGCCACCCTCACCCGATACCGCGTAATGTAGCGTCTGCTATTCAATATTCTTGCAATACTTATTTCTTTACCCTGTACAAAGAAGTGATCGATCAGGGAGGTTACACGCACCCTGAAATAGGGATGCGAAAACTTAATGAAAACCTGGCAGAGTTTGGCTTAGGACATAAAGTAAGCATAGATGTGCCGGGCGAAAAAACAGGCAATCTTCCTACGCCGGAATATTTTGACAAACTCTATCCTGCCAAGGATGGGAAATGGCGATCGCCCTATATTCTTTCCATGGGGATCGGGCAAGGTGAATTACAGCTGACGACGCTTCAAATGGCACATGCCGCAGCGATCATTGGAAATGAAGGAACGTTCACGGAACCGCATCTATTGATCGCCAGACAAGCACAAAATAATGAGCCGATAAAAGAATATTATCCAAGGCAAAGAATTTCTATCGACTATCGATATTTCGACCCGGTCATTGAGGGTATGAGTCGTGCCGTAAAAGCAGGAACTGCTACACAAGCTAATATTCCGGATATCGAAGTGTGTGGAAAAACCGGAACATCAGAGAACTCGCAGGGACTGGATCACTCTGTGTTTTTTGGTTTTGCTCCACGGAACCAACCGAAGATTGCTATTGCCGTATATATTGAAAATGCAGGATGGGGAGGAACAGTTGCTACACCTATTGGAGGACTCATGATAGAAAAATATATCAATGGGGAAATTAGTCCGGCACGTCAACGCATTGAAGAACGAATGCTTGAAGTCGATCTTATTCACCCTCCGCAAAGTTAGGATGGTGTTCTGTTAAAATCCATTTTCCGATCTTCGCAAAGTTTGAAGAAATTAATAGCTTAGCCGATGATGATCGTAAGTGCAATTGTAGCCATGAGTACTAATCGGGTGATAGGTCGTGACGGAGGACTTCCGTGGCATCAATCCCGTGACATGAAGTATTTCAAGTCCACAACGATGGGGCATCATGTGATTATGGGGCGGAGCAATTTCGCCTCGATGGATTATCGACCGCTAAAAGGGCGAGTGAATATTGTATTGACACGTAATCCCTTTTTTATTACGTCTTCAGCTCACGTCATGTATTCCATAGAAGAGGCCCTGGCCTTTGCCCAGGAAGAGGGTGAGGAGGAAGTGTTTATCATTGGGGGAGGCGAGATTTACAAACAATCCATGCATCTGCTCGATAAATTATACATCACAGAGGTAATATCTGAGATCGATGGAGACACTTACTTTCCGGAGCTAGACCTGAATGAATGGAATTTAATTTCTTCTGAATCATTTGAGGCAGATGATAAAAACGATCACCCCACCCGCTTTGATGTCTTCCTCCGAAAGGAGTAATGGAGGAACAATTATTACATTTTATTTGGCAACGAAAACTTTTCGATCAGTCGAATCTTGTGACCACCACAAATGAATCGATTGACATTCAGCATCCCGGTTCTGCCAATGATCATCAGGGCCCGGATTTTTTGCAGTCCCGCATTCTTATTGGCCAGCAGCTTTGGGCAGGACATGTAGAGATTCATGTGCGTAGTTCTGCGTGGTATCTTCATATGCATGATCAGGATGCTCATTACAATAATGTCATTCTTCATGTCGTATGGCAAGAAGACCAACCGGTACACACACTCGATGGGTATCTTATTCCGTGTTTAGTGTTGGAAGGGCGTGTTGATAAAATGCTGCTCGAAAGATTTCGTCACCTTATGCGCAATGAAGAATGGGTGCCTTGCGCTGATTCGTTGTCGGAAGTCTCACCACTGGTGCGCACCGCTTGGCTGGATCGATTAATGGCAGAGCGAATTGAAGAAAAAGCAAACACCATTGAAAGAATCAGGCAACCATACAGGGGAGATTGGGAACAGACCTTTTATGTCCTTCTGGCCAGACACCTTGCCGCTCCTGTCAATAGTGATGCGATGGAGGAACTATGCAGGTTGGTTCCTTTGGCGTTAATCAGAAAATACCTCAACAGAATTGACCAGATCGAAGCGTTGTTGTTTGGCACCGCAGGACTCATCGATAAGGACATGAATGATCCCTATGCGAAGCAACTAAAAAGTGAATTTGCGTTTTTGCAGCGTAAGTATAATGTGCATCCTATGGACGCCCTTCGTTGGAAGTTTTTGCGCATGCGGCCAGCTCATTTTCCGACGATTCGAATAGCACAATTGGCAAAAATTGTTTGTCATGCTGAATACTTCGTGAACCGACTGGAACGCAATCAAAACGGGCAGGATTGGATTATGTTATTTTCGGTTATCCCTGCGCATGAATTTTGGAATAACCACTACCACTTCACGGCTATTTCTCCGGTAGCGCCAAAGCAACTGGGAAAAGGCACCGCCATTTCGTTAGTGATCAATGTGGTCGCGCCACTTATGTTTATCTATGGAAAACATCAGGGGAAGCCACGGCTAAAGGAAAAAGCTATAGCGCTGTTAGAGGAGATGCCCTCTGAAAAAAATGCCATTATATCCGGATGGAACCAATGTGGATGGCGGGCTGCTAATGCCGCACAGACGCAAGCCATGATCCAGCTAAAAAAAAGGTATTGTGATGCGCAACGTTGCCTCCATTGTGCGATCGGATTGCAGGTCATCAAATGAAATTGGTTAATTGATAAGATATTTTATTCTGGCAACGTAGGGCCGCAGGCTTTTTTTGGGGAGAAAAAACAGCGGATTATTTCTTTAAGATACCAACCGAAGAACTTCCATCGTTATCTCTTGCAAACTCCGGCAAGAAGGTCCAATAGTCCAAATAATGCTAATATATTGCTGATTATCAATTATTTAAACATAATTTGTATTTTTTATATAAAATTTCTTTCCTTTGTAGTGAACATCTACTTTTTCTTACTTAACATCAACCAAACAAGACATGCTAGGAATTTTTCTACAGGCTAATACAGCCGCTATTGATTCCACCGCTATGGCATCTGAACAATCCATGCGGCTGATCGATATTCTATTTAAGGGAGGGGTGGTGATGATTCCGCTGGTCATCCTTTCATTGATTTCCATTGCTTTTATCATCAGCAAATTCCTTTTTATTCGCGAACGATCTAAGATGGATTCCAATCTGGTCAATAGTGTGCTTGATAAAGTATCACTTGGTCAGTTTGATTCTGCCAATCTCATGTGTGATCAGGCAAATAGTTCGCTTGGGAATGTCGTGAAAGCGGGTGTATCTCAAATTGGGAAACCAATTGAATACATTGAAAAAGCGCTTACGGTACAATCGAATATCGAGTTAAGTGAAATGGAGGATAAAATGGGATACATCAGTATGGTTTCCGGTATCGCCCCGAGGATTGGGTTTATCGGAACGATCCTGGGAGTTATTTTGATCTTCTATAGTATTTCACAATCCTCAGATATTTCTATCGGAACGATTTCTGCCGGACTTTATCAAAAGATGATTTCTTCCGCGACAGGATTGATTGTGGGTGTTGTGGCCTTTATGGGGTATCACTTTTTGTTAACCAGAATAGACCAGTTCTCACTGAACCTTCAGAAGGAAGTATTGGAATTTATTAAGGGACTCCAAAAACCGGTGAGATAATATGTTTGAATTCCGCAAAAGGAGACAGTTTCACGATGAAGACGCTATGGCGGCGATGAATGACATCATGTTTTTTCTCATGTTGTTTTTTCTAATCATTGCCACGATGTCCAATGCCAATATCATTAAGATACTTCTGCCTAAATCCGATACTACCAGTAAGATGGCCAAACAGCCGCTAACCCTTACTGTCACTGATGATCTTAAATACTATGTCAATGCCAACGAAGTACCGGCAGGTAAGCTGGAAGCTGCTTTGGCAGAAGCCGTAAAGCGAAATGAAGATCCAACCGTAGTGCTGCGAATTTCAAAAGTACTCACGGTGCAAGATCTTGTGGATGTGATGTCCATTGCTGCAAAGTTGAATTTAAAAATGGTGTTGTCGACGGAGAAATAGTCGATCAGATATCAAATAAAAAAGGGAAGCAGTTTTTTGCTTCCCTTTTTTATTTGTGTATTGTGGGGGAGGTTGTGTTTAGAAAGTTTAGCACTAAGAGCCGTTGACTCTTGTTGTTTAGAAGGTTTAGTTAAAAGGTTAAAGGGTTAAAATGTTAAGAGGTTATGACGTGGGGAAAATTAAGTTTCAAATCTTTTTGATTAGAAGATTAGTCGCGTGTCGCGTATCGAAAAGTCCCAGG
>JAHEAR010000009.1:35118-81119 GCA_024642665.1 Bacteroidota bacterium
TCTTTAAAGGGCATCTCGATCGTCAGTGCCAGACAATTAAAACGATGAGCAAGTTGTGGTGTACAAATCCGCATATCAGCTTTCCCGGGCTCGTCAAGCGGATACTTATAGGTATCCTGAAAATCCGGACAGGTATCCATCCAGTGTTGTATAAACGTTGATTCTTTTAGGGCAAGTTCTTCACTGTATCCTGGGATACCTTCGGAAGCGGCCACAAAATTATAGGGGAGTCCTTCATCGCCATGTACATCTAAAGCCAAATCGATTCCGATTTCGTCCATTTTATTTCGTACATAAAATACTTCCGGGCTTCGTTTCTTACTGGGCCTTTTCCATTCTCTGTTTAAGTTCGCACCAGAAGCACTGGCCCGAAGATTACCGGCAATGGCTCCATCGATATTCATATTGGGCACGACATAAAAGACTGCTTCTTTCAACAGTACTTTGGAGACCGGATCATCATCGTCCAGCAGTCGACTTAAAAATCCTTCCATAAACCATTCCGCCATACTTTCTCCCGGGTGCTGACGAGCGATGACCCAGATCTTCTTTTTATTTCGACGCGGTTTACCAACCACCAACATTTCAATATCACGGCCTTCAAAAGTTTTACCAACAACTTCCATATGCACTTGGTCCGAAAGCTGCGCTTCATGGATTAAGTCAAGATGTCGAGCATATGAGTATGGGGCAAAGTAAGCAAAGAACACAGAGTTGTGTACCGGTTTGAAGTCCATGGAAAGCACACCATTGCGGTAGGTCGTGGGCACTCTGAACCACTCTTCGCGATCATAGGAAGCACAGATATTATACTCTTTCCATCCACTGGGGTAGGAGGATTTGCCGGCATTGATAATAGAGATTTTACATGCTTTTCCTGCCGCACCGGTGAGTCGAAAATGAAACCATTGAAAGAAATCAGAATTCGTGTCTTTTCTGATTTTTAATTTAATGATATTTTTTTTCTCATCTATTCCTGCGATATCAATATTTCCGCTGTCGAAGTTGGAAGTAATTTTCATTTCAAAAATTTGATTGATCAAAGAAGTGACAAGATAAGGTATTAATGGAATCAACAGGCAAGGAGTGTTGAGAGATATGGTAAAACTTACTTATTTCTAAACGTTTTATTAGGGTTTTGTTAAATCTTTTTCCTTCGTTTGAGATACTAACAATTCCTCTATCTTTCGCTTCTAAACTCAAAAACAATATGAAAAAAGTACTTTTTATTTTTGCCTTGGCACTGGGATCGATGCACCTGGCCACGGCTCAAACAGCGCAGTCTTTTTACTTTGAACTTGGTGGTCCTGGGCTTGCCTCTGTAAACTTTGACACACGTTTTGGCGCGAGAGAAGATGGTTTAGGTGGTCGAATTGGTATTGGTGGCCTGAGTATTAATGGAGCCGGTGTAGTCTTTCTTCCAATTGGTTTGAACTATCTTTTGGGGAATGATAGCAGACATTATTTTGAAATCGGCGCAGGAGCAACCCCTGTCTTTGGTAATGATGGCGCTGATGGAAGTTTTTCCGAAACATTCGGGCACCTGCTTTTTGGTTATCGACTTCAACCACTGAATGGCGGATTTACTTTCAGGGCATTTATTAATCCTATTTTCGGTAATGGATTCTTTATCCCTTATTATGCAGGCCTGTCCTTCGGGTATAAGTTTTAAAACTATCGCTCACCTTTAAAAAAGGGAAGAACTTGTCATCCATGATCTTCCCCTTTTTTATTATAAATAACTGAGCCACCATTTTTCCTTATGTGTTGTTTTGTAATCACTAAACATCTTGCAAAAAGGATAGAGCAATAGAATAATCGAGGTCCATATCAAATAGACAAGCCACAGATTCACGCCATAGCCTGTCAGCTCTTTCGATGAAGTCACCCATTGATTCAGAATCATAGCATCCCATCCAAATCCTGTGACTTGTGAGAGCGTCAGGGCAAACAAGTGTATAACATACAAGTGCATGATATAATAGAAAAACGGCACCTTGCCAAAGACTGCAAAAAAGTCAGTGACTTTGTTTTTGATATTTTCTGTTGTACCTAGAAAAAGAAAAGTCGCCCCAAGGGTCATCAGGGTAAAGGAAAGTGATGGGGGATATTTTGCCGGATCAAAAAAGGAGTATAATGTTTGAGCAGTAGTTTCATAACTGCTCCATGGGTGATAGTTTCCATAATCGTTGACCCCTCGAACAATAAAAAACAAAGCAATACCTAAAAGCCCAAGTATTGTAAATAACTTTTGCCTTTTAGCGGCGGCTACCGAGGAGTCATAGTATGATCCAAAATAATATCCGAGGGACATGATCGCAAACCACGGGAGGAGAGGATAAATGACACCCAATGTGACTCCTTCAGCTAACTGGAAACTACCTCGCTGATGAAGTATAAGCCAAAACAAATTATCCGATTGATTTATCGTGTCCAGTAAATTGTGCCCACAGATCACCACCAAACTCAACGCAAGAATATATTTCATCGGCAGATAAATAATTCCTGCCAGACAGATCATGCTTAAGCCTAATACCCAGATAACCTGTAGGCTGATGTTAGGAAAATGAATATTAAAACGCCACGCAAAACATACAATGGTAATTTCTATAAACATTAACCATAAGCCACGTTTCAGTAGAAAGGAGGCGAGTTCATTTTTTGATTTACGCCGTCCGACCAGAAAGGCCGACATACCGGCCAAAAAAGCAAATGCCGGAGCACAGAAATGGGAAATCCACCGCGTAAAGAACAAGGCTACATTTGTGTTTATCGGATCCGCCGGATCAAATAGAAATGCATCATGATGAAAATAATCCCGGGTATGGTCTAATGCCATAATCACCATCACCAATCCCTTAAGGATATCGAGTGATTCAATGCGGTTTGATTTAATTTGGTTCATGTAATTAAAAGCAATAAAAATGAGATTTGTCCCAAACACCAACTTAACTATGAGCCAATAAGGATACAAATAAGACTTGGTATAACTTAGGGCTCCACCACCAGTTCTGCGATTTTCTTAATATAGTTCGGTCCCATCCACGGCATGTTACCACTAATATCCTTGTTACAGGATTGCCGTCTCATAAACACCAGCTGGAGATCCGGAAAGACGATGGTCAGTTGACCAAAATCCCCCGTTGCAGCAAAGTTTCTGTGTGTAGAATTATTGTCTAGCCACCACAAATAACCATAGAAGGATGCGTTATTAGAGGCTGTTACAGAGGCGACTACCCATTGTTCTGAAACAATTTGCTGTCCACCAAATTTTCCTTTATGGAGCATCAGCAGACCAATTTTTGAAGCATCGGACAGCGTGGTCTGTGCACCGCCAAAGACAATATCATTTCCGGCCTGATCTTTTGCCAATTGGGTAGAATCCATGCCAAGAGGTATGAAAAGTACTTCCTTAAAATAATCATTAGCGGTTTTTCCGGTGATGATTTCTATGATTTTACCAAGGAGTTGTACGGATTCATTAGAATAGCTAAACCTTATTCCGGGCACTGTATCCAGGGCCAGCGTAATTATATAGTTATTAATATTAACCTCATCAAGTGCGCCCTGCGCTCCTCGTTTTTGATTCAAACCTGCAGACATGGTCAGTAGGTGTTTGATGGTTACACCATGCGCACACCCATCTTTCCACTCCGGAATGTATTTACAAACCAAATCATCTACGCTCGAGATCAGGCCATGATCAATCATAATTCCAATGACGAGACCGGTCCAGGATTTCACCATTGAAGCGGTGTTGAAGTACAAGGAATCACATTGATTGTTTTTCCAATGACCGGCAATACCATTTTCATTCAAAACGAAGATCTCATCGGTGTAGGTCATTTCACTAAAAGTAATCAGGTCTTGTAATTTATCCGGCTCTAAACGGGCATCTTTTTGCGCTTTCAGCGACATGCTGCATAGGAGCATTAAAAATAAAAGGACAGGAAATGATTTAGTCATCTTAAACATCTATATTTCTTTATTAAAGCGGAAACAATTAAAAGATATAAGAATAAGACTAATTTATTTGAAGGCATCTTCATCCACATCCCGGATAAACTGTATCAATCCCATGAAATACGTTTTAGGGTCATCATATTGAGACAGATGACTTCCGTTGGTCGTCAGGCTTCTTCCGTTTTGCACCTGCGTACTCATCCAGGTCATATACGCAGGATCCATCGTATCATATTTTCCACCGATCATCAGCGTAGGCACCTTAAGTTCTTTCAACCTGTCAGAGACATCCCAGCCTTTCAGAGTGGCATTGCCAGTGATGCCAAATTCACTGTGTCCTTGCATATAGACGTAGATATTTGGATTAAGATGATTAAATGCTCTGGTGACTGATTCCGGCCATTGATCAAGCGGCAACCTGCAAATGTGCTGGGTGTAATAGTGTTGAAATAGAAGTTCACTATACCTTGGATTGGCGAAGTCGCCCTTATCTTCCATGTCCATTATCTCTTTGTAGATAGCAGGATCCATTTGTGGCCCCAAAACTTCTTTGGCATACTGCTCATATTTGGGCGCACTGGCCATCATATTCGAAATGATTAGTCCTTTGATGTTTTTCTGATATTTCAAGGCATACTCCATCGCGAGGATGCCACCCCAGGATTGCCCCAGCAGATAAAAATTGTCTTTGTTCATATTTAGGGCTATCCGCACCTGTTCCACCTCTTCCACAAAATGTTCTGTAGTCCAAAGCGTGGAATCGTTGGGCTTATCACTATAGTAGGAGTCGAGTTGATCGTAATAGATATATTCGATTTCTTCGTTGGGCAAGTATCCGTCGAAGCATTCGAAAAACTCATGTGTGCCCCCGGGTCCACCATGAAGCAATAAAACTTTGATGGTCGGATTGTTTCCCATTCGTTTTGTCCATACATGAAACGTTCCTGATGGCGTCGTAATCGGTATCATTTTTATCCCCCCGGTAAGCTGGTCATCGCTACTGGAATAATCGAAATAGCCGGAGGTTGTGGACACCCTTTCACTTGTATGTTTTTTGGAACAGCCGGTCAATAAAAGGATTGAAAGCAAAAGATAATAAGTAATTTTCATTTTGTTCGGATTTAAAGAAGTTCAGGTTGTTACCGGGAAGCAATTGGATACAAAATAAGCAGAATGAAATTATTACATATCGTTTAGATGGTTATTGGGTTGATAAGTGTTAATTGCTTTAAAGATCAAGCATCTCATGTTGAAAACATTTTTCTTTTTAAAGGCATGATTTATTTTTTGCCCCATGCCCCATGCCCCATGCCTTTTTAATTTAAGGTTATTCACACATTCGCAATTTCCCAATGAACTAAACTTTCTCAACAACAAGTGACAAAGGCTTCGATCCCGCTAAGCGGGAGAACTCATTTAAACGCAATAACTAAGATGGAAGATCTACCTTTGTCAACACTTCATAATCGGTGATCTCATAATGCGCCACAACTTTTTCAACAAGGCCTTCACGGACCACAAGAATTAAGGTCTTATCCCCAATTTTTGATACGGCATTTTTCACCCATGAATCCCATCCTTTCCCGGACAATTCCAATGGACCAATTTCATCCAGGATTAGTGTTTTTATCTCAGGATCAAAGAGATGATGATCTAACCAACTCATGGCCTGATGAAATGCATTTCCATCAAATACAAATCGCCCCACCATAACATCGGTAGGTGCATCCGTTTGCTTTTTTTGCCAGGCGATAGATTTTCCATTTTTAATATTGTATAGTTGCCGAAGTCCATCCTTATCCGGGCTCAGTACACCACCGCAATCTTTGCGTGTGGACACCCATTCCATCAGGTGCGTGGTTTTATAACTCCGAATCGGCCCTGTGAATATCAGTATCATCTTTCAAGCGATATTGAAGAATATATAATAAGGTATGGATCACAAAAAACTTCAACCGTTGAAATGATCGAAGGGTTTTACTCTCTGTCCAGGCTTTATCGATGATCCACAATATCTGTGGAAACATATCCATTGTTTGTGAGACCTGATGTGATAACTGTTGATGTTTTTTGCTCAAATACTTTTTGAGATAATGGATCAGCATGGGAGCTAAAAAAACAAACCATAAAGTGAGAACGGCACAAGCACGAAGAATCGACAACAATCCTTGTTGGATATTTGAATCAGGATCGGGTAATCCACTATAAGCAAAAACGATCACGGCCACCAACACCAGAAAAAAAACATATCTGCGCCATCGACCTTTTTTCTTTGGCTTAAACAGTGCTTTGGTATCGTCATGTTCCAACACAAGGCTATATTTTATTTGGCCCCATTGCGCATGCACTGATTTTATAACTTTATAAAGGAGCCATCCGACGACGATCCCCGATATCAGGTGAATAGACAGATAGGTATAAATGATTAGTGTAGAAGAGGTTACAGGAATAATGAGTCCCCATTTATGGGCGACCCAATCGCCCCAAATATTAATAGCATCCCATAACGTATTGCCATACAAGACGGTCAGTGTAAACAATCGCTGGAGAGCGGATTCTATCAGTCCAAGACTAACGAAAAAGACAGATGATAAAAGCAGATGGGGCATGTATCGATAGATCAATGCACCCGTAACGCCCTGAAAGATAACGGCGATATAGGCCGTAGGAGATGAATGAGGGCTGACCAGTGCTTTGATGACTAAAACCACAATCAGCGAAGTCATGACGGTCTTCCATTTTTGTTTAGACAGCACACAAATAAAGGCAATGCAGATCATCGCGAAACTTCCCACCAACAAGCCGGTGAAGGGAGAATTAAAGGCATGCAGAACGCCACCAAGACCGCACTCATTCAGCGCCCATAATGCGGTAAGGCGTTGTATGGCTAATTGGCGATCGGATATAGTGGAGGATTCAAACATACATGTCATTGGCGGGTCAAGATACTCTATACGGAAGGAATCGCTCCCGTCAAATACACTTTAGAGGGTTTGCTCAAAATCGTATGACGAGTCTCCTATGCCCGTTCGTCTCACAATTTGGCGACTTCAGTTCATCTCATTTGCTTTTTATTCAATGCAACCGTTGTTTTGTGATCAATAAACGATAAAGAAAAATGAGTAATATTTTCAGGGTAAGAACACCTTGGCGGGAATGTATCCTGAATTATTCTCCGGTGGGCGAGAACATGCAAAGGGTTGGGACATGCATGCTCGCCCACTCATCTAATATTTCTGCAGAGGGTCCGGACGACGGTAATGACAAGCTAAGTCATGCAGAAGTGAGGTTGTCTGCAGAAAATGAGGGATTAATTAAGGGGGTGTGGTAACTCCAATTGCAGTGGGGAAGGGAGAAATATCTCCCTTATCCCTGCATATTATCTTAGGACTAACAAGTCTCTTTGATAAACCAAAGAAAGAAATTGCAACAAACCAATAAATCAAATTTAAACATCGTTTGCCTTGTGCATGTATGAAGAACACCAGCCACCATATGACCACACACATGATCTTCAAGCGTCTTTCATTAGTCAGCTTATGGATGATCTTTTTATTGCAAGGGTGTACGCACGAAGCTGTCACACCTGTCATCCCCGATGATATGGAAGACAATACGGTGGGTACACCATGTGATCCGGGAGTGATTTATTTTGAACGGGATATTTTACCTATCCTTCGTTCTAATTGTGCTAAAAGCGGATGTCATGATGCCGAGTCCCATCAGGAGGATATAATTCTGGATAATTTTCAGAATGTCATCAACAGTAAAGTGGTTAAACCATTTGATCTGAATGATTCAGAGCTTTATGAAGTGATTACTGAAACGGATCCCGACAAGATTATGCCTGAGCCACCAAATCAGAGTCTGAGTGTAAATCAGATTGCATTGATTGCTCAATGGATAGAGCAAGGAGCAAAAGCATTGTCCTGTGATGACCCGGAAGGCCCTTGTAGCACTGACAATATTAGCTATTCAGGATTTGTGGCCCCACTTTTGTCGAGCAATTGCATAGGATGTCATTCAGGAGGCACACCTTCCGGAAATATCGTCTTAAATTCGCACTCCGCTGTTCAGACGGTTGCGCTCAATGGTCGCCTTTTAGGAGCTATTACATGGGCTGCCGGCTACCAGCAAATGCCAAAAGGTTCGGGTATGTTAACCGCATGCAATATTGATAAAATTAAAGCTTGGATAAACAATGGAGCACCAAATAATTAAGGGATTTTTGTTAGGCACGATGATTTTTTTCAGCGCGTGTTATTATGACAACGAAGCGACACTTTACCCGCCGACAGAATGCATTTCTACCAACATGAGCTATCAGAATGATATTTTACCTATCATTTCTAACAACTGTTATGTTTGCCACAGTGCAGTTTCGAATACAGGAAATGTTACGTTGGAGGGATATTCTGAACTCATAAAGTACGTTGACAGTGGTCAATTAATGGGCGCTATCAACCGCGATCCGGGATTTTCCCCAATGCCACAAGACGCCCCAAAACTTAATGATTGCAATATTGAAAAAATAGAATCCTGGATTGCAGCCGGAGCGCTGAATAACTAAGCCTCAGGCTGTCTTCCACCGGATTTTACAACTAAAGCTAACACATGAAAAAATATTTTTTATTCGCGTTTATTATTCTGGTTGTTGTCGGTGGAGCAGTAGCCTATTATCAATATAATAAGCCCGTTGCGAGTATTGAAAACAAGAAGCCAGATGTGACATTGACCGCCAATGAATTACTCTCAGCTTTTGAGGAAAATGAAGCTGCCGCTAACCAGCAATACGGAGAAAAGATAGTCCAGGTGAGAGGCCGTGTCAGTGAAGTCGTTAGTGTGGAAGCCGGCCATAAAATTTTTATCGAAACAGAAAATCCCATGTCCGGTGTGATTTGCGAAATGGAAGAAGGCCAGGAAGTAAGCACTATCAAGCCAGGTGACGAAGTAACCATCAAAGGAAGGTGTACCGGCTTTCTGAGTGATGTAGTTCTCGTGCAAGCTTCTCTGGTTAAGTGAAAGCTGTACGCACGACATAGATTTAATCTTTTAACAATAAACACGATTTAATGAGCACTAAATTTTTAATGGCGACGGTATTCTGCTTCTGTGCACACCTTGCTATTAGTCAGACGTATTATTCTAAATCCGGAAAAATTACTTTTCACTCGGATACAGATATGGAAAAAATAGACGCTGAAAACGCTTCAGCAAGTACCGTTATAGATTTTACAACGGGAGCCATCGAATGGGGCGTTTTGATCCAGGGGTTTAAATTTGAAAAAGCCCTGATGCAGGATCATTTTAATGAGAACTATATGGAAAGTTCAAAATTTCCAAAGGCAAAATTCAGAGGGATTATTGAAGATTACGCGAAAGTAAATTTGTCAAAAGATGGAGAATACAAGGTGCGAGTAAAAGGTGATCTTGAAATCCATGGGGTAACCAAAACAGTAGAAACTGATGCGACTTTCATGGTTAAGAACAATATGCTTTCAGCAAAGAGTAAATTTTCAGTATTGATTGATGACTATGCCATTAAAGTTCCAAAGGTGGTGGAAAACAATATTGCAGACGAAGTAGAAATAACCATAACGGCGGATTATCAGCTATTAAAACCAAAATTATAAATCACCAACACATCTGATATTTTTAGAACCCCTATTTGTCATGAAAAGTAACAATAGGGGTTCTTCCGTATAACGTTTTAAATAGTGTGTCCCATAAATTTCAACAAAATGAAAATGTACAAATACTTTCTATTTTTTCTATTGCTAAGTGCTAGTGTTAATCTTTATGGTCAGGAGGATGATTTACTTTCCTTGCTCGATGAAGAGGAGACCATCAATTATACGACAGCCAGTTTTAAAGCCACTAGAATCATCAACCTTCATTCTCTGGAAAGCATGTCTGCCGGTGAACTTGATATCAAGATTCAGCATCGTTTTGGTTTTATCAGTGGTGGTGCTTATGAGTTATGGGGTTTAGATCAGTCCACGATTCGGATAGGGGCCGATTATGGCATTACGGATTGCTTCATGATTGGCTTTGGACGAAGCAGCTATGAAAAGACTTATGATGGATTTATGAAACTGAAAGTTTTGCGCCAAAGTACGGGTGCCAGAAAGATGCCTATCACCTTGGCATTATTTTCTTCAATGGCTATCAAAACATTAAAACCGTCAGACCCGGATCGAGAAAATTATTTCAGCAACAAACTGTACTATGCATTTCAAATGATGCTTGGCAGAAAATTTTCTGATGCTTTTTCATTACAAATTTCTCCATCGCTGGTTCACCGTAACCTGGTGGCTACCGAGGACATTGCCAATGATGTACTGGCGATGGGATTTGGCGGTAGAATCAAACTGAGTAAGCGCGTTTCGCTTAATGCAGAGTATATCTACGTTTTGCCGGATCAATTGGCAGAGGGATACCATAATTCCCTAAGTATAGGATTTGATATTGAAACAGGAGGACACGTGTTCCAACTTCATTTTAGCAACAGCACCTCCATGATTGAAAAGGGATTTATTGCTGAGACAGTCGGAGAATGGGGCAAAGGTGATATCCATTTCGGATTTAATATTTCACGGGTTTTTAATTTGAAGTAAGTAGGGAAAAATAGACCGGGGGCTTTTCGACACGCGACTTTTCGACACGCGACGCGCGATTAATCTTCCAACCTTAAAACCCCATAACCCCCATAACCCCAGTCCCTCCTCATCTCGTACCATTTTATTAATTTTACAAAAACAGTCCCATGACCTTCAAGCAACTCATCAAACTCGAAAACAAAGCCAAAGAAATTTGGGTGATCAGCCCATCACTTCATTATGATGTTGAGCATAAGGAATTTTCAGAACTGGTCAGTGTCAATTTGGGAGAAAGCACAAAATATAAGTATATCGTTCCGGCTACCGCGCAAGTAGAAAAGAATATCCAATTGTTTAAGAAGCGCTTTAATGTCACCGAGCAGGACATCGCCTCAAATTTTCTAATCCTTCCTGCATCTGAAATCAATCCTTTTCTGATGGAAATAGCGATTTATGATGCATCCACGGATTGTATTGCCTGTGCTGCACCAGCGGCAGATGATAGTGATGAAGTAATTGTCTTCAGAGGTGCTACCGCAAAAAAAATGGCGAAGGACTTTATCGCTTTATGGAAAAAGTATAAGCGGAGTCGGCCGTGATTTTACTATCTTTCGGCCTATGATACTCTTTGATGCAACCATATATTCTGCCCGCCGAAAGGCCCTGATGAAGGCGCTTGGAAAAGGGGTTTACCTTTTCCCCGGAGCCACAGATCAACCATTCAACTACAAAGGCAACACGTATCCATTTAGACAGGATAGCTCCTTTTTATATTATTTCGGGCACCCGCAGCCCGGATTGACCGGTATTATTGATGCCGACAATGGCAAATCTATCCTTGTCGGTGATGATGCTGAAATAGAAGATGTAGTTTGGATGGGACCACAACTAACGATGGCAGAACGCATTCACCATATCGATGCGGATCAACACCTGCCTTCTGCTGATTTATCTGAATGGCTCAGGACAAAAGAAGTGCATTACCTCCCACAGTACCATGCTGATCGTCTGTTTTATCTCGCTGAGGTATTGGGTAAGTCCACAGATGAAATAAAAACCGGACACTCCCACGCACTGGTTCATGCGGTCATCCAGCAGCGCTCGCATAAAGGTGCCGAGGAAATTGAACAAATGGAACATGCACTCCATATCACGCATGCCATTCATTCGCAAATAAGTAAATCAATTACTCCGGGCAAACTGGAAGCACATATCAGAGGCGTTGCTGAAGGTGTAGCTTTTGCCAATCAGGGAAGATTAGCCTATCAGGCGATTTGTACCGTCAATGGCCATACGCTTCACAACAACCACTACCACCGCAGCCTTAAGCACGGGGATATGCTCCTATGTGATATTGGTGCGGAAACAATGATGGGATATGCAGGCGATATTACACGCAGTTATCCGGTGAGTCCAAAGTTTTCGCCACAACAGGCAGAAATCTACGACTTAGTTTTAAAGGCAGAGACGGAATGCATTAAAGCTGTAAAACCGGGTGTTCGTTATCTCGATGTTCATTTGCAAGCCGCTAAAATTATTACGGAAGGACTCAAAGCTATTGGTCTGATGCAAGGAGATGCTGATGAAGCAGTTGCTGCCGGGGCGCATGCTTTATTTTTTCCGCATGGTTTAGGGCATATGATTGGTCTGGATGTCCATGACATGGAAGGATTGGGCGAAGATAATGTTGGGTATGATGCTACAACGAAACGGAGCAAACAATTCGGAACGGCGTATTTACGACTGGCGAAAAAACTGGAGCCCGGATTCGTGTTGACCGTAGAGCCGGGTATTTATTTCATTCCGGAACTGATTGATCTATGGGAAAAAGAACAGAAATTCAAAGACTTTATCTGTTATAATAAGTTGGCGCCGTATCGCAACTTCACGGGTATCCGCATTGAAGACAATGTACTGGTAGCTGAAAACGGACCGGTAGTTTTGGGGCCTGAAATTCCAAAACAACGTGAAGAAATTGAGAAATGATGCATCGGTTGACATCATTCAATAATTATAGCCATAAAAAATAAAATAGATACAACGTTACCTTTGTTGTCTCCTCTTTCAGGCTTATAAGACATATGAATAGTCGACGGATGGAACAAAACTTCACTGTGATTATTTAAGGTTTGCGTCATTCTATAGGTTAGAATTGTATTTGAAGCCGGCAGTCAGCTAACTGATTACTTGTCCAATGAAAACAATTGTTTTAGTATTCGCGGTAATATGTGGCTTTCAGGCGTTCTTGTATTCTCAGGATGGATGTAGTGAGGAATATTTTAAAATATTTGGGTCGCTGATAGAAGCTGAACAAGGATATAGTCTCGCAGCTTCACAGGATGAACAGTCCATTTATGTTGGTGGCGGTAAAGATGGTGAAGCCCTCATCTTAAAAATAAGCGCACTCGGTGTATTAGAGTGGACAAGGACTTTTGATGTCGTACCAAATGAGCCGGATATTATCTTCAGAATTTTAGTGGATAGTGAAGGCATGATAGGGATCTCCGGAATCGCCGGCTCTCAGAACGGCGGAGGCAATGTTTTTGTTTTTCGTTACAACCCAACCACCAATACCGTGCTATGGGCTGTGGAGCTGATCAGCACTAGCGTAAATTTTAATCTGGGAATGATCGAGCTTGGGCCCGGAGGGAATTATTTAGTGATGGACAACCCATCTTCCCCAAATGTAGCTGAACTGGTTGAGCTCAACAGATCAACGGGCGACATTGTGCCTTCCTTTTCGAAACATTATGATCTTGGTTCGTCAGAAACAATGTATGACATGGTTGTCTACGGCGGATCTCTTTATGCCTCCGGACGATTTACAGATGGTGGATCGCAGGCTGAAATGAGGAACACGCTTTTAAAGCTTGATCCAACGAACGGCAATGTTGATTGGATGAGGCTTGGACATAAACCGGCCTCTCAAACGTGCAGACTTTACGGCGTCGATCTTATTATTTCTCAAAATGACATTTTTTCAATTTGTGTCGGCGATGATACCGGGACCAATCTTAATGCTAATACGGAGGTCTTTGTGCAACGCACCGCGCTGGATGGTACATTGAAGTGGCTGAAGCATTATCAACTGCCGGGAAATAATAATTGGATTGATGAAATCATTGACTCGCAGGGAGGCTTAGTGCTTCTGGGCAGAAATCGCGTAGCCCCAAGTGATTTATTTTTATTTAAAATAGACTATAACGGCGACCTTCAATGGGCAAAACAATTTGATTATGCGTTTAATGATAATGCAACTTTTATAGGTTCCATTCAATCGCAATTAATTGAAGCGGACAATCACTTGTATTTTACAGCAATTGCCGAAGAGGGTTCAAACACAGACTTGATTCTCGGCAAGACTGATCTGGATGGGGAAATAGGCGCGGAATGCTTGGAGTCAGTAGACATTGACATCCCTGTAATCAATGTGAATAATCCCGTTTTTTATAGTCAGACTCCTGTTGTGACCGATTACGAGCCACAACTTATTTTTCATTCCATTACGGAAGGGATAGAGGTATCGCTTGAAAGTAATACGGTATGTTCAAACCCTATTATTTTGTATTCGGAGATCGATATGGTGATTTGCGAAGGAGAGATGTTTGAAGGGTATTCTCAGGAGGGGTTCTATGTAGATACGTTTACAAGTTTTATAGGATGTGATAGTATAAGATCTCTAAATCTGGATATAACACCTTTAATAGCGACTCAGATCGATTGGGTAATTTGCGAAGGGGAAATATTTGAGGGGTATTCCATGACAGGCGTTTATATGGACACATTTACTTCCATGAATGGATGTGATAGCATAAGAACACTGACGTTAAATGTATTGAGTTCGAGTACTACCAATATCAGTGCCGAAATATGTCCGCAAGGCGTATTTGAGGGGTATAGTGATGAAGGTATTTATCAGGACACGTTTCAGAACATAGATGGCTGTGATAGCATTAGAATTCTTATACTGGATGTGCTTGAAGAGGTTACCACAAATGTTGAGGTGGAAATATGTCCGGGTGAAACCTATGAAGGATATACAATACCCGGAGTATATCAAGACACATTTCAAACACAGGATGGATGTGATAGCATTCGGGTATTGACCTTAGATGTTTATAGTATTGCTGTTAGCATGCTCGATATCGATTTATGCGAAGGCCATACCTATGAAGGGTATGGCCAAACCGGCATATATCAGGACACCTTTCAAAGTATAGAAGGTTGTGATAGCTTACGAATCATCAACCTGGCAGTTAATGATCAAATCTATTCAAGCATTGATATAGTGCTGTGCCAGGGACTTTCATTTGAAGGGTACAGCCAATCGGGTATTTATCAGGATACGTTTCAGGCAATGGATGGCTGTGATAGCATCAGAATTCTTATGTTAGATATACTCGAAGAAATAAACGCAAGCATTGAAGCAGAAATTTGTCAGGGAGATGAATATGAAGGCTATACAACAGCAGGTATCTATCAGGATACCTTTCAAACACAGGATGGGTGTGATAGTATTCGGGTATTGACTCTATCTGTGGAAGACAATACGATAGCAACTATTGATGTGGGGATATGTCAAGGGCAGACATACGAGGGATATAGTCTTCCCGGAACATATCAGGATACGTTTCAGAATATCCATAGTTGTGATAGCATCAGGATACTTAATCTAAATATTGTTGATACGGTTTTTAGCAGTATAGAAGTTGAGTTATGTCAGGGCGAAACGTATTTGGGTTACACGACATCAGGGGTATATCAAGATACCTTTCAAACACAAGCCGGATGTGACAGTATCCGAACGCTGACCTTAACTATTGGAATTAGTATTGAGTCCACTCAGGACATAAGCATATGTCAGGGTTCAACCTATGAAGGGTATAGTCTTGCCGGAATGTACCAGGATACATTCCAGAGTAGTAATGGATGTGATAGTATCCGCATACTGATGTTAAATATAGAAAGTATCCTTATGTCCACTCAGAATATTGACATTTGTCAAGGATCGGAATATGAGGGTTATAGCATTGCAGGGATATACCAGGATACGTTTCAAACACAAGAGGGATGTGATAGTATAAGGACACTTACTTTAGTTATAGCCGATACCGTCTATACAAGTTTTGAGATATCAATATGTGAGGGCGAGAGTTTCGAAGGCTATACCTTGGAAGGCACATTTCAGGACACCTTTCTAACGCAAGCAGGTTGTGACAGTATCCGAGTTTTGATCTTAGCAGTTGAAAACAACGTTGTCACAATGAAAGCGGTTGAAATATGTGCAGGTACAATGTATGAAGGATATAGTCAGGCGGGTATTTATCAGGACACGTTTCAGAATATATATGGTTGCGACAGCATCAGAATACTCACGTTGAATGTAGTGGATACCTTGTATACAAGTATTACCAAAACAATATGCCATGGGGCGGAATATGCGGGATATACTGTAGCCGGTATCTATCAGGATACCTTTCAAACACAAGCGGGTTGTGACAGCATCAGGGTATTGACATTACTTGTTGAAAACAGTATTACATCAACTATTGATGTGGAGATTTGTCAGGGTATGGTTTATGATGGATATGCTCTATCGGGCATCTATCAGGATACCTTTCAGACCATGGAAGGTTGTGATAGTATCAGGCAACTGGCTTTGAATGTTCTAAGTGATGAAATAACCGATATTACGATTGCTATTTGCGAAGGTCAGACATACGAAGGGTATTCCGTTGATGGGACCTACCAGGACATCTTTCAAAATGTCCATGGATGCGATAGTGTCAGAAATCTTTCCCTATCAACCATTCTGCCGATGGTCACACAGGTAAACGGTCAATTATGTGATGGGGAGTTATATGGATATTATACGGAAGGGGTATATGTGGATACATTTATTTCCATGACCGGTTGTGATAGTATCAGAACATTACATTTACTTGGCATTGACCTGTATATTCCAAATGTTTTTTCGCCAAACAATGATGGTGTAAATGACCTATTTGAGGTAAGTTATTTTTCTGATGAAACACTTGAAGGCGTCACCTTTACCATTTTTGATCGGTATGGTGATATGGTTTTTAAAGCAGATAGCTGGCCTATAGATTGGGATGGAAAAAGCAGGAACGGAGAATTTTACAATCCGGGCGTTTTTACCTATGTCCTTCAGTATGTATGTAATGGAGAGAAGGTGATGGAAAAAGGAGACATTACGTTGCTGCGGTAATGATTAAACACTATTGAAACAATCGAGTATAGTACGTTCTCTTTTTTCCAGGGAAAACGCATTAGTAGCATATGCGCTCATTTCTTCCAGGGGAATTTGGTTACTGTCCGTACAGGCAGTTTCGACCAGTGATTGTAATAAATCAAGATTTTTATTTTCCAGGATATAGCCGTATCCTCCAATAATTTTGGGCAAAATTCCGGCGGTTGAAACAATGGGAATACATCCGCACATCATAGCTTCCACTACCGCAATACCGAATCCTTCCGAAACAGATAATTGAATGTAAAACTGATGCTGATTATAGATAAGCTGTAGTTCCTCGTTTGGCACTGATGGTATAACGAGAATGTTTTTCGGTAAATTCAGATGGGTAGGAATGGTTCCACCAACAAACGTAAAAGTTGATTCGGGAAGTTTTTCCGCTAGTTCGCATACGAGATCCAATCCCTTAATTCCTCTGCGATTTTGATCACCCAGACCAGTAGCGACAGTTACAAATGAATTTTTTGTTCGCGAAATATTCGGTAGCATAGTAAATCGTCCCGGCGCAACGCCGTTATGAATGACTTCCATAGGCGTTACTACTTCAGAATAAAAAGCATGTAAACCTTGCTTTCTGTGCCTAGTCTCTGTATAAGTATAGTCCTGTTCAATCAGGGCTTCACTGACAGGGAGTATGCGTGAGGCAAGGGCCAGTGATTTTTGGGAAAACCAAAATAACAAAGGGCGTATAAGGTAACCATATTGGTACTCCGGAAAATTATTACACTCTGTACCATGTACAATGATAAAATGTTTTTGATTAAAAACCTTGCAAAGAACAGAGGGCAGAAATGAATGGTATCCGGAAAATTGAGTAACAATAAAAGATGACGAAGGGAGGTGAATTAAAAGAAAGAAAAGCTGCTGCAAAAACGCCAGTGGGGTGTATATCTTTTTCTTAACCGCAAACGAAAAGGGTTTGACCGCATAATGCTTTGACAAAACTTGTAAATCGGAAGTAACAAACGAAGTGTTTATCGGATAGATGTACAAAATCTTTTTCATCCTTCCGCCCTGAAGATATAATTGCCCCACGAGGACATAGCGATATTTTCAATGGGTGTCAATACCCCCCTGACGATTTTAAACGCCCTATAACCCAAAGATTCCAGAAAGGCTGTAATGTCCTTTGTTTCATATCCGGCGGCAATAAAGGTTTCTTCATTGATTTCAATTAAGATTTCAGGTTTGTATTTTTCCAGAAAGGAGTTCATTCCCTTTAAGGCAAAAAGCTCAGCACCTTCCACATCAATTTTTATAAAATCGATAGAAAGTTCATTCGGTTTAAAGAATGCATCAAAAATCTCAAGTGTAATGATTTCCTCTACTTCGCTTCTGGTGTCCGATTGATACAGTGATGACAATCCTTCATTTTGCCCATGGTAAAGATCGGATGCTGTTGAGGTGTAAATTGGAAACGATCCTTTTTGATCAGATAAACCAAAAGGAAAGATTTCAAGATTTGAAAACGAGTTAAGTCTCATGTTTTCTTTTAACAGGTTTCTTGTTTTTGTCACGGGCTCAAAAGCAAGAACCCTTCCTTTCGTTAGTTTGTTAGCAGCAAACATTGAAAACTCTCCTTGATTTGCCCCTATATCTAGAAACACCATATTGTCTTTTAGTCGCTTATCAAGATATAGAATCTCCTGAAGATGATGAAAGCCTAACCAGTAAATAGATCCTCCCAGATACGAGTTGCGGTCAACATTCATTATCGTACCGTGAACACATTTGACAACTTTCATTTCTATCCCGGCCGATGGAGAGAAAGACCATCTGCGTAATATTCTCGATAAGCGAACAAGTACCATCCCGGGAAAATACAGCAGCGGAGTTGAAACCAATGGGTAACACAGTCTTCTGAAGATAGCTGAGAGTAGACTCCTCATACGGGTACTATTTTTATTAGAACAGCCATTTTGATGGTATGGCTATGATTTACAAAAAGTATTTGAAACGGTAGGAATAGTTAAATAAATTCCTCCCTGCTCATGAGGCCAATATATGTGTTTTTTGTATTACAGCGTGTATATTTACCGTTTATGAAAACTAATCAAAATCGGCAAAAGGGCAAAGCCTTTAGCTTGTGGATCACCTTCCTCTGTCTCAGTCATCTCAGTTTGGCACAGCCCTTTACCCATCAGGATTCCCTCCGCGGATCTATTACTACTGAACGGGTATGGTGGGATTTGAATTATTATGACCTGGCCATCGATGTGGATATTGAACATAAATCAATCAAAGGCACAAATACCATTTACTTTTTTGTAATCATTCCACAGCAGCGCATGCAAATTGATCTTCAGGAGCCGCTAGTCATCACACAGGTTACGTTTAAAGGAAAAGAGATTCCCTTCACGAGGGAAGGAAATGTGTATTGGATTACGTTTCCATATCCACTTACTTCAGGCGCCAGAGAAAGCATCACCATTCGTTATGAAGGAAAGCCGATAGTGGCTGTCCGACCACCATGGGATGGTGGTTTTACGTGGGCATCGGATGAACAGGAAAACCCGTTTGTAGCCACAAGTTGCCAGGGTCTTGGGGCCAGTGTATGGTGGCCCTGCAAAGACCATATGTACGACGAACCGGATAGTATGCTCATGCGCATCACGGTACCTGCGTCTTTGACGGATGTATCAAACGGACGATTAAGGCATATCGACTATTTGCCGGATGGGAAGAAAACCTATCATTGGTTTGTGTCTAATCCTATCAATAATTATGGTGTCAATGTCAACATCGCAAAATATGCGCATTGGGCCGACACGCTTCATGGGGAGAAAGGCATTCTGGATTTGGACTTTTATGTACTGGAAGATAATTATGACAAAGCCCGGACGCATTTTCAGGATGCACATCGTACCATCAGAGCTTTTGAGTATTGGTTTGGGCCCTATCCATTTTATGAAGACGGTTACAAATTAGTGGAAGTGCCCTATCTCGGGATGGAGCATCAGAGCAGTGTGACTTATGGCAACAAATATAAAATGGGTTATCTGGGAACGGACGTATCCTCCACAGGATGGGGACTTAAGTTTGATTTCCTCATCATACACGAATCAGCTCATGAGTGGTGGGCTAATAATATCACATACAAGGATATTGCGGATATGTGGATTCATGAATCCTTTGCCAACTATGCTGAATCACTTTTTCTTGATTACTACTATGGCAAGAAAGCAGGAAGCGAGTATGTGATTGGCACCCGAGCGAACATACGAAATGATAAACCAATTATTGCCCCTTATCACGTCAATCAGAAAGGATCGGGTGATATGTATTACAAAGGAGGCAATATGCTTCACACGTTAAGGACGTGGTTAAATGATGATATTAAATGGAGAGAAATACTGCGTGGACTGCAACGTGCATTTTATCATCAAACCGTGACGAGCGAACAGGTAGAATCTTTCATCGCTGAGCAAACAGGATTGGAATTAAAAGCGTTTTTTAATCAATATCTTCGCGACATCAGAATCCCAACACTCGAGTATGAATTGAAAGGTAAAAGGCTAAAATATCGCTACGCCAATGTGGTAGATCAATTTGACATGCCGCTCGAAGCCATGATCAATGGTAAGGTGTTTTCAATTAGTCCAACTGCGGAGTGGCAAACAATCAGTGTAGATAATTCGATCAAAACGTTTGTCGTGGATGAGAATTATTATGTTTTTCAAAAAAACATTAAATAACCTCCAAAAAACAGGTAAAAAGTATAACCAAAAGGGCCCGGATCCTTCGACCACAGGCCCTTAAGACGCGACAAAACGTCCACTGCCATAAAGACTACTAATCCTAAAAACCGTTGCATTCATTTCCTGCCCATCAATGAAGAATCACCCACCAGCAATAACGCCTCAACAATACATCGCAATCATTGAGAAAATATTTTTAGAAGCCGGAGATCCGGTTCGGGCAGAGCAACAACGGGCATATACCAAAAATCAATTTGCCTATTACGGATTGATAGCACCGCGATGGTTGGGCATCGCAAAAGACATATTTGCCACGCATGGCATGTATACCGGAAAACCCCTGGAGCAATTTGTAACCGGATGTTTTGACCAGGAATACCGCGAGTTGCATTTCGTCGGATTGCAAATGATGGAAACCATGTTAAAGCACCAAAACAAAACATGGATTCGCGTTTTAGAAAAGTGCATTACAACACAATCTTGGTGGGACAGTGTGGATTGGATTGCAAAACTAGTAGGCCTTCATTTTAAGGCGTATCCTGATCTGCAGCATACGTATGCGCGCAAATGGATTGTCTCTGACCATATGTGGTTACAGCGCGTGGCGATTATCCATCAATTATTTTACCGGGAGAAAACAGATGAAAGACTGTTGTTTGAAATGATTCTTCATGTTGCGGATAGCAAAGCGTTTTTTTTAAGGAAAGCATGTGGTTGGGCACTGCGGCAACATGCGAAAGTGTATCCGGACCATGTTCGTGTATTTATTGAAAGTCATGCATTATCAAATCTTACGATTCGGGAAGCCAGGAAGCAGTTAGATAAAGGTCAGCAGTAAAAACGAAGTACCAAAAATAATACAAGTACTTTCTATTCGTATCGCAAAGACTCAATAGGATCAAGTCTTGAGGCTTTTAGCGCGGGATATAATCCGGATACCAGGCCAACGACCAAGCACGTGATAAATCCCAGAATAATCCATGCCCATGGGATGATAAAATTTCCGCCCAAAGCAAGTGCGACCCCATTGCCCATCAGTATACCCAGTATAATGCCAAGGATACCTCCGAGCTGACAAATAATAATCGCTTCAGTCAGAAACTGCATGACAATATGACTACGGGTAGCACCGAGTGCTTTTGTAATCCCTATTTCCCGCGTACGTTCGGTCACTGAGACTAGCATAATATTCATTAATCCGATCGCTGCACCAAGCAGTGTTATCAAACCAATGCCTATGGTCACCAGCCGAATGGTGACAGTATTATCCTTTAACAAATTCATCAGGCTATCACTTTGCCGGGTATCAAAATCGTTTTCTTCGGCCGCTCTGAGTTTTCGAATATTTCGCATCAGTCCGGTAGCCATAGAAAGTGCATCTTCCAGGGATTCGGCTTCATTTGTCATGACGGAAATATCATAATTTTTATTAGCATACCCGTACAGGTTGCGTTCGGTGAATAAAGGAATAAGGACTCTTCGATCGGCACTTTGTCCCATGGTGGATCCTTTTGAAGCCAGCACACCAATGACGGTAAATCGATTTCCATCTACGGTGATATTGCTATTGATGGCAGCTGCAGCCTTTTTATCAAATAGATCATTGACGATATCCATACCGATTAGAGCTACTTGTGTGCCGGATGCTTGCTCGATGCCATTAAAGTTTCGTCCATTCTCAAGGATGTAATCTTTGATATTCAAATACTCATTGTCGATACCAACCACAACCACTGTTGGATTGGTTTTTTCATCTCTGTATTTGAGCGTAGCATTGCCGGTAGCATATCCAAAAACTGTAACGTTGGAAGAGGGAAAATCAAATCGATCTTTAAAAGCAAGCGCCTGCCGAAAATCAATTGGTTTACCACGTTTGCTCTGTCGACCGTATCGGCTTGAACGAAGACTACTACCTGTTGGCGTAATATCAAAAGAATTGGCGCCCATGCGTGACAAACTATCATTCATTGTAAAGAGCAGGGCATCGATGGAAGTCAGAATACCAACAAGCGCCATGATGCCAAACGCAATAATTAACAACGTTAGCACAGCCCTGAGCGCATTGGCTTTGACAGATTTAATCGATTGTGCTACCGTTTCAGTGAAAAGCATATGGTTAGATTCCTGACGAATGATAAAGATAGCATCTCCCGGAATAGAACGATCTTTTATCAGCGGGAAATAGACCTTTTGATGTACATCTTCGACTAAGATTCAAATATGACGCGGATATGTGCGGACACCGCCGTATGAATTTCCTCCGGAGCAGCGATCACTTCTCCATTTTTTAGCATTTTATTTTCTCCTTTAAAGTCCGTGGCTTTTCCTCCGGCTTCCTCAACGAGAATGATACCTCCGGCAATATCCCAGGCATTAAGGGTGGTTTCGTAATAGACATCAAAACGACCGCAGGCTACATAGGCAAGATCTATCGCTGCTGATCCGAGTCTTCGAATACCACTGGCGTGATTGAGGAAAAAATCAAATGCAGCACTGAGTTTTGGCAAATTACCTCTGGAGGCATATGGAAATCCGGTAGCAACGATGGCCTCCTCAATTTCTGTTCTTCCCGACACGTGTATTTCTTCTCCATTACACCATGCACCCCCACCTTTCCAGGCATAAAACACTTCCCGGTTTTCCACATCGCTGACGATACCTATAAGAATTTGATCTTTATGCACTAATCCAACCGAAACAGCATAAAAAGGAATTTGCTGGAGAAAATTGGTGGTACCATCCAATGGATCAATGATCCAGGTATATTCGGAGGGCAACTGTTCTACGGTCTCTTCTTCAGTGATAAACCCAGCTTCCGGAAGTATCTTTCCAAGACCGGTGACAAGTATTTCTTCCGCGGTTTGATCCACATAGCTTACCAGACTGTTTTTGGATTTTGTGATGATATCATCTTCTCTCACTTTTCCTGCCTGGGATCGAATAAAAACGGCGGCCTCTTCGACGACCACTAATGCTTTGTCCAATACTTCTTTTAACTCCATGGCGGCTAAGATACAATGTTATAGAAAGAGACCTGAGGCTGTTAGATCTGAGACACAAGACTTGTGACTTATGACGCACGACACACGAATTTTGACCCTGCCAGCCGCTTAACCTTCAACCAAAGAGACTTGAGACCTAAGACTTGTAGACCTGAGATTTTTTTCCATCTCAATAAAAAATTCAATCTAAATATTAAACCTTACACACTACACCTTAAATCCTAAACATTACCAAAAGGGGCCTGAGGTTTTTGCCCTGATACACAGTTTTTCCATATCCCCAGCATAACCCTAATAACCTTATAAACATTAAACCCTACAATTTAAACCTTCAACTTTTGCCTATTTTTATCCTATGAAAGATATGTCATTAGATAGCGCAAGAAAAGTATTTGAATATTACAAATCGCTTGGTGAGAAAGCCATAGCGCAGATCAATGATGAAGCCTTGTTCAAAGCGCCTGATGAAAAGAGCAACAGCATTGCAGTGATCATAAAACATTTGCATGGCAACATGCTTTCCAGATGGACGGATTTTTTAACGACGGATGGTGAAAAGGAATGGAGAAAACGAGATGGTGAATTTGAAGAAACACTTTCTTCTCGCAAAGAAGTTCTGGGTTTATGGAATGAAGGCTGGCTATGTTTGTTTGATGCCATCGATGCCCTCACGACGGATGATCTGAAGACCACCATTTATATTCGAAATATGGGGCAGAGTGTTGCAGAAGCGATCATGAGACAACAAGCGCATTATGCTTATCACGTCGGACAAATCGTTTACCTCGCGAGAATGTTTAATCAAGGTGACTGGCAGTCTTTAACGATTCCGAAGAAAACAAACAATTAATTACGAATTACCCGCCTGCGCGAAAAGCTATGTCGGGCGAAGCTAATTTCAAATGACGAGACTTTAATTATGAATCACTACTATCCGATTAAACTTCATTTTGATGAAAGAGATTCTTGACTCCGCCACGTTATATTCAGAATGATATTGCTTTATACTAAATAGATGCGGAGGCACTTATTTTGTATCCGACTCCCCAATCGAAATGACAATACAATCGAAAAGTAGATTCCTCCCTACATTCGGAATGACGGTACATTCATTGGTTTTGGGAGAAACTATGCTATTGACATTGAGGTTCCTCCCTACGGTCGGAATGACATTGCATTGGTTGGTATTGGTAGAAAAGGGTTGGGGCAAAGCCCCAACCCTTTTCTACCCTGTATTATAAATCGATTGTCATTCCGAGTACAGCGAGGAATCTTCTGTGGGCTGGAAAGAACGATCACAATGTCATTAACTTATACCACTTCTCACTCTCCTGAGTCCCCGATTTCACCACCGCTTCAATAAAAGCCATCCCCCGGACACCATCTTCGATGGTTGGAAAATCAAGATATATGTCATTGACAGTTTCATCATTAAGTCTGGCTTGAATGCAATAGGCTACATTTCTGTAGATATTGGCAAAAGCCTCAATGTAACCCTCCGGGTGGCCGGGAGGAAGACGTATATGAGCAGAGGCTTGTGCACATATATCCGGACCTCCGGTGCGAAAAACCTGAGTCGGTTTGTTAAGCCATTGAACAATCAATGAGTTTGGTTCCATCTGTGACCATGCAAGACCACCCAACTCCCCATACACTCGAATGCGCAAATTATTTTCTTCTCCCGCAGAAATTTGGCTGGCATATAATACGCCTCTTGCCCCATTGTCAAACCGCAACAATACACTTCCATCATCATCTAATTTTCTGCCCGGAATGTGCGTGTGCAGATCAGCACAGAGTGAATCGATTTTCAAACCTGTCATGTACTCCCCAAGATTTTCTGCATGTGAACCAATGTCGCCCATGGCACCTGCTATACCAGATCGTTTTGGATCCGTGCGCCAGGAAGCTTGTTTATGTCCTGACGATTCAATATCCCTACTCAACCATCCCTGAGGATATTCGATAACCACGCGACGAATTTTTCCTAAATCGCCATGCGCAATCATTTGTTTGGCTTGCTTCACCATCGGATAGCCGGTATAGTTATGTGTCAACGCAAAAATCAATCCTGAGGCATTTACTTTTTTCATCAAAAGCTTAGCTTCATCCAGTGTCAGGCAAACAGGCTTATCACAGATCACATGGAATCCGTAATCAAGCGCCATAAAGGCAGGCTCAAAATGTAAATGGTTTGGTGTGACTATAGCGACCAAATCCATGCGCTCACCTTCCGGAAGCCTGGCTTCTTCTTTAAACATTTGCTGGTAAGTGCCATAACACCTTTCCGGAGGAAGAAATAAGTCCGCGCCACTTTGTAAGGATTTTTCCGGATCTGAATTAAAGGCCCCGCAAATAAGCTCTATCTGCCCGTCCAGCACTGCCGCCATTCGGTGCACTGCGCCGATAAAAGCCCCATGACCTCCCCCAATCATTCCCAATCTTATTTTACGTTTCATACCAACAGGTTCCTTTAAATAATATTTTTGCGGTGTAATTTATTTCAAAAATGAGAGTTTCGCCCCATTTTAGACGTAATGACCCTCATAAAGCGTTATGAAGGCAAGAACATAAGATTTTGTAACAAGCACGAACAATGAAATACAATAGATATATAGTAATACTGCTATGCGCCATGATGTTATCAGGGACTTTGATGGGGCAGCAGCTCAAAACCGTTGGTCAGGTGGAAGGGATTCCCCCGAAGGTGGAATACCGCGCCATGGCGTATGATGATGCCGATAATCTTTACGTGGCAACAAGTGCAGACGTGTTTCTGATCGCGTCCAACAGCTATCAGGCACAACCTTTGGGCGTTGGCGATCAGGTCGTGGATGTTGACTGGCATAAGGATTATGGATTAATCATGCTCTATAAGAATGGAGAAATTCATTTCACGGCAACAGGCAAGGTTATTACGGTCGAAGCAGATTCAGGCGCAACGTGTATGAATGTCACCAAATCGATGATTTGGGTGGGCACTAACAATGGTGTTTCCACTGTATCCATCAGTCAGGAAAAAGTGGTGGATCATTACACGACGAATGATGGAATACTTGAAAGTAATATGATCAACTTTATTCATTATGATGACTATGGTGTGCGATGGGTAGGCACGAATGCAGGTGTTGTAAGAATAGTAAAAGACAAATGGAAGCTTTATGAAAAAGACCAAGCGATTACTGCCGTAACCCAGACTTCTGAGGGGGCCTGGATGGCCGCCGACAGCAACATGTGGCTGGTCGATAGAGACAATCGCTGGTACACGATTGATGCCTGGAAAGATCTCGTGGAAGGAAAAGTAAAAGCGTTGTCTTCAGACAGCAAAGGACTTATTTATGTGGCGTCAAACATACTGGTCAAGTACAATCCATATGAGGAGGAAATAGTCACCATGAATGAAGGAGGTGCTTCCGATGAAATGATTATTCTTTCTCCGGGGCGAAATAAAAATGTCTACATGGCCGGTTATAATGGGCTATCAAAAGTGATTGAGGATACAACAAAAATATTAGTGGCTGAAAGCAAAGGAGATCGTTTGGCTGCCGTTATTAATGTAATGTCTGCACCGGTTTGTACCGGTATGAGTACGGGGCATATGATGGTTGATGTTGCGGGTGGCTCGCCCCCATATCAATATGCATGGAGAGATTTGACCAGCAATACGCAGGAAGTTACCGGACTGAAAGCAGGTTTGTATCAGGTGACGGTTACTGACCAGGAGGGAAAGACCGTTTTAGCGAGTGCCATTATTCCCGCTTCTACTGAACTAAAGGTTATGGCCACGGTAGGAACTAAAGCTTCGGATAAACTGGCATCGGATGGAGTCTCAGTTGCAAAAGTAACCGGAGGCGTTGAGCCATTTCAATATAAATGGAGCAATGGCGAAATTACAGACCGGGCGATAGCGCTTCCGGCCGGCGAACATTCATTGACAGTCGTTGATGGCAATGGGTGTCTTGGCTCAGCAACCATAAATATGGAAGCTGAAAAAGTATTGAAATCGCTGGATATCGCAACACTTTCTCTTGGGCAGACCATTCAGGTGGAAAAACTCTATTTCACAGCAGACAGTACAAACATAGAACCATCCTCTTATGCTGTGCTGGAAGAGATTTATGATTTTCTATCGGCTAACCCAAAAGTAAAAATCGAAATTGGCGGACACACCAATAGTCTTCCGGAAGATGCGTATTGTGACCGTTTATCTACCTCCAGAGCGGAGAATGTTGCCGAATATCTCTATGGAAGGGGAATCCCCAAAGCACAAATTTCCGCTAAGGGGTATGGTAAGCGAGAACCTATAGCGACCAACCGAACCGTCGATGGGCGAAGAAAAAATCAACGGGTGGAGATTAAGGTGATTTCTATGTAGCACGTCAAAGGTCAAGTCTTGGTAATGATCACCTTTACTGTTTCAACGATTTCTTTTAAGGCTTCTTCGACAACACTTGCATCAGGGTGACGCAGGATGACAAATCCTTCGCCTTCATAACTCAGGGATTTCTCCTGACCTTTTTTAGGCACGCGGATATCAGTGATGATGTCTGCATATTTTGTTCTGATTTCATCAAGACCTTCTACATGTGAAACGCGTCCTTCACCCTGCCCACGCAAATAAGCCGCACCACTGCAATAAATTATTTCAGGAGCGATAGCTTCATCATAAACCATCAGCCTGGCCCATGCACGGACCACATCAATATCACAAGCTCTCGAAATTAATGTGGTGAACTGCGCTCCGGGGGGTCTTGCCGCCACTTCAGAAATTGCAATGGATCCATCTTTTCTTCTAAACCATTCCAGATGACTGATACCTGTTTTCATCCCCAGGATATCAAGTGCTTTTTTGCCGGCCTTGCGGATATCATCAAAGGTTTTATGATTATGTTCTTTGCGAAGAATAACACGCCATTGTATCCAAGGATTTGACATGGCCTCCAAAGGGGTAGGATAATATTGATTGATCGTTTGTCCGATAATTTTTCCATTTAATGAAATGGTATCTAAAGAAAATTCTTCTCCCTGAATAAATTCTTCAACAATCACACCATCGGCAGAAGCATGTCCTAGCGAAGCAAAAGCCTGAAGCATTTCTTCATCATTGGTCACGCGGAAAGTAGCTTGTGCGCCGGCGCCGGCAACAGGCTTTGCTACTACCGGATAGGAGCATTTTTTTGCAAACAGAATGGCACTACCCAGGTCATGAACAAGCGCATGTTTGGCACAGGGAATTTTATTTTCTCCAAAAAGCATTTTCATGCGGGACTTATCCCGGAAATTCATCGCTGCCTCAATATCCATACCTTCAATGCCTAGTGCTTTTCTGGCCTCTGCCATCGGCACCTGTAATTGTTCTGTAGCGCCAAGAATGCGATAAATCGCTCCCGTTGATTTTTGTATTTCGGTCAGTACCTTTATAAGCGTCCATTTATCAAACACATCAGTGACCTCTTTGGCAATTGATATGCGGCTTTGCTGCCATGATGGAAGTAAAGTGACAGGCTCCTGGCTGATAATGATCAATCGAATATCGTGCAGGGAAACGAGGGCTTCAATAAACCTCACAGCATTGGCAGTGAAGTTGGGGGTGATGTAAGCAATGGGATTCATTGGGGCAAGTTAAGCGAAAATCTAATCTGAGATAGTTTCAAATTAAATAAAATGAAAGCCCCCTGAAATTAAATCGTTCTTTTCCGCAGAATCAGTACATTCACAGAAGCCACGAAAATGTCATGAAAAACCTCCACCCCATTCAGTTTATGATCATCCTTTTATCCCTTTTCACATTCTTTCGGTGCAAAGAATCTGCAAAACCTCAGCTTCAGGAAAAAGAGTCTGCATCTGATGGTCTTTCCGCCTATCAGGCCGATCCATCGACCTTGTTTCCTGTCCGTATAAAGGGTAAATGGGGATATATAAACAGGAAAGGGGACTTGATCCTCCAACCAAGTTGGGACGAAGCCGAGGAGTTTAATGAGGGCACTGCTCAGGTGAAGGTTCTTTCGGGTTCTGAAAGCAAGTACGGATTTATTGACAGCATCGGTCAATGGGTAGTTCAGCCGGCATACGAAAGCGCTGGATCATTTAGTGAGGGTTTAGCCTTTGTTAGTAAAAATGGGTTGTTTGGATACATAAATACCAAAGGAGAAGAAGTAATTCCATGTCAGTTTGAGGCGGCTGCAAATTTTTGGAATGGCTATGCGGCTATCAAGCAAAACGGATGGACAGGGTTTATTAATCCTACCGGAGCAATAGTGGTTGAACCGCAGTTTACCGTTAGTGTTTCACACCCGCGATTTAATGAGCATCTGGCGCCTGTTTTCGGCCCGGATGAAAAAACAGGTTTTATAGATCCTGCCGGTCATTTTAAGATTGAACCTTTGTATGCTTCCGCCGGATGTTTTAAGGAGGGGAAGGCATGGGCAATGATTCAATCCGATGATCCCGAAGCTCAATATGGATTTACTATTAAAGGTGGCTTTATTGATACAATTGGAACTTATGTAATCCCACCCGAGTATGATTTTGGTTGGGATTTTTCAGAGGGATATGCCACGGTCTGGGTCCGAAGTGAAGATAAAACGAGTAAAATCTGGAAGGTGATAGACGGCGATGGAGAGGTAGTGCTTGATCAATTACCGTATAGAAATGTTGGCAGTCTTAACGCCGGATTAATTCCGGTTCAAAACGAAGAATTAAAATGGGGATTTATAGACCTGCAAGGAAAAGAAATAATTCCACTCATCTATTCCGGTATTAATCATTTTCACAAAGGTATGGCGAGAATGGAAAAAGGTAGTGCGTTTTCAAACACCCTTGTCTATATTAATACAAAAGGGGAAGTGGTGTGGAAGGAAGAATGAGAAATCACATTTGAATTAAGTAGGGTTAAAGGGTTAAGAGGTTATAAGGTTAATTGGTTATGTGTGTAAAAAAAAAGTCTCGCGTCCTTTTTTTCGTAATTCGTAATTCGTAATTTTTATTTTCCCCATCACCCATCACCCATCACCCATCACAAAACCAAAACCACAGACATACGTTATAATAGAAATAGATAAACATGTATAAACACTATAAGCTCATTCTCATTTGTCTTTTTGGAATAATCACCTTTTCTGCCTACAGTCAGAAGAAGGAGGATGCGGCTATCGCCAAAATGATCCAGGAGTATAAGCAGGACATCAGAGGTCCTTATAAAGATATCCGCTGGTTTTGCAAAGATGGAACCATCAATCAACCCAAAGAACCCTGTGGAGAAGTGGGTGGTTTTCAACGGGCCAGATACAAAGATGCTGTTGATGCACTAGCGAAATCCAATAAAATTTATTTTGGCCAAATACTTGCGACTACATCCAATGAGGCTTTCTGGGATGCTCAAAACAATCAATCCCGTCTTAAGCAATTTTCACTCGAACATTTTTTACGTGCCAATGACAACGGCTGGATCAATCGCCGCGCTCAATTTTACCGGGGAGCGTACCAGATTGAAGATGAAGAAGCCTGGGGTATTGGCTTTTTACAGTTCGTCCTTAGTGATACGCAAAAAGTCAATCAAAACTTTTTCCTCATTCGACAAAGCGCTAAAGACCTACCACATGCCGGAGACAACAATACCACCCAAAGTGTTAGAGCGGTATCGAGAGAAATCTCTGATCTCTATATTCCCTTTATGGACTTGAGAGTAAAAATACATGGGCAACCGGATCAGGGAGACATCCAAAAAGTAATCGACTTCAGAGCCAAAAACAAATCCAAGTTTGATGGTGAAGTGGATAAAAAATTTGCAAAACTAATTGCAGACATGGAAATCATGTATCGCCCGATTCAGGTGTCAGATTTCAAATCGTTTGTAAAAAAGATGCCTGTTGGAAATAGCATTACGGTTGCGCTTAATGACTTTATTACTTACTATGGCATGGCCAAAGAAGCAGCAGAAAAAACCCAGCTTATCAGCCAGTTGGCATTATTGATACGTCAGGATTTGCTAACCGTCCCCAAGGCAAGCGCCAGATTGGCCCTCCTGGATGTTTCCAATAAATTAGAAATGTTAATGAATAGAGAAGCTCCCCTGTGGCAACCTAAAACACTTGAAGAGCAACTTTTCAAAGCCCGCACGCTGGTAAAAGCAGAAGCAGGCTTTGGATATCTTGAGCAATGGGAATGGGAAATTATTGAAGGAGATCTGACCCTAACGGACGGAGAAGAAATAACATTGCAGCAGCTAAATGACTTTCTTGAACGATCACAGAAAGCTGTCGAATGGGGGACCGGCATGGTTCGATCTACTTATCAGGACGTCATCAAACTTTTTGCAGGATTTGAGCCATTGGCTTATGGACTCGTCGATGACAAAGTACGATCATCTGTTCTTTTAGAATTGGGTAGTACAGTGTCAGTCCTTGGGGATTTTTTTTCTTCAGAAGCCGGTTTTTCCAATCAGGTGATGGATATTGAAAACCAAAGTTCGATGCGTGGATTGAATCCCGGATATGCGTTTGGCGAACTTGTGGTGACGAATCAATCACCGGAAGACATCGAAGTCTCAAAAGATAAAATATATGTTTTCAACCGACCACCGGCAGACCTCAAACCCGTTGCCGGAATAGCCACCGTAACGGAAGGCAACATGGTTTCACATGTACAGTTACTGGCAAGAAATTTAGGAATTCCCAATGCAGTGCTTTCGCCTGACAATCTTCTGGCGCTGCTTCCTTACAATGGACAAAAAGTATTCTATGCGGTGTCCAATAAAGGAACGGTCCTCATAAAACCAGCAATTGAAATGACGGAAGAGGAGCAGGCATTATTTGCAAGTAAAACGAGAAGCGAAGAAATGATTTCCGTGCCGGTGGAGTTGATGGAATTGAATGATCCACGGATTCTTAATCTAAGAGATGTCAATGCATCGCATTCCGGCATATTGTGTGGTCCAAAAGCTGCTAATCTTGGTCAATTGAAGCTCATGTTTCCGGATCATGTGGTGGAAGGACTGGTCATTCCGTTTTCAATCTTCAGGCAGCACTTTGATCAGCCAATGCCGGGAAAAGACCAGAGTTACTGGGAGTTCCTCAATGCTGTTTTTGATCAGGCGCGAAAAATGCAGGAAGAAAAAGAGGAGGCTGAGAAAATTGAAAAGTTTGTTTTGGGCGAACTTGAAATCCTTCGGGCAGCGATCAAAGAGATGCCCTTATATCCCGAATTTCAAAAAGATCTGCGACAACAATTCGTCAAAGTTTTTGAAAAGGAAATGGGTCAGATACCGGTTTTTCTGCGCAGCGATACAAACATGGAAGATCTTAAAGACTTTACCGGTGCAGGACTTAACCTCACGCTGTTTAATGTGCTTGATGAAGAAAAAATTTTCCAGGGTATCAAAGATGTATGGGCGTCTCCGTATGCCGAGCGAAGTTATATGTGGCGTCAACGATATCTCCTGAATCCGGAGAATGTATTTCCCTCTATCCTGATCATACCAAGTGTCAATGCGGATTATTCCGGTGTACTCATCACCAAAGGGATCAGTTCAGGCGTTTCAGAAGATGTTACTATTGCCTTTAATCGAGGTGTTGGTGGTGCTGTCGAAGGACAGGCCAGTGAATCGTGGTTACTGAAAGCCGATGGCGAAAATCTAATGCTGTCTCCGGCTCGCGAACCTGAATTTATTAGTATTCCGGAGACTGGAGGGAGTCAAAAAGTTCATACCACCTTTGAAAAAAGACTGCTCTCTGAATCAAGACTTTCGTTGTTGAGATTTATGACCAGCTCCTTGCTAGATAAACTTGCGGCGACCGGAATGAAATGGCCCTATGATGTAGAATTAGGATTTAAGGATGATCACATTTGGTTGTTTCAGGTCAGACCTTTTGTAGAAAACAAACGAGCTGCATCTTCTCTTTATCTTCAATCCATTACATCCCCGCTGAATGGGGAAAAATCAATTCCTTTAAATACGTCACTATGAAATACAGATCCTTCTTTGTTACATTGATTTGTCTGACTTGTTTAACTGCAGCAGCACCACCCTATCCCATTGACGGATATGAATTAACCGGTATAAAACGTTTGCATCGTCTTGAATTAATTATGTCCGGTGACCTTAAAGAAACCATGCCGATCCCGGGAGCGAAAAAATCCATTGCAGACATCCGATTAAATCTTGAGGATGCAAGAGGAGATAGCTTGTGTGAAATCCCTTCCCCGGATCCGGGATTACAGAAAGCAATTAATGCGTTATTCCCCTCACTGAATGAGAAGTATTCAATTTCAATTCTTGATATTACGCCCGGAAAGAAATTGCGCTATGCTTCCAGAAAAGAAACAATTGGCTATCAGCCGGGTAGTGTTGGGAAAATAGCGGTGCTTACAGGATTCCTCACAGAGCTGCAAAAAATATATCCTGATTCATTTTTAAAGCGACAGGAATTGTTGCGAACAAAGAATGTACGGGCAGGCAAGTGGGCAATGACAGACTCACACACCGTTCCCTTTTTTAATATTGAAACCAATGTATTAGTCAAACGCACCTTACGTGAGAATGATGTATTCTCTCTCTATGAATGGCTGGATCATATGATGTCGGTCAGCAATAATGGGGCTGCCAGTGTCTGCTGGAGAGAAGCGGTACTCATGCGCGCCTTTGGTAAGGACTATCCAACGCTGACTGAAGAACAGGCAGACGTGTTTTTCAAAACAACATCAAAATCTGATTTAACCACCATGGCCAATGCCATTGTAAATGAACCATTGCGAATTTTAGGTATTTCAGAAACCGAATGGAGACTGGGACGTTTGTTTACGGCCGGCGGTGAGTCGTTTATTCCTCCCAGAGATGGCAGCATAGGCACTACATTGGGGTTGATGAAATTTTTAATAGCGATGGAAAGAGGGCTTGTAGTTGACACCAAAAGCAGTCTTGAAATAAAGCGACTCATGTATATGACCGACAGACGCATTCGCTATGCTTCTTCGCCCTCGCTAAAAGAAGCTGCAGTTTATTTTAAATCCGGTAGCTTATATAAATGTCAGCCGGAAGAAGGGTATACCTGTGAGCAATACAAAGGCAATGTGGATAATTATATGAACTCTGTAGCGATTGTAGAGCATACGGATGGATCCACTTATTTGGTAGCCATGATGAGCAATGTCCTGAAAAAGAACTCAGGGAGTGATCACATGGCGCTGGCCAGCAGTATCGATAAGGTAATCAGAAAGTAATGCAATAGTCTCCTGTAAATGGATGAGGACAGAACTTACAAAGATTTGAGCTCATCTACGACGTCGACAGCACGCTCCTTAATTTTTGCATACGGACTATTCAGAAATGGCTCAACGAGTTTAATGTACTCCTTTTTTTTCAAAACGGTGATCAAGGTAAACACGGCCAATTTTAACTTTGGATCTCGACCTTCCAACAAGAGTGAAAGGCACTCACGCTCTTCCGGTACTTTTACGTTTAGGTTGCTGATGACTTCGTTGGTAATCGTTTCAAACAAAGCGGTCTCAACGATAGGTACCAATGTCTTCTTCAGGGATGGTTCCAGTAGATTGTCAAGGAATTCTACCGAGTTTATACGCAAATCCGGATTGATACTTTTGATACCTTCATATACAGGGATGACATCTTCAGGCGGATAACGCAATCCCAGTAGGCGGAATATTCTTTCCAGTGTTCCATCCAATCTTCGTTCCACTAACTCAGTCAATTTTTGGCGGGCGATGTGTACTTCTACAGGTTCTTCCACTGGCAACATTTGGTTTTGTAAATACAATACACCAAGTGTTTCTTTATACAAGTTGGCCTCATCAATGATATACTTGACGATATCTTCCTTTCTGATCTTCAGATGAGGAAAGTTGTGTTGCATGGTATTCAAAGAGCGAAGAGCTTCCAGGCGAAGGTTAACATCTGCGGTTTTTAGAAATTGCAATAATGCTTCCACGGCGACCTGGGCATCCATGCGCTCCAGCACACCCGGTATTTGATGAATGATGGCCAGATTGGTGGTTGGATTTTTCGCCATTTGCTGTAACTCAGGAATGATACCAATGCTAAACAGAAGTAAGGACTTCTGTGCAAATGGACGCGTATCTTTTGTTAACAAAAAAGCGGCAATACGCTCAATGAATGGTTGGTGCATCGAATGACCTGCAGCCATGATGGCTTCTTTCACTACTTGCGCATCCGAATCACCCATGTATTGCTCGATCACAGAATAATAATTGCTCAATCGTGCGAGCCCGATGGCCCGCAGCACCATCTTTTTATAGAGGAGTTGCTCTTCAGGATGGTCAGCGAGCTCTATATATTTAATTTTTTCACCGACGCGTTGATCGATTTTGAGGTGTTTTTTTAGTTCCGGATTATTTCTTGCCTCAACCGCCAATCCGACCAAGGCCGCACCACTGATCAATGGATCTTCATGCAACAGGTATTGATTGATCATATCAATTCGATTACTCGTGGTCTGACGGAACAATTGTTCGAAAGCCTGATACCGCACTTCCTGATCATTATCATGCAGGAGTGCTTCTAATACGAAAGCATCCACTGTTTTTTCAAGGTAATAGATGCTTTGCAAGGCCTTGATTCGGACTGCCGGATTGGCATGGGTAAGGTATTTGGCTACATTGTCAAACATTCTCTTATCCGGAATCTCTTTTACTTTTTCAAGCACATAAACGATCTGTTTGTCAGTTCCAAAATCAAGCGCCCTCTTCAAGCCACTCAACACGGAAGTATTATGAAAGTCCGGAATTTTTTTGGAGGCCTGAAGATCAGCCTGAGATAGTTTTGATTTGAAGGATTTAATATATTCCTGGCGAACTTTCAAGGCCACATAAAACCAGACTCCTAAAATGAGAATCGTTAGTAAGCTCACTGCACGAACAGATAGATCAAGACCATTGATGATAAAAATGAGGAGCATACCGGCAACACCCGTAGCCGCCATGTCCACAAAAACATCAATAAATGTTTTGGTTTGACTTTTTATACTTGCAGGAATTGGTAGTGCCAATAATTCCGTCGCGGCCTTATTGACCGATTGCTTTACCGATACCTCCCATAATTTGGTGAAAATTCCCGCCCACAGCACCGGGGTAAAAAGTAAGGCGAGCGATCCAACCATTACTCCTCCCGGCAAAACATACAGCGAAGATCCAACCCCAAACATGCCTACAATTCTTTTGGTCAGAAACAATTGAACCAATAAAGAGACTACGTTAAAGGTGGAAAACCAAAAGCCAAAGAATGATGTAAGTTCATCTGGATCTGTAATGCTTGCTGAAGCCACACTGCTGTATTGAAACTCCACTAATTTAGAAACGATAACACCGATACCTATGACGAGGGCAAGGAAAGTAAGATGTCTTGATTTACGAATCAACCAGACCGGATGATCACCAAAACCTGATAATCGTTTTTTTTGTTGAAAGGTACTCAGAGGCTTGATATGTTTCTGCCAGATGATATTGTTGAGTGGAATGCAGATAGAGAGCAGTAATGCTGCAATAAACAGCAGATCGGTACCATCCACAAACATCACTAGCAGCGAGGTTAGATAACCACCGGCGACGCCTCCCGCGATTGGTCCTGCGCCAATAAAACTAAATAGGCGTTTGGCTTCTCTCGCATCAAACGCAAGATTCGCCATGATCCAGAATTGGGAAGTAGTGAGGACTCCAAAAATAGCGACACCGATATAGAAAATATAGAGAACAAGTTTTTCTGCAATATTCAAATGAAGCAGGGTGCCAATCACAACCAGGGAAAATATGGACACCATCAGCGTCCCTGATGTGACACGACGAAGGGATCGACTATTTAATGCCCGGGCATAAATGGTGGAAATGCCCATGGCAGAAATCGCCACTAATAAAAAAGCAAATGGAAGTTGTTCGATACCAATCACAGAAAGGAACTGTGCATTGACGACCGGCTTAATGATCAGCAGGGTAAGAACAATCAGGAAAATATTCAGTTGCATCAGGAGTACCCGTTGGTACTCACCTTCTCGAATATCAAAAGTCTTGAGAAGAAAGGCTTTAATGAGTGGGGTTAGGTGATTCAAAAAATCAAGTCTTCGGTTTTAAAGTTTTATCAACTTCCATCATCAGGTCGCGCATAATCTGCTCACCACCCGGATCATCTGCCAGGGCAACAAGGATATACTTACGCCAGGAAGAACCCCATACTAAAGCAGAGTCGGCATGATAGGTTTGCCAGGATCCGGATTTGCGATAGACCTTTGCTTTAGGAGCTACTTTATCGAGTGTATTCACAAACTTATGATGAAGTTCAGGATCACCAAGATAGCCCAGCATTTGTTGCGAACGTTCAAAATTTACAAGCTTCCCAAATGTGAGAAGATAATAGTATCGACATACTTGTGTTGCGCTTGCGGCGTGACTTAGATTTTTCATGGGATCACCGTGGCGATCACCTGCCTGAGCATATCTTTTCCCAACCCACAAACCTCCACCTTGACTCTCATCATAAAAGTCATATTCAGGATCTTCCATGACGTCGGCGATTTTATCAAACCCTACGCGATTGATCATTCGGGTAGCCGCGTTATTATCGCTTTTAGAAATCATAATCCGCATATCGGTATCCACTTCATCGGTTTCTGTCAGTTCTCCTTTGTCGATAGCATCCATGGCGGCCAGTAGCACAGCAATTTTTGGAAGACTTGCGGCATACATCATGTGACTGCCATTTACACGGGCAAATTTTACATGTTCAATGTCGCGCATATCTACAAGTCCCACGCACAATTTTTTATCTGCCGCCAATGCAGCCCATTTTTTATTTCTTGAAATGATTTTTTCCAGGCTCAACTGCAGGGAGGAATCCACCAGATCACGAAGAGGCTTTATCATAGAATCCGGAACAGCAATCGGAAGGGATTCCATATTGATAGTGGGAGCATAGGAAGCTCTGGATATCCGCATGGCTGCATTGCTCTGGTAGAGCACAGAAAGAAAAACAAAACCAGCCACCAGGAGCGTGTAGGCTGCCCATTTTAGTCTCTTTCGGTTTGTGTGATTGAATGCCATAGTTGTGTAAGTTAAGACTAAACGTTACTCATTGCTCTTTTGGTGTTTAGAAAAGATAGCAACGGGCCAAAACAGGATTAATACCGGCAAACATCTATGAACTCCAAACATCTTGTTTTTTGCGCGCACAAATGTAGGATATAAACGAATTCGTTGACCGGCCGGAATAAACTATTTTATTGACCGTATCTCAGGCGATTTAAAGCGAATAAAATAATCCTCGATCAAAAGTACGTAATCAATTGATAATGAACATACTATTAATGGCATAGGGAGAATTTAATAATACGTTAATGGGTCTTACATCAGCCTTCCTGAAATGCTTTAAACCGGTTTTATGGGCGGAAAGACACTAAGAAATTTCAACCGTATAAACATCCATTTGGTTTCGCTCAATATTAGAGACAAAAAATCCGCCCTCCTGGGGAATGACCTCTACCAGATCGAAACACTGACAGTCTTTAGGAAGCCCTGTAAAAATGAGTGAAAACTGGTTTGAAGAGCCCTGTGGCACCACCATCCAGGCCGGGGCAAAAGGAATGTTTTCGGCATGAACCAATTCGCTTTTGTGGGAGACATCTTTGGCTATCAAATAGGTTGACGGCCAGATGCGGATATTCATGCCATACGGATTGGAGCAGTTGTATCGGCAGTGAACGATCACCTGCTTTTCTTCCTGGACTAATTCTTTAGGCAAACGCTTAACGCTTGGCTTCTTGAGTAAAGTTGGCTTATTGGTTGAAGAGATAGTCATGATATGGGTGATAAGTGATGGGTGATAAGTGATGGGGTGATAGGTGATTTAGTTATGGGTTGATTGTAGCATTATGGATAAAAGGGGTAAACGGTGAACGGAATAAATATGGTTTATCAGATAAAATGTTTGATGCATTAATATAAATATAGTATCATGTTTTAATTTATTTCGCCCTACGCCCTACGCCCTACGCCCTACGCCCTACGCCCTACGCCCTACGATTCCAGTCTCAGGTCTAATAATCGCGTGTCGCGTGTCGCGTGTCGAAAGTCTCAGGTCTTATTCTTCAAAGTTACAAAAGAGGTCCCAACCAACGTTCCATTTCTTGCAGCGTCATATTCTTTCGAATAGCGTAGTCCTCCAGTTGATCGCGGTCAATCCCACTCACCGGAAAATACTTGCTTTCGGGATGTGAGAAATACCAACCACTCACACTTGCCGCGGGATGCATTGCCATGCTTTCAGTAAGAATAATTCCTGCATTCGAAGTAGCATCAAGCAATTCAAATAGGAGTGCTTTTTCCGTATGATCCGGACACGCAGGATATCCCGGTGCAGGACGAATACCTCGGTACTGCTCTGCAATCAAAGCATCATTGTCCAGATTTTCATTGGATACAAATCCCCACCATTCGGTGCGCATTCGTTCGTGCATCCGTTCTGCAAAAGCTTCAGCAAATCGGTCTGCGAGTGCTTTTAAAAGTATCGCATTGTAGTCATTATGTTCTGCTTGAAATTCTGCGACTTTTTCTTCGATGTCCAATCCGGCTGTGACGGCAAAACCACCAATATAATCATGCAAGCCACTGTCCATAGGCGCAATAAAATCAGACAAACAGTAATTTGGTTTCCCCGGTGCCTTTTCCACTTGCTGACGCAAGTGATGCACACGTTTTACTATTGTATCTCTTTTCTCATCCGCATAAATGGTGATATCATCACCGTCACTGTTGGCCGGAAACAAACCCACTACTGCATTTGCTTTTACCCATTTTTCAGCGATGATTTGATCGAGCATTATTTGGGCGTCATCAAAAAGTTTTTGTGCCTCGCTGCCGACAATAGAATCTTTTAGAATCTCGGGATACTTTCCTGCAAGCTGCCAGCTTTGGAAGAATGGAGTCCAGTCAATATACTTTCTTAACTCCTGGAGATCATAATCCGTCAGCGACCAAACACCCGTTTTGTGAGGAACTGGTGGAGTATAATCAGACCAGTTCATAACCGGTTTGTTTTCTCTGGCTTTGGCTATGGACAGATATTTTTTTTGGTTTTTGCCGGCGCGCGCTACACGCATTTGTTCGTAGTTGTCTTTAATATCTTTTAGAAAATCAGCGCGCTTTTCTTTGTCTTCTGACAAAAGCTGAGAAGCTACTCCGACGGCTTTAGATGCATCATGCACATGCACTACGGGACCTTTATGGTATCTCGGTTCTACCTTTAAAGCTGTGTGAAGACGTGATGTAGTAGCGCCACCAATCATCAAAGGCAATATAAAACCTTCGCGTTCCATCTCTGCTGCGACATGCACCATCTCATCCAATGAAGGTGTGATCAATCCGCTGAGACCAATAATATCAACTTTCTCTTCCCGGGCAATGCGAAGAATTTTATCCGCAGGTACCATCACACCGAGATCAACAATATCATAATTGTTGCATGCCAGTACGACACCGACGATATTTTTTCCAATGTCATGCACATCACCTTTGACGGTGGCCATGAGAATTTTACCTTTTGCTTTTGCTTCACCGGCTTGCTTGTCCGCTTCCAGAAATGGCGTGAGATAGGCTACAGCGGTTTTCATCACACGCGCACTTTTAACCACCTGAGGTAAAAACATTTTTCCGGAACCGAAAAGCTCACCAACGACATTCATACCATCCATGAGTGGCCCTTCAATCACTTCCAGGGGACGTTTGTATTGTAACCTTGCTTCTTCTGTATCGACTTCGATATATTCTGTGATACCTTTTACCAGTGAATGTTTTAATCGCTCCTGAACACTTTCATTGCGCCATGCCTGATCTCGCTGAATGGTCTTTCCCTCAGACTTGACTTGCGTAGCATACGTTGTCAATGCTTCAGTTGCATCCGGATGCTTATTAAATAAAACATCTTCAACTTTTTGTAATAGCTCTTTGTCTACTTCTTCATACACCTCGATCATACCGGCATTGACAATTCCCATGTCCATTCCGGCTTTGATAGCGTGATACAAAAATGCCGCATGCATTGCTTCTCTTACCGCATTATTTCCACGATAAGAAAATGAAATGTTACTGACGCCGCCACTGATTTTTGCACCGGGGCACAGCTGTTTAATTTGTCTTGTGGCTTGGATGAAATTTATAGCGTATTCATTGTGCTCTTCAATACCTGTTCCTACAGCAAAAATATTCGGATCAAAGATGATATCCTGTGGTGGAAAACCAAGTTCGATCGTCAGGATGCGATAGGCGCGTTGACAGATATCAACTTTGCGTTTGATTGTATCGGCTTGTCCCTCTTCATCAAAAGCCATCACCACGACCGCCGCGCCATACTTGCGAACGAGTTTAGCGTGGTGGATGAAAGCTGCTTCTCCTTCTTTCATGGAAATGCTATTAACAATGCACTTTCCCTGGACACATTGAAGACCGGCTTCGATGATTTCCCATTTTGAGGAATCGATCATGAAGGGCAGCTTCGCGATATCCGGTTCCGAACCCATCAGATTGAGAAACTCAACCATTACTTCTTTGGAATCGAGTAGTCCCTCATCCATGTTGATATCCAGAATCTGAGCGCCACTTTCTGCTTGTTGTAAGGCAACACTAAGTGCCTCCGTATAATTCCCTTCGCGAATGAGTCGTGCAAACTTTGCAGAACCGGTGACGTTTGTTCGTTCACCGATATTCACAAAATTACTATCCGGGCGAATCGTGAGGGGTTCCATGCCACTGAGTTGCGTGTATGGATTTGCTGCCGGAATTTTTCTTGGGGGCAGATCGACAACAGCCTCAGCGATGGCCTTGATGTGTTCCGGTGTTGTACCGCAGCAACCACCGGTAATATTGAAAAAACCACTTTTCCCAAACTCACCCAAAAGTGTTTTCATGGCTTCCGGAGATTGATCGTATCCACCAAGTTCATTAGGAAGGCCTGCATTCGGAAAAACAATTAATGGCACGTTGGCAATCTGTGAAAGTTCTTCGACGTAGGGTCGCATTTCTGCTGCACCAAGCGCACAGTTTATCCCAACACAAAAAAGTGGTGCATGAGAAATAGAAATCCAAAAGGCTTCTATCGTTTGTCCTGAAAGGGTACGACCACTCGCATCCGTGATTGTTCCTGAAACACCAATCAGCACGTCTGCTTTTGTTTCTTCAATTAATGTCGTGATCCCAAACAGGGCGGCTTTGCAGTTGAGGGTATCAAAAACTGTTTCTATCAAAAGCAAATCGACACCTCCGTCGATCAGGCCTCTAGCCTGCTCGGCATAGGCGTCGGATAATTCTTTGAAAGTAGTCGCGCGAAATCCCGGCTTATTTACATCCGGTGACATCGAAGCTGTGCGATTTGTTGGACCGATTGAACCGGCCACAAATCTTGTCCGGCTTGCATCTTTTACTGAAAACTCATCGGCGACTTTGCGGGCTATTTTGGCAGCGGCCAGATTGATTTCGTAGACATGTGCTTCGGTGCCGTAGTCGGCCTGGCTGATGGCATTGGCGTTGAACGTATTGGTTTCAACGATATCGGCTCCGGCCAGAAAGTAATCGCGGTGTACCTGTTCGACGACATCAGGTCGCGTAAGGTTGAGTAAGTCGTGATTACCCTTAAGGTCGGAAGGCCAGTTGGCAAAGGTATCTCCTCTGTAATCGGCTTCTTTCAGTGCGTAGCGTTGCAGCATCGTGCCCATGGCGCCATCCAAAACGAGAATTCTGTTTTTGACTTCCTGTTGCAGGAGTGCTGTTCGTGACAATGTCTTTTGCTCTGTTGCTATCATAGTTTATTTGCGCATTGCTATTTCAGCATTGGGAGATCATGGCGAAGCACAGGCATACAGGTATAACAGCGGGATGATGTGAACATAAGTTTGATCCGCGTGGACCCGCATCTGCCGGGCACCGTTCCGTTCACCTGGTCGGTTGCCGTCCTGCTCTTCGCACAGGAACTCTTGATGCAAGAATATGGGGCAAAATTAAGGATTTGTCTTTAAATGGAGAGATTTATCTTGTCCGTTCTTTTTTTTCAGGAAAAAAGCCCATCTACTTTCAGGTTACTTATCGGTTGTAAAAGTCTATTTTCCTTCCACCGTCAGTTTCTGTTTCAGGAGGCTGAATTATCTGTATCAAATGATTCGTTACTTTTTTCATTGCCAAAAAAGTAACCAAAAAGTCTAGTCACGCAAAAAACTCACCTTCATATTCATTCTTGGCTTTAGGCACTAGCTTATTTTGCATTAGATTTCACTCTTTCTTCTTTTTCCGCTTACGGACGGAAAAAGAAGCTGATTGGTTTGGTTCGAACAGTTTTGCGCGACATGATTTTCCAAGTCGACATGATTTTGTGACTAATCCACTTGGGTCGAGCCATTGTAAGTTGATCAGGAGGAAATATTTCTGCTATCCCGCTTAGCAGGAGATGTTTTCTGCGCCTCCCGATCGATTGGGAACGGGAGGCCTTTTTTCGTAATTTTTATTTGCCCTTCTTTGTTCGCCATTTCCGATGGATCGTAATCGGCGACGGCGAATGCTCCATGCCTTTCAAATAACTATTATCTTGCACCAACGAACAATTATGAATTTCACTTCCATTATACGTGTTACACCATCCGGCTTACAGCCATTACTTGACCTTAGTCGCAAAACATTTCTTGAAAAATTCTATGCCGACAACAAGCCGGAAAACATAAAGGAGTACATGGACCGAGTATATGCATCGGACCAAATCCGAAAGGAATTGGAAAATCCTTTATGTGAATTTTACTTCATGTTTTTAAATGGCGCATTAGCGGGATATTTAAAAATCAATCTTGGGGCTGCGCAAAGCGATATTAAAGATGACGAAAGCCTGGAAATCGAACGACTCTATATTGCTGCCGAATTTCAGGGCAAAGGCTTAGGCGCTAAGTTTCTTGAAAAGGCCATGCAGCGGGCAGAAGAATTAAAATTAGAATATATCTGGCTTGGGGTATGGGAAAAAAATCCGGACGCTATACGCTTTTATAATCGTCATGGGTATGTTCAATTCGGGACGCATCCGGTGCGACTGGGGGATGAAATGCAGACGGATTTGCTGATGCGAAAGAAACTGGAGGGTTAACGGTGAAAGGTTAACGGTGAAGGGCAGAAATGGTGGAAAGGCAGAAATGCAATCAATACAAAGTCTTACCGCATGGCCGTTATTGAAAAATTAAAATTCTGTTGAGATATATCCTAACTGCGTCTCTGCGCCTCTGCGTGCTGATTATTAATCATTCGTTAGATTGAGAAATTGACTCAGTTAAAAATCTCATATCTGAAGTCTCGCGTCGAAGATTTGAGCTGCAGCGAAAAATCATCTGACTACTTTCATCGCCCCAAATACTGCCGTCAACTTCACCGGACTCGTCCCCAAAAACTCACCATCAGATTCTAGAGGGATCGGTGCACCCGAATGACTGATTTCAATCTCGCTAAATGAACTGGCCAGCGCCTCCTGGTGTCTTGTGATCTTACCGTTGTATATATCGGGCAACTGAAACAATAAACGCAGCATCTTTTTAGGCTTCATGATCAGTAAACCAGGAGACTCATTTTCAGCGTGTGGCAACATGTGCATACCACCACCACAATACTTTCCAAAACCGGCCTGAATGGTTAATATTTTTCCGGCATAAGGTTGTTGATCGCTGATGATCGTTCCCTCCCATTCATGTGGCTTAGTCAATGTTTTTAAAAGGCCATACGGGTAAAGGATAAACGAAGGAATCTTAAAGGATGCGCGTTTTAAATTAAACACCACGGCGGCATCAATTGCACCACCTACCATATTAAATGCATAACGTCTTTTGCCATCCGGCCAACTCACCCTGACCAGGTTGAAGGGTTTTGTGTTTTCTTCAAGAATATTTTTTCCTAACAACTCCTTTTTGGTTCCGAATGATCGCACCCAATCGTTTCCTGTTCCACACGGCAAAACGCCAAAGGTGATTTCTTGGGAGTGATTTCCGGCAAGTTGCATTAGTGTATTTCCGCAATGATGTACCGTGCCATCACCCCCGACAAAAAGAAAATGTCTGGCACCCTCTGTGTACAATGATGAAAGCACGCGATGTAATTCTTCAATCGAATGCGTGTGATGATCGTGAAAGGAAATTTGATTTTGTTTTAAAAAAGCATTCCATTTCTTCCATCCGGAAGAACATGTTTGTCTGTTTACGATGACATGCCAAATGGTATTAGCCATTTTTGTTTTTTAAGACTTCTAAATGAATTTTGATTTCAAATTAGTCTGCGCAAATCTGCGTTATCCGCTGGAGAATTTATTTCCGTAATTCGTAATTTGACCTACGCCTCCCTTGCCCCTAAATCCCCTAAAGGGGACTTCAAGAATATATCTGCGCAAATCTGCTGTCCATATCGATCGGGAGCTGGAGATTTATTTTCGTAATTCGTAATT
>JAHEAR010000009.1:81219-100008 GCA_024642665.1 Bacteroidota bacterium
CGATTCGCCAGATATTCATTCGTCAGATGACCTTTGAACGCATACACCCCATGTCTGAACCCGGCATGATCCTGTAGCAGTGCTTCAATACCTCCATAATTTCCGGCCTTAATCAATAGTGGTGTGAGGATATTGCTGATAGCGGCAGAAGCAGTGCGGCTAACCTTAGATGCAATATTAGGCACACAATAATGCGTGACACCGTGTTTGATAAATGTTGGTTTGTCAAGGGAAGTGAGTTCAGAGGTTTCGAAAATTCCACCCTGATCAATACTCACATCAATGATCACACTGCCTTCTTTCATCTTCATCACCATGTCTTCGGTCACTAATAATGTCGAGCGACCGGTTGGCGAATGCACGGCACCAATCACCACATCGGCATTCACCAATTCGTGTTGAAGATCTAAAGGATTAATGGTTGATGTATAAAGCCGGCTTCCAATGATCTGTTGGATACGCATCAGTTTGTAGACATTGTCATCAAATACTCTGACGCTGGCGCCCAGGCTTTGTGCAGTTCGTATTGCAAATTCCCCAACGACGCCTGCCCCAAGAATAACTACTTTCGCCGGAGGCACGCCGGATACCCCACCTAATAAGATACCTTTTCCAAGTTCGCCTTTACAAAGTAATTCTGCCGCCGTTTGAATGGCGGTGATACCGGCGATTTCGCTCATGGTTCTGACCATCGGGTAGGATCCATCTGCGGCCTGGAGGTATTCCATGGCTACGGCGGTGACCCGATGTCTTATCAGACGGTCGACATACGATTCAGAAAGTGTTGGAAGTTGCAGTGCGGAAATAAGTGCCTGATCGAAATGCAATAATTCGATTTCGTCGATGGTGGGTGGTGCCACCTTCAGGAGGATATCACTTTTAAAAACTTCCTCGCGACCTTGTACAATTTCAGCGCCGGCTTCGCTGTACTGGTGATCATCAAAATTGGATCGCAATCCGGCGCCGGCCTGAACTCTAATTTTATGGCCTTGCATTACCAGTGGCTTGACAGAATGTGGTACGATTGCTATTCTGTTTTCCGTCGGTGTTGTTTCATAAGGGATGCCGATGGTAAAATGACGCCCTCCTTTGGCGACAGCTACCTTTTCGGGCATTGTTTCCAGGCTAAAACCAAACTTATGCGTCCATTGCGTCATGTGTCGTGATATTGAAAATACGAATATTGTCGGAGCCCACCGATATTTTGATTAGAATGTATGGAGCGTCGAACTTCTTTCGAGCGATTTCCGGCCATTCGATAAAGCATAGATTTCCGGAATCAAGATACTCTTCCAGACCGATTTGGACCAGGTCTTCTTCTTTGTCGAGGCGATAGAGGTCCATGTGATAGAGGGTGCCGTAGCTATCAGATGTGTATTCATTGACCAGTGAAAATGTGGGGCTGGTGACCGGTTCATCCACGCCAAGAAACTTACACATCGTCTGCACCAGGGTGGTTTTCCCGGCGCCCAGATCCCCTTCCAGCAGGAATATGAAATATCCCGCTTTGATATGACCGGCCACAACAGCAGTGACGGTATTCAGGTCTTCGATGGCGCGGATGTGGAGTTCCATGGTGCAATGATACGGGAGATGGGGGAAAAATCGAAAGCTGAGGTGAATTGACCTTGTCCAAGTCACTTTTTACTTGATTAATATTTTGGATACTACAACATGAAAACAATCAACCGAATCCTAAAATCCTTCCAATCAAGGTGCTGACATTTTTCATCTTTTCGTCAGATGCCAACCATGACTATACGGACATTTATAAGGAGATAATTGTATTTTTTTCGAACGTCGTATCCAATCTGCGGTACGTTGAGCCTCTTCTTTCGTTGCATAAATGTCTTTCAGAAATAACCCCCTGTCTGTGCAAAACATACATTGTTTTCTGGTGGAATGATCGACCAGATGCCAATAGTTACAGCGACGACAATGGATCGGAGAAAGTGTGTTTCCATATTGTTCTTGAATTTCCTCCGCAGCCAATAGGGCTGAAGATTCACTATGATATTCTTCCAAATATTTTCCGTTATTTCCTGTGCACGTGGTACTTCTCATGGTATTTTACTTGGATGTTGATCCATTAACATTGATTGAACAAGGCCTGCTTTTTGCTGCAATGCAATATCGGGCTTTTATTCAGAGATGAGGAATGAGTGTGTTTTAAAGTTTATACATCTTGCCTCCCGCTTATTGCCTCCTGCTTCTGGCTTTTCAAAGTCTAATTCCTTTTTTCGTAATTTCCACATTCGTAATTCGTAATTCAACATGTCCATCTCAGATCTTTCTTCTCTCGTTACGATCATAGCAATAGTAATCGCCGGCATCTGGACCCTCTATCGCTTTGGCATATCCCGCGAACGCTATCCCAAACTTCAGTTTGATCTGGACTTAAGACATCTGGGCGATTCCGGAGATAAAAACATCGTAGAACTTGTCGCTGTTATTACCAATAAGGGAATCACTCGTCAGTACATCCATGATTTCAAATTCAATATGCTGGTATTTAATGAGAATATGCCACTTGATATGTCCGATGAAAAAATCGAAAAGCGACTTAAGTTTAAAGAGCTGGAGAAAGGATTAAACTGGGATGATCCCAAACACACACCGTTTGTGGATGGTGGTATGCGGCGCGAATTTACTTATGTGACAGCGTTGGATAAGGAAGTTCGTTTAGTGATGATTTATTCTAAGTTTAAAGAAATCAAAAGAGGGTTGTTTTCTGCTCGCCCTGAGCAGTATCATCTTTCAAGAACGTTTTCATTGATTTAATAAGCTGTTTTTGATAGCCACAGTGTTTAGATTAGTTTAGAATTCAGCACCGATGTGGCCTTCAGTTTAGCAAGTTTAGTTTGAAAGTTTATGAAGGCTATAAGAATTTGCAGCAGGAAAGAATTAATCGCGATTGCTTTTTTAATTTCCACTCACCACTCACCACTCACCACTCACCACTCACCCATATTTAGTTTCTCACAGATTAGTTGTATATTAGAATCCATTAAACCATGGTGCCATGGATACACCCCACACACGCACCTTATGCATTCTATGCATTCTCTTCTTTGGATTTTTAACCGCTTTCAAGGCTGACAATACTTTGTCTTTCAATATTGTCCTTGTTGATACAGACATGGATGGAATTGATGATGCGATCGAAGACGCAAATAGTAATGGCATAGTTGATCCCGGAGAAACAGACCCCAATGACGATGACACGGATGATGATGGGCTGCTCGATGGCAATGAAGACCTGAATCTGAATGGCAGCCAGGATCCTGGCGAGACGAGCCCTCTTGATCCGGATTCCGATAATGATGGCATCCAGGATGGTACAGAGTCCGGATTGACTAGCCCTCAGGGAAGTGATACAGATTTAGGCGTTTTTATGCCGGATGCAGATCCGGTGACGCAAACAGATCCATTAGATGAAGATTCCGATTTTGATACTATCATTGATGGAGATGAAGACCTGAATCATAATGGAAATGTTGAGTTTCCGGAATCAGATCCACTTGACTCAGATTCCGATGAAGATGGGGTATTAGACGGTATAGAGTTTTTTTTAGGCGATACAGATTTTGATGGCACACCAAACATTATTGATACGGATGATGATAATGACTCACTCCTGACCGTATTTGAAGACGTTAACAACGATGGCGATCCAACCAATGATGACAACGATATGGATGGTCTTGATGATTATATTGATGATGACGATGATAATGACCTGATCCCGACCATTGATGAAAACTGTGATCCGAATGGTGATGGGAATCCTGATGATGCGCTTGACACGGATATGGACGGACTGGTAGACTACCTGGACTCCAACCTGGATACCGACATGGATGGTTTTGAAGATACAGTTGACAATTGCCCCGAAGTTCCTAATCCCGGACAAGAGGACGACGATAGCGATGGCTACGGAAATGCATGCGACAATTGTCCGTTAAACCCGAATCCACTTCAACTGGATGCTGACGAAGATGGCATTGGCGATGTGTGTGATGGAGATATTGTTTCTGAAAATAATATAGGTCTAGGTGTCGATGATCCCAAAGTAAAATTACAAGTGCAGGATGGAAATTTGTATTTAGATAAAATCGGTTCAGCCGTTATTCTGAAATCGCTAGATGGATCATGTTGGATACTCACTGTGGATAACGAGGGGAATATTACTTCTACAAAAATAGAGTGCCCGAATTAAGTGTAAAGTGAAAAGCGAAAATCGGAGCGTAGCGCTTGCCCTGAACTCCGACGAAGGAGGTAGTGCAGGGAAGTTCACCTCCACCAGGCGTCAGTGAAAAAGTTGTTGAAAATAAAAGTTAAATGAAAAAAGTCTCGCTTGTTTTTTCTCGCGATCTCGCTGTACTGGAGCAAAGAAGCAAAGTTGGATTCGTCTATTTCACATGATGTTTTTGTCGCAAACTCCGTGCAACAGCTTTTTCAGGTGAAAAGTAAACGTAAAACTTCAATTGATAAATAACATCAAACAGGTACCCCCTTTAGGGGGCAAAGGGGGTAAAACGCATGCAAAGGAGCAAAGAAATTTTATTTTAGTAATTCGTTTCGCCCGTCCATATCAATTTTGCGAAGGTGGGTAATTTTTATTTTCCCCCATGCTCCATGCTCCATGCTCCATGCCCCATGCTCCATGCCCTGCGCTATGACCTGTTCATCTTCACTATATTCCTCCTGACCGTCTTTCCGCCATACTCCAAAAACAAACTATACGCACCGGATGGAAGATCCTGCCCCAATAAAATGCGTTGTTCCTGCCCGGGAATTAACTGAGCAGATTGGATGGACAACATCTTACCGGCACCATCATAAATCATAATATGCACTTCTCCATTACAAGCTGAAGAAAGCCCCAAGGTCACCTGATCAGCAAACGGATTTGGATAGAGTGAGATATCAACACAAGCCAAGGTGGTTGGATCCTCAACAGCAGATATAATAACCTCTTCTCCCACCACATTCATTTCACTCAGACCATAACACTCCCCGCCATAGTTTGTCAAGGCAGTGATCAACAAATATCTGGCTTCAATGTCATTAAGGTTAGGACCCGTAGCACCTTCGTAGGTACTCAGTCCACTGGCTTGCGGAAAGGTATATTCGCCTGCATTGGTCCAGTTAATGCCATCTATGCTATAGTCAATTGCCACATCTTTCATCCCGGAATCCAGATAAGATGGATCATTCGTGTTCCATATAGTCATTTGTCCAAGCTTGTAAACATCGACAAAGTCATACAGAATAAAATGACTCTCAGGTCTGTCGGGATTCGGACTCAAAGCAGGTTTACACGAAATCCAACCATCATAGAAGTTCGTACTGTGACGATCAGGATAACATTGTGTAAAAGCATATTGCTGAAGCAAAAGAAAAGACGATAGAACAAGCATTAATTTTTTCATTTCCGTAATTACTTAGATGTTAAGAAATCCAATGGGTGGATTGCCACCGGGCTGATAAAAATTGGTAAGCGCAGGAAATATATTGGATAATTCAGAAGGACTAACACCAAACCATAGCGCCAGTTCAGCGAAATACGTGTCTGCACTCATCTGCGGAATCAATACACCACTTCCAAGTTCAATAGAAGAACCTAAAGCAAGTGTTGGATATTCACCATATATATTTTTCCCAATAACATCATCGCCCAGCACCATGACATTACCTCCCCAGGCATGATCGGTACCATTACCATTCGAGGTCAATGTTCTGCCAAATTCGGATAACGAAAAGGTAGTGACTTGCTTGCCAAGACCCAACTCAGCCAATGCATCTGTAAACTCACCTAAAGCGGCATCAAGTGCATAAAACATGTTTGATTGTTCGTTAAGCACTTCATCATGATGATCCCAGCCACCAAAGTCGATATAAAAAATCTGACGCTTCATACCCAGCGCCTCATGTGCAGCGATAGTGTTTGCTGCCATCTGAAAACTTCTTGATAAATAGTTGTCGGTAAATTGAGTTTGTAAAGTCGGCACGCTGCCTAATGCTTCCTGGAATTGAATATGACCATCACGTGATTTGCGCACAACATCCACATAAGTTTTTTGAAACATATTATCATATTCCGCTTCTACCATAGAGTTGATGGCCTGCGTGCGCATGTTATCAAAAACATTCCACTGATCATGATCCCCATACCCATATATTCCGGAACTGCCGTTATACGGATCCAAAGCAAATTCTATGGTCTCATTTCCTGTTTGAAAAATATTGGTTCCGCCAAGAGAAAGGTTCATCGAAATGTTTGGATTGTTGTTCATGTCATTGACCAGATCCGCTACTTTACCTCCCCACCCTGTGCCACTTCGGCCATTGGGTAAACCGGTCATCCACTGCTGCCCCTGATCAGAGTGAGAATACAATCCCAAAGGAAGTTCTGCCAGCCCTTGCCAGTACTGCTCTTTAGTGGTTGGCTCAACAAGCGTTCCCACATTGGAGAGAAATGCCATTTTTCCATCATTAAATAGTTGCTGACAGCGCATCATATTTGGATGCAAGCCGAACATTCTGCCGGCTGCGTTGTCAGGAAAAATCGGAAGCATCTGATTCAATGGTATGGCAAGGTTTGATCTTGTCGTAGCATAATCATTGTACTCATTCGTCGATCTTGGCATGAGCATATTAAAGGAATCATTTCCTCCGGAAAGATTGATACACACAAGTGCCTTATACTCCGGATCAAGAAGTGTAGAGCTGTTGGCCAACGCAGCCGCCGAAAAAGCTTTTAGATTGACAAGCGAAGAGTATAATGTCGAGACACCGATGGCGGCGCAACTGGCCTGCCCAAAAAACCTTCTTCTGCTGATCGGATCGTTGTTAAATTTTATTTTCATCATTCGTCTGTATAGTCGTGAATAGAAAAGGCAGTTTAGATTATTTCATGATCGCATAATCCGGAGAGATCATCATCAGATACAGCGCCAATCGCACACGGTCATCTCTATAATTTCCGGAGATTAACGGAGAGATAGCATCCTTGATGATTTGCCTGGTTCGTTCAGAAAGCATACCATAGGTAAATAGTACATCAAGTCGATTGACCAGCACTTCAGGATCACGTGCCAAAGCCGTTAACGCATCAATGTTGTACGTTACATACGGATGATTGTTTTCCCAGTCATCCATGACATATCCCCAAACAGCCCAATCGTTGACCTGATTGATATACTCAATACTGGTACGTGAATTATGAATCTGATATTCCGGTCCGACCAGTCCGTTGTCAGAGATTTGACCGAGGGGCTGGTAGTCAGGCAGAAAGAAATTAAATACGGTTCTGGAAGCTAAAGGAATTTGGTAGGTGGCATTGTAAAAGCCATAAGCAACATTCCAGTATCGACCATAAAAATGTTCCATGGTAATTGCTTTTGTAAAATGCGTATAGCGCGTAAAAGGCTCTCGAAGTTTGCCGGATGCTGCATCCATCAAAGCCTCACAGGAGCGAGCTTCCTGATCCATGAGAATGGCTTTTATTACGGCCCCTAAATCACCTCTTACGCCATTTCCATTGTCCGCAAAAACAGCAGATACTCTAGATATGTAATCCGGACTTGGATTTGAGGTGACCAGTCTTTGAATGAGTTGTCTTCCAATGAAAGGACCAACATTAGGATGCATGAACAATTGATGCACGGCTTCCTGAATATCTGATAGACCATTCTGTCCACCGGGAATGACGTAGTCGTTGAGCATCGTCTTGGGACCTTGCTGATGCCAGTTTTCATACATGATCATCGGTACGGTCATGTCCGCCAGATAAATGTCAAGGCCAAAATAGGGATCATCGACCCATTCGTTTTCCATCACTCCACCTACGCCCAAACCGGTAAAAACTTTTGCTAACTCTTTGATGTCTGATTGATCATACGTTGGAATCCAGTTGCCCAGCGTATCAGTCTTGCGACTACCATCTTGATTTAATTCATAGAGGCCAATAGAAAATAACTGCATGATTTCTCTGGCATAGTTTTCATCCGGATGAATATTCTCTTCAGTTATTTCTTTTGGATTGTTGAGATGACTTAGATAATATCCCATCGTCGGATGTAGGGAGACCTCCAAGAGTAAGTCTTCATAATTTCCAAAAGCGTTTTTTAATAATACATCATAGTAATCCGCCAGACCGGGGCCATGACCAGATAAATCAGTTTCAAAAGAAATTACTAATATCTCACTTAAGGCAAGCGCTATTTTTTGTCTTAACAGTTCCTGACTATTCATGTGCGTTTCCCACCAGGTATAATTAAAGATGGTCCAACCGGGTCTTGCGGATATTTCATCCGGATCACCACCATTCATCAGATACCATTCGATCACCTCAGCCCAGACAGCATTTAGATTTTCCAACATCCGTGATTGTGGTAGTGCCATTTGTTCATCTATCCAGGCTTCTATACCTATGCTGGCCACTCGCTGTGTAAGTTCAAGATCAGCTCCAAGGGTGGCTTGTGAAAGAAACCTGGAAGCCTCCATCAGCGGACCTTCAAGCCCTGTCTTATTAATAGTTTTATCACCAGAGGCTTTTTGTGTCCAATATTGCGGGGTAAAGTCACTACTCGTAATTACTTTAATGTGTTGAGAAGTGTCCGTACCCAGAATGACTTGCGCATGCAATGCTCCATACAGGAAACAGGATGCGATGATGGAGACGAAGAGTTTGATTTTCATAAGCACATATTTTGATGTGTTTTTTCAACACAAATAGCCGGAACAAATAATCATTTGTTCATGGAAAATTAGTCAAAGAGGAGTGGATTATGCACTAGTAAGATACAATATCCATGCAAAAAGAGGTACGGCTACCAGCGTTTAATGAAATATCGCCCAAAATTTTCCTAAACCCCGATATTGCCTTATCTGGTCATAGGGTATTGGGGTAGCGCCAAAGGATTGAAAGAAGTTGGCTATGCCGGGATGCATACTCCCTTCAAAGTCAAAAGAGGTCTTGCGCTGATGAGCCATGGTGATCGCATGATCCAGCAGTAAAGCATGCGCAGAGGCCGCCTGATCACCTTCTGCTCGTCCGCCCGCAAGGTAGTAGGTAGCATGCTCATCCCATGCGGTAAGCACACCGGCAATAATCTTGTCTTGAAAAGAAGCAAGAAAAAGGTTTCCACAATGATTTATTTTCAGGCCATTAAAAACACGTGGTAATACCACTTCATGCCATGCCGGCACTTTCATTTTTTGTTGTGCATAAGAACTTCTGCACAGGCTAAGAAATATTGATATATCCTCTGATTCGGTGATGGCGTAAGTATTTTCAGATTGACGGATATTGCGACGCAGACCTTCATTATACCCTTGCCGAATCAATTCAACATCTTCAGAATATGGCAGAACATAACTATATTTTGAATTGACCGGAAAACGATCATCCTGCAAGCGATGATCACCCATCGACTTTAAGGTTAGATCGAAAATAGAAGCTTGAGGCAGCCCTGAAAGCATGGTTACTAAAATTGAATTGGACACTTCACGATTTGCAAGTGGAGTCACCCATTGCGTTAAGGGCGGTGTGATGATGGCGGACAAGCCTCGAATGGAGGTTTGGTGAAATGCCAGTCCGGCGACAGGTTTCTCCTGATCATAATGTATGCAGGCATTCCATTTGCCATTGCCACAGGTAGCCTCTAACCACCAGGGAGCAGTATATAAAAATGGCTTATCGATGGAGTCGAAAAGCTGATGATATGCCTTAAGCGAAGACGAACGCATGTGTGCAATATAATGTGACTTGAGAGTATTGAGCTTATAAATATGGATTGAAAACGTAGATATGCCTGTTTTTTAAATGAACTCAACTATTAATTCTCTGTTAAGTCAGGAGGCCGGGAGCAGCCATATGGCATATCTTCCCATCTTTGTCTTTTAAACAAGTGTAAAATGTTTCGTACCATACTTTTAGTAGTTATTATTACCATGGGCCTTCAGGAGGCGTCTTTGATGGCGCAATCTGACCAACAGGAAAGTCTTTGGAAAACACTTTCCATGATCACCTACAAGAAAGAATATGATGAATTCTTAGGGTTTAAAATTGATAAGCCCGTTTTTAGCGATAAGATTCATGCCTTGAATGGTAAAGAAGTGACCGTCAAAGGTTTTATCATTCCGGTGGAAGGCTATAAAAGCCATAAGGAGTTTATTTTTTCAGCCTTTCCTTACAGCATGTGTTTCTTTTGCGGAGGAGCAGGACCTGAATCGGTGATGGAGGTTGAATCACTCGATCCGGTGGAATACACTACAGAATCCATTACGATTACCGGCATTCTAAAGGTCAATAAAGACGATGTCAACAAACTGATGTATGCCCTGACAGATGCCAAACTGGTCAAGAAGTAAATTGCACTTTACCACATCAGTTCTTCCGACCAGACACGGTCTTCTACGCTAACCTTAACCACATAAATGCCTGGGATGATAGGTTTTGTCAGATTGACTTTTACATCTCCTGAATTGATGTGTTTAAAAATTTCTTTTCCCTGCACATCATACATAATGACAGAGCCGTTTTGCCATAGCGCAGGAAGGCGGACCTGCCACAAATTGTTGGAAGTATCAAACACCAGAGAAGGCCGCGAAACCGGATCAGCCTGAATGCGCACGACAGAAGAATATTCAGTGGTGCCATCAGTTCGCTTTCCGGCCACACGATAATAAATGTAATCCGCCTGCTTAAATGGATCGGTATATTCAAAGTGGCTCTTTCCCTCAATAGGCAGGACCTGTGCAATGGAAGAATAATCACTAAATAGCACATTATTGGAACGTTGAACATCAAACTGATCTATACCAAAAGTCTGGTTGACTGTCCATTCGATTTTATTTCCGTGCGCCACAATTTTTCCCAAGATAGCATCCCATTGAATCGGTAGTAATCGGGTAGCTCCGACACGGTAAATTGTACCATTAAGATTGCAGGCATACAACTCACCTCGGTCATCTTCCCCGAATGAAACGATTTCAGAGACCATACCGGATCCAACTTGTGTAAAGACATCTACCTCTACCGGATCCGACTTGGTTTGTTTTAACATCCACAAATAATTGCTGACATAATCAGCGCATACATACAAGCCCTGTAAGAGAGGAAAGTCACTTCCCCGATACACAAACCCACCGGTCAGGGACGCACCTTTGCCATTAGGACATGGATTACAATTATGTGGATACTCAAAGACAGGCCAGACAAAATCAGTACCCTGTGCACAATTTTGCGGATCGTAAGCATGATTTCCTTCCTGACAGTTCCAGCCAAAATTTAACCCCCCGGAAGTGCCGGCAGGAATCATATCGACTTCTTCCCACAAGTTCTGCCCAACATCCCCAATCCAAAAATCACCGGTCAGGCGATCAAAGCTTATGCGCCATGGGTTTCGCATGCCATAATACCAGATTTCATCAAGACCTGCGGTGCCAACAAATGGATTGTCCGGTGGTATGGCATAGTTCAGTTGACCATCTCTGTGATCGACATCGATGCGGATTATTTTAGCGAGGAAAGTTTCAAGGTTTTGACCCGATTTGGCAGGGTCGCCGCCGCCACCACCATCTCCGAATCCGATATACAGATATCCATCCGGTCCAAAAGCAAGATCACCGGCTTTATGATTTGTCTGCACCCCGGTTTGTTCCAACAAAATAAACTCCGTGTTTTCATCCAGATCATTCGCATCATTTTCATTTAAAGAAAACCGACTGATCCGATTCGTGATAGTGCCCGAGATGACATAGTTTACAAATACATACGGGCTGTCAGGAAATTTAGGATGAAAGGCCATCCCAAGTAATCCCCGCTCCCCGCTATTCATCACCCTTGTGTGAATGTCCAGAAAGTAATCGGCCATCACCTCATTGTCTTTTACAATACGGATATATCCCCCTTTTTGAGTGATAAATAATCTTCCTGAGTCATCACCACAACCTGTTATATCCAATGGCTGGGACAATGATGCACCTGAAAAACTAATCGGTGTAAATTCCAGAATCGGTTGCGCATAGACAGATACACACAAAAAAGGGAGCAGTAAAAAGAGTAACTTCTTTATCATATCACAAGGAAAATGTAGTGAAACAAAATATTGAAAAATAGTTGGGGGTAGCAATGACCTAAAGCTACATAACAAAAACTATTCTTCTCAAAACTACTAATGGGTTAGTCGCCTTAACGCCATCCGTATCACCAGAAATCCTGCTACAAGCATGAGAATGACAACATAAAAGGGAATAATCATGATGGAAAAAATATGTGTTTTATCCAATACCCACAGCACAATCATTAATACAGCGAGTATGATCACCATTCCTGATAGCTTGTCAAACCCCGGAACGAGATCAAGATCCACCTGCTTGCGTATCAATATAAAAGTAGCCATCATCGAAACCACAGGTAGAATCTGCGTGTATATATTGATGTCCATAATCGAACGACGCTCGAACAGGAACAGGTAGATACTAAGCGTCACTGCAAATATGCCCGGAATGGCTACCAGATAGATGAGCACCGAATAAAGGTATTTCCAGGTTGATAAGTGCCTCTGCCCCTTTGAGAAAAACATTGCTAATAAGGCGATTAGGGGAATTAGGATGAAAAAGCCAAGCAGGAGCGCGGGGCTTTGATTACAATGTTCGAAAAATTCACCTAGTGTCATGGTTTCGGTTTTAAAAGCAAGGTAGGTAAATATGTTTCAGGCTGATTCATAGGCGATAGGGAGGCGTAAAGGGGTCTCCGAGCGAAAAGGCGCCCTGCCGCCTCAAAATAGGCTGCTTTGATTATCTTTGCGCCCTCAAATTGGACAAATAACCAACGAACAATAACAAATTATATGGATAACCTAATTTACCTAGTACCCGCCATGGGCCTGATAGGGCTGATATATACCTACATCAAATTCGTATGGGTAGGCAAGCAAAATCCCGGAAATGAACGGATGCAGGAGATCAGCAATTATATCGCCGAAGGGGCAATGGCCTTCCTGAGAGCAGAGTGGAAAGTATTGGGCTATTTCGTCGTCATTGTTGCTTTATTGCTAGCAGTTATGGCCTCTACCAATCCCCACGGACACTGGAGTATTGCGATTGCTTTCGTGGTAGGAGCAGTATTTAGTGCTTTTGCCGGGTTTGTCGGGATGAAAGTGGCGACCAAGGCTAACTCTAGAACAGCAGAGGCGGCCAGAACAAGCCTAAGTAAAGCCCTCAAAGTTTCATTCACAGGAGGTTCTGTGATGGGTATGGGAGTAGCCGGACTGGCAGTATTGGGTTTAGGAAGTTTGTTTATTATTCTAAGATACTTTTTTGCCGATGGCGCAGCGGTCAATAGTTCAGAAATGCTGATGGCCGTTGAAGTGCTTACCGGATTCTCATTGGGTGCAGAAAGTATAGCACTATTTGCCCGTGTGGGAGGAGGTATATATACAAAAGCAGCTGACGTAGGCGCTGACCTGGTAGGTAAAGTTGAAGCGGGAATTCCAGAAGATGATCCTCGTAACCCGGCAACTATTGCAGATAACGTAGGAGATAATGTTGGTGATGTAGCCGGTATGGGCGCTGACTTATTTGGTTCCTATGTGGCCACCGTGCTTGCTACCATTGTACTTGGTCAGCAAACAATCGTCATGGGCGATGATGGACTTGGAGGTATGTCTCCCATCTTATTGCCAATGCTTATTGCAGGGGTAGGAATTCTGTTTTCCATCATTGGTACCTGGTTTGTAAAGATCAGCGATTCAGCAGGCCTAAATACAAGCCATGTGCAGAAGGCCCTTAACATGGGTAACTGGGGATCTATCGTCCTGACAGGAATAGCCTCCGTAGCACTGGTATATTATATCCTTCCGGAAACTATGTCATTACGAGGACATGAATTTACCAAATGGGGTGTACTCGGTGCGATCATTGTAGGTTTAGTAGTAGGCACACTGATCAGTATTATCACGGAGTATTACACGGCGATGAATAGAAGACCGGTTAATTCAATCATTCAACAATCTTCAACAGGTCATGCTACTAATATCATTGGTGGTCTTGCAGTGGGTATGGAAAGTACCTTCCTTCCAATTTTAGTTTTAGCCGCCGGTATCTGGGGTAGTTTTTATTTCGCCGGATTATATGGTGTAGCGATTGCAGCGGCGGGGATGATGGCTACTACTGCGATGCAATTAGCAATCGATGCGTTTGGTCCTATTGCAGACAATGCAGGAGGTATTGCAGAGATGAGTGAATTACCTGCTGATGTTAGAGAAAAAACAGATATCCTTGATGCGGTGGGTAACACAACCGCAGCCGCAGGAAAAGGATTTGCTATTGCTTCTGCAGCCTTGACAGCGCTTGCTTTGTTTGCTGCTTTTGTAGGTGTTGCAGGTATTGATGGGATTGATATTTATAAAGCAGATGTACTGGCCGCGTTGTTCGTAGGAGGTATGATTCCATATTTGTTTTCATCACTGGCGATTCGTGCCGTCGGTCAGGCAGCGATGGCGATGGTAGAAGAAGTAAGAAGACAGTTCAAAACGATTCCGGGCATCATGGAAGGAACCGGTAAGCCGGAATATGATAAATGTGTACAAATCTCTACAGATGCTTCTATTAAAAAGATGATGCTTCCAGGAGCGATTACAATCATTTCACCGGTATTAGTTGGATTCCTTGTTGGTCCGGAAGCACTTGGTGGATTCCTTGCCGGAGCAACCGTTAGTGGTGTACTGATGGGAATTTTTCAAAACAATGCCGGTGGTGCATGGGATAATGCAAAGAAGAGCTTTGAGAAAGGAGCCAATATCAATGGCGTGATGCATTACAAAGGCAGTGAGCCACACAAAGCTTCTGTAACGGGAGATACCGTAGGTGATCCATTTAAAGATACATCAGGTCCATCGATGAATATTCTGATTAAGCTAATGTCTATTGTTTCCCTGGTGATTGCTCCAACACTCGCACAGATGTATGGCACAGGAGGTACTGAACACATGATGGGAAGTACCATAGAGACAGAAATCAAAATGGAAAAGGCAGATGGCGAGGCACTTGCAGCGGTGCAGCAAAGCGAAGAGTTCAATGCGTTTATTTCTGCCCTTGAAGAAGATGGGTTGTATACTGAATCCACAACCAAGATTTCTGTGGTCAATAAGCAAATTGTGATTGATGGGATGACACTACCTGCCGATGTAGCTTCGAAGTATATTGAATTGTTAAAAGGCGAAACAAATATAGAGTTAGAGTTTAATTAACAATTGACGCTCAACACTTTCTGAGTTTGAGCGTTTATACTAATCCATGAACAAATCTATCACCCTGGTTACCACAGGCTTACTATGCCTGTTATTTAGCTTCTCTGTCTCCGCACAGGAGAAAGGAATTGCCAGTTACTACCATGATGCATTATCCGGTAGCCAAATGGCTAACGGAGATTTTTACGATCCTGCTATATTGACTTGTGCCCATCTCTCCCTGCCCTTTGGTACGGTGGTGAAAATAGCCAGTGTAGACAATCCCGATCAATCCGTGATGGCTGTAGTAACTGACAGAGGTCCTTTTGTCAAAGGTCGTATCGTTGATTTATCCCGCAGTGCTGCTGAAGAACTCGGTATTATCGAGGATGGTGTTACAGAAGTTGTGGTTGCCGTCGTGAAAGTTGGCGACAACAAATACAATCACAATGCTTTCGTTGGGCTAGATTCCGAGGATTAGTTTGGTCGGATCTTCAAGCAGCTCTTTTACCCTGACCAGAAAGGTTACGCTGGTACTTCCATCGATCACCCGGTGGTCATAGGACATGGCCAGATACATCATTGGTCTAACGACGATTTGTCCATTCACTACCACGGGACGCTCCTGAATATTATGCATGCCCAAAATAGCGGATTGAGGTTCATTGATGATCGGTGTGCTCAACATCGAACCGAAGATTCCCCCATTCGTAATGGTAAACGTGCCACCTGACATTTCCTCTAAGGTCAGTTTGCCTGTCCTTGCTTTTTCTGCCAGTTCTTTGATCTGTGTTTCGATTTCATCAAATCGAAGGGATTCGACATTGTGAATCGGAGGCACCACTAATCCGGTAGGCGTGGAAATCGCAATGGAGATATCCACGTAATCATGATAGATCAAATCCTCTCCATCAATATGCGCATTGACATCCGGTTTTTCCAATAATGCCTGCGCACAAGCCTTTGCAAAAACTGACATGAAGCCAAGCTTGATTCCATATTTGGCAACAAACTCATCCTGATATTTTTTTCGCAGGTCCAGAATGCCACTCATATCCACTTCATTAAAAGTGGTCAGCATCGCGGTATTGTTTTTGGCGGAGACCAATCGGCGCGCAATGGTGCGACGCATTCTGGACATTTTCTCACGACGTTCAACACGACCGAAAAGGGCTGTACTAACAGAAGGCGTCATGGACGATGGTGCTTCAGGTGTTTTAGTTGGACTGGGCTTATTGCTCGCTGCATCCTGCGCATCACCCTTTGTGATTCGCCCTTCCTTTCCGGTGCCTTTTACGTCAGCAGGATTAATATTTTCTTCTCTTAAAATTTTTCCCGCAGCAGGAGATGGAAAGGGTTTGGAAGCCTCTTGCACGGGTGCAGCAGCTGGTGCCGGAGCGGATTCTTCAGCAGGAGTCGCAGGAGCTTGTGCCTCATCGGAAGCACTAAAACTGGTATCAATTTTAGCTACCAACGCACCAATCGCGAGATCATCCTCCTCTTTGGCTACATGAATTAGTTTTCCTGATACCTCCGCCGGAAATTCCAGCGTGGCCTTGTCAGATTCAAATTCACAAATTGGTTCATCCACTTTAACAATACTCCCATCAGGTTTCAACCACTGAGATAATGTCACCTCGTTGATGGATTCGCCAATCACCGGAACCTTCATTTCTACAACACTCATTCGCTTGTCTTTTCTTTACAGGGCAAAATTAGGGTTTTTATGGTCGCACATCGAGTTTTAATGACAACTCCTTTAATTGTTCGGGATCAATTGGGGATGGCGCATCAATCATCACATCCTTTCCCATGTTGTTTTTTGGAAAAGCAATAAAATCACGAATCGATGTTTCTCCTTTCATCATTGCACATAGTCGATCAAAACCAAGTGCTATACCACCATGTGGCGGCGCACCGTATTCAAAGGCACCCAGCAAAAAGCCAAATTGATTTTCAGCTTCCTCTGGCGTAAAGCCAAGCAACTTGAAATTCTTTTCCTGGAGCTTCCGATCGTGAATACGTATGGAACCACCACCAATTTCAACGCCATTGATGACAAGATCGTATGCATCAGCACGCAGGCTCTTCATGGTTTCATGATCACCGCTGAACATACGTTCTATATCAGTTGCTTTGGGCGAAGTAAATGGATGATGCATTGCATGAAAGCGCTGCGCCTCTTCATCCCATTCCAGTAAAGCAAAATCAACCACCCACAGGGGCTTATATACTTTCGGATCTCTTAGACCAAGACGATTTCCCATTTCAAGGCGCAACTCGTTTAACTGTTTGCGCACCTTATCCGTTTCACCGGAAAGAATTAATAACATGTCGTTAGCCCCTGCACCGGCTTTATGTCCCCATTCTTTAAGCTGCTCGTCTGTATAAAATTTTCCAACTGAACTTTTGATCGAACCATCCGCCAGGAACTTTACATTGACCATTCCTTTAGCCCCGATCTGCGGACGCTTCACCCATTCTACAAGATCATTAAGTTGCTTGTTGGAATAGGCTTCGGCCTGATCAGGCACACAAATACCTACCACTAGTTCGGCATCATCGAACACAGCAAACCCTTTGTCTTTGGCCAGGTCATTGAGTTCAACGAATTCCATACCAAAGCGAATATCCGGTTTGTCCGATCCGTATCGCTGCATGGCATCGTCATAGGACATTCTTGGAAAAGTGCCCAGATCAAGATGGAGAATAGATTTAAAAAGATGCTGTGTCAATCCTTCAAAAGTTTGCAGGATGTCTTCGCGCGTAACGAAGGCCATCTCGCAGTCGATTTGTGTAAACTCCGGTTGGCGATCTGCACGCAGGTCTTCATCTCTGAAACATTTTACGATTTGAAAATAGCGATCCATGCCCGCTACCATCAGTAACTGCTTAAACGTTTGCGGTGATTGCGGTAGGGCATAAAACTGTCCTGCATTGATACGGCTTGGCACTATAAAATCACGTGCGCCTTCCGGGGTACTTTTAATCAGGCACGGTGTTTCAACTTCAATAAAATTTGAAGCAGAAAGATATTTCCTGGTCTCCAGGGCTACTTTGCTGCGAAAGATGATTTTCTCCTGCACCGGATTCCGACGGATATCGAGGTATCGGTATTTCATTCGGAGTTCTTCTCCACCATCTGTTTCATTTTCGATGGTAAAAGGTGGCACATTGGACGCATTGAGTGTCTGTAAATTGGAAACAACGATTTCTACATCTCCGGTTGGTCGGTTAGGGTTTTTGCTTGTTCGCTCCCTGACACTACCGGTCACCTGAATGACAAATTCCCGCCCTAGTTTACGCGCACGCATACATAAATCGGCATCTTCTTCCATATTAAAGACCAGTTGCGTGATGCCGTAGCGGTCTCGCAGGTCGATAAAGGTCATCCCTCCCAGATCTCTGGACGCCTGTACCCAGCCGCTTAAAGTCACCTCCATACCGGCATTACCCAGTCTCAATTCACCACACGTATTCGTTCTGTACATAATTTATGCTATTTACTTTGGGCTGCAAATGTAAGGGGAAAAGGGGATTTGACGGT
>JAHEAR010000009.1:100108-108151 GCA_024642665.1 Bacteroidota bacterium
TAACCTCCTAACCCCCTAATCCTTTAACCCTTACATTTGAACCTTCATGGACATAATCGAAGCAGCATGGTGGATCTCCCTGATCGTGGTAACAACCTATCATCTGCTTGTTTTCCGAAAAAACAGAGAAGAATCAGCTCGTTTTGATGCGCAGGACTTGCCGGGAGTCAGTATTGTCATTGCTGTAAAAAACGGAAGTAAAACTTTAATCCAAAATCTTCCTGCATTTTGTCAGCAAACCTATCCTTCCTTTGAAATAGTCATTGTGGATGATCATAGTAATGATGATGAGAAAAGCATATTGGAAAAAGGCATTGAAGGAATGACGAATGTGCGCCTGATTTATACTGAGCTTGAACCGGGTAAAAAAAATGCGTTGACATTTGGAATTCAACAAGCTTCCTACGAAGTAATTCTTTGCACAGATGCAGATTGTTATCCTGCTTCGACAAAATGGATACATCAAATGGTCAGTCATACTTTTGAAAAAAACATGGTCCTGGGATATTCCCCATACGAGAGAAAAGCAGGCCTCTTAAATCGCATCATTCGTTTCGAAACCATCATGACAGGCATGCAATATTTGTCATGGACCTTAGTCGGAAAACCATACATGGGCGTTGGTCGAAACATACTATATCCAAAGGAATTATTTCAGAAAGAAAACCCATATAAGGATCACCGGCACATTCCCTACGGAGATGATGATCTTTGGGTGCAGAAAGCCGCCGCTATTTCCAATGTGAAGGTATGTTTTGATAAAGAAGCACATGTGTTTTCAAAGCCGGAAGTAACTGTCTTCGATTGGTTGCATCAAAAGCACAGACACCTTTCTGCCGGACATCACTATGGTGCGAAATATTTGTGGCAACCTGCCAGCTATGCCACTGCTTTAATAGTCCATTGGCTTCTCTTGATACCAATATGGCTAATTGAGCCGGGTCTCTGGTTTAGTGTATTCTTTTTATTGGGCTTGTTGCTCCGATGGCAATCGCTTATCGTCTGGACAAATAAACTCGGGGATGAAGACACGAATTATTGGTTTCCGATATTGGAATTAGGATATGCGATATATCTTGCAGGTATGGGGCTGTTTTCAATAGTCTTTAAAAAGAAAACATGGAATTAATTCTACAATATTTTCCTGATCTGACAGAACAGCAAATCGAGCAACTTGCTGCGTTAGGGCCTCTATACAAGGACTGGAATGAAAAGATTAATGTGATCAGTCGTAAGGATATTGAGCATCTGTACAAACACCATATCCTTCATTCGCTTGCGCTTGCCAAATATTATACGTTTAAAGATGGTGCTCAGATTTTGGATGTCGGAACAGGTGGTGGATTTCCCGGGATTCCATTAGCCATTCTTTTTCCGGAAGTGCAGTTCACCTTGCTGGATTCTACTGCAAAAAAATTGCTTGTAGTCAATGAGATAGCAAATGAAATTAGACTAAAAAACGTAACGACCGTTCACCGACGGGTCCATGATCACATAGGAAACTTCAACATCATTCTCAGCAGGGCAGTGACGACACTCACGCAGATGATCGCCTGGACAAAACACCTTGTCCCTGATCAGCACTGGATAATTTACAAAGGGGGGAATCCAACAGATTTTAGAAAAGAACTTCCCCCTCCCTATAAGGTAGTTTCCATTCCGGTGACCAATTATTTCGATGACGAGTATTTTAAGGACAAATATCTCGTGGACGTTAAGAAAGGGTGAATGGTGAACGGTTAAAGATGAACGGTTTTACGGTTATTTCAGATGAGAGGGGTTAAGTCTTGATTACCATTGCTTGAAAATCAAAAATCTAATCTGCGAGGATCTGCGTTATCTGCGGGAAACTTTTTATTTTTTGTAATTCGTAATTTTTATTCGCCCATTGCTCTCTGCCCATTGCTCTCTGCCCATTGCTCTCTGCCCATTGCTCTCTGCCCCTTGCTCTCTGCCCTTTGCTCTCTGCCCTTCGCCCCATGTCCAATAGTCTCAGGTCTCACAGTCTCAGGGCTTTAAAAAATGACTATATTTAACTTAGCCCTTCAGATGTATCCAGATCAGTTGATGCTTTCAATCTTAGCTCATGAACAAGCTTCTCAAACTCATTATGTTGTGTGGGTTGTTGTGTTATGCATCAGCCAACCACTTAGTTGCCCAATCGGGTGACCTTGAAATCCTCAATTGTCCAACCGCTCCCGTAAATCTGTGTGTTGAAGATGATGGCGTGCGCTTTCCTGATAACAATCAAATATTTCTTGGAGAGGAAGACCCGGAGGCTACATCATGTAGTGTTCATGTACAACGAAGGTTGAACATGAGTACTGATTGCGGATCGCTTAATTATGAGGTGTTATTGTATTTATTTGACACAGCGGAAGCAATTGTTCTTCAACCTGTGACTACATTCGAACCCGATACGAATGGAAGTGCGGAATTGGTTTTTGATACCGAAATGTCACCTGATGATGCAATTAGGCTATCGGGTATTCCTCTGAATACAGGATGTCTTCCATACCACCGAATTGAATGGATCGTTTCAGATACTTGTGGTGAAGAGATAATCTGTGAGATGCAAATGAATTTATATGATTGTCAGACACCGGAGGTACTGGATACAAATGATTATTATATTGTTGAAGTTCCAATTTCTTGTTACGTCACTTTGTCCGCCGTAGACTATTCTGCCTTTATCCTGGATGATTGTTCTTCAAAAGATGAATTTTTATTCAGCTTTGATTCTTTGGAGTATAGTCCCGATAGTATGATATATCAATGTGAACTGCCTGCATATGGTGTGCCGATTCCATGGTCAATTTGGGTGGCAGATCACGGTATTGATCTGGATTGTAATGGAGAAGTAGATTGGGATGAAAGAAGCATATATAAAAAGGATATTCAACTCGCTTTTACGGTTGATGATACAGGATGCTGTGAACCACCTTCAGACTCGCTTTATTATGGCTTTATCAGGACAGTTTTTGGAGAAGGCATTAAGGATGTTGAGGTAAGGGTAACTGCCCCCGGATACTTATTTCCATCCTATTTCACTTCAGAAAATGGCGGTTACCAATTGTACTATGAGCCTGGAATTGATGTAACCATAACGCCCCAAAAAAATGATAACCATAGGAATGGTGTAAGCATTCTGGATTTAGTTAAAATCCAAAAACATTTACTGGGCAAAGACCCCTTCACAACACTCTTTGAATACCTGGCTGCTGATGCCAATAATTCTCAAACGATAAGCGCCATTGATCTTATTGAATTAAGGAAACTTATTCTTGGCATTTATATAGAACTGCCAAACAATTATAGCTGGCGATTTATTTCAGAAGAATCTTTAATGCAAGACACTTTAGATCCCTGGTTCCATTTGGGTTATGTGGTGACCAATCCATATTTAGATGAAAAAAGCCTGGATTTTATTGGCGTCAAAATCGGTGACCTGAACGGGACAGCCCAACCAAATTTCACTTCCCTTATACCCAGAGAGACCCTTGCACCACTTCCACTTTACGCAGAAGATTACTCATTTAATTCAGGAGATATTATAGAAGTCCCAATCCACATAAATTCAGATCAAAGCCTGTTGGGCATGCAATTTACACTGGCTGCGGAAGGCATGAAGATAATCAATGTACTCCCCGGAAAACTTTCTGTTTCCAATACAGATTTTGCCCTGTTTGGTGATCGAATGACTTTCTGTTGGTTAGATGCAAATGGACTTGATGTAGCAGCAGGAGAAACATTATTTACCCTTCAGTTGCAAGCAAGGAAAGCTGGCCAATTAAGTTCTTCAGTCCATATTAATTCCGACATCACTGCAGCAGAATTATATCTCAGCAACGAACAGTCATTGATGCCTTCTCTAAGTTTTGTGAAATCAAACGGAGACACCAAAGAACATCTGGTAGTTTGTGCGCCCAATCCATGGAAGAATGAAACATCCATCTCCTTCTTTCTAAATGCTCCCTCCGAAGTTCAGCTAAATGTTATCGACATAAACGGCATTGTAGTGAAGTCTTATGTTCGTCAGCTTAGTGCAGGTGTACAGCGCATGCCAGTGTTTGAAAATGTCCTATCCGGAAGCGGCCTTTATTTTTACAGAATCACATCAAAGGAATTCGACACCTCAGGAAAAATGTTTCTCCTGAAATAATGCGCGTTCCTATTTTCCACTCACCACTCACCACTCACCCAAATAATTATCACGCAGAGGCACAGGAACGCAGGTTGAATTTTCATTATTCCGTAATTTTTTTACTCACCCTTCACTACTCACCACTATTCATACTCCGGTATATCTTCCCACTCATTCGGCTCCAGCCAGTACACCTCATATCCAAATTTTTCAACCAACTCGTCACGAAGCTTTTCTTTGATCATCGTTGATTGTTCAAAACCGGCGATCACTGCATTTTTATATTGTTGATATTTGACATCTTGTGTGGTTCCACTAAGAGCAAAATACATATTGATCCAACCGCTCTTGCTGGCCCTGACATAGTCCTTGTTCTTTTGGGTTTTCTTTAATTTATTGGCGGCAATTTGTCCGGCATTGAGTTTCAGATAGTAGATGATGTTTTCATCAAAACCATGTTCGCCACTAATGCTTAAGTTGAGCGCATTCGATTGAATAAACATCACCGGAAGAAAGACTTTTCCTTTTTCGATCAGCATATAATTTCGGATCTGATTAAACCGGATATCCTTTAAATCATCCAGGTGAACAAATTGACTAAAGTCTTCAAATGTCTGCATCCCTTTCAATCGACCCTCACGAATTTCGATAGCACTCTTAATCACTACCTGCTTTGAAAGCAAATTCCATTTTTCATCAAATGGCAAATAAGATTCCACCCAAAGATTTGATTTTCCGCTTAAATTTTCTGAGGTAATGAAGGTTTGATCAAAATCGGAAAAGCTTTTAAGCAATTGATCGATAGCCATGCCTGAGACTTTCCAGGAAGCATTAATGGAAGGTCGCTGGTTTAGACCCGAGACGACACCCGTTGTTGTGAATTCTCCCTCACAGAGCTGCCCGGATAATTGATAATCCAGCTTGTTTTCTTTAAATAACAGGGAGCCTTTGAAATCAGCGATCGTTGCTTTATTCCATACCAATTTATTCAAATCTAAGTTCATCTGATGATCGGCCAGTTGAATATTTCCTTTACTGATTTCAATCGCATTAGAGAAATAGGTGAAGCGCAGGTCTTTGATATTGACTGACTCCATGCCTTGTTCGAAAAGTGTCTGAACTGAAAATTTTGAAGGTTGAATTTTATGCAAAACCAAATGATCTATTTCCATCGTTCCGTTTTCAAAATGCAATCCCGGCATTTCGAGTAGATTTAATAAGGAAGAATGTAATGAACCATCAAAAGCCAGGTCAAATACCGGGTTCTTCAGTTCTCTAATGTCCACACGACCTGTGAATGTTTCGGATTTTTCAAATGATACCACCAATTCATTCCTTGATTCTTTTTTGTTTTTGGAATTGTCATAATCCAGTTCAATTCGAATGCCATTGATTTTCTCTTTAGAGGGAAGAAAAGTAATGTTTCCATTTTTTAGGGAAATGTTAGCGTTCATGTTTAAGTCATTGGTTTTCGAAAGCACACCTTTTATTATGCTTTGCCCTTCGACTACGCCACTGATCTGATATCCTTTTGTTTCAGCCAATAATTTTTCCGGCAACCATTTCCTGAGTAATTCCGGGTTTCCCTTTTTCCAACTTAAAGCCATGTCAACAGTATCCTTTTGCAATGAACCATTCATCAGTAATTGTATGGCTTCATGCTCAATTTCCACCTCTTGAAAGTTTTGCAATCCGTTGCTAAAGTCAATGGAATACTTTCCGTAGAGGTTGGATTGAAATGCCGTTGGTAAAAAATAATTACTCATGGAAAAGGATCGGATAGTGCTTTTTAGATGCATGTCTGTTTTAAGAACATCACCCTCCATACTTCCTTTGAATTCACCTTGCTCTATCACGATGTCAATAAGATCAGAGGACCCATCCTGATAGTGGAAGGTTACATTATCAATTACTAATTGCCGAATCTGTGTATGGTATGCCTCTCCCGTTTTGTTTTCTTTCTCTTTAAAAATATCAAAAGACCATCTTCCATTCTTTTGCTGCAGCGTAATGGTTCCTTCCTGGATCACCAACTGATTGACAATGATTTCGTTTTTAAGCAAGGGGAATAATCCAATGACTAAGGCTACATCACTGTGACGAATGAAGGGTGTTTTCTCTGAACCAATATTCAGGTCATAAATTTGAACAGACATTAATGGAAAATGGCTGAACCAATTCATGTCAGCGGTGGTATACTGAAGCGAGTCTGCCAATTCGTTCTGCACGGTAGATAGCACTTTATCAATAATAAGATTACTCTTCCAACGAAGAATGACCAACATAGAAATAGCCATCACCAAAAGGATGATGATGACAATTTTCAATCCATGAAGTATTCTTTGTTTTGTCATCTGGCAATCACACAATAATTTAATAGCCGCTGTTGTCCATATCTGGACTGCCGGCAAATTTGATTCCAACTAAATAATGTAGTGATCTAAGCTATGTGTTAACGCAAAGGGGATGCAGAAGGTAAAACGATTAAATAGGGTAGCATATTTCAAAAACCATTAGCCAGCTGACTCAAAACTTATGCCGACCTTACGTGACGCATGTGGGAAGTTTTATCAGTGAAAGGTATTTCATTCAATGGATGGTTGCTGGCCATAGCAGCTTCCTTTCTCCTTGGGGTAGCAAAAGGAGGCATCAAAGGAATTGGGGCCATCATCACAACACTTTTAGCGATTGTTTTTGGCAGCAAAGCATCGACAGGGGTTTTGATGCCGTTACTGATCGTGGGGGATGTTTTTGCGGTGCTTTATTACAACCGTCATGCGGAATGGGCCTATTTGAAAAAGCTGATGCCCTGGATGATTGCAGGCGTTCTGATTGGGGTTTGGTTTGGAAAGGATCTTCCTGAAAGTCAGTTTAAGCAGGGTATGGCCATCATCATCTTTTTAAGTGTGTTATTGATGTGGGTGGCAGACAGAAGAAAAACGTATCAAATTCCGGACAATAAAATTTTTGCCTCAATTATGGGTAGTCTTGCAGGTTTTGCGACTATGGTGGGAAATTTGGCAGGCCCATTTTCTGAGGTGTATTTCTTAGCCTTGAGGACCCCAAAGGAGGTATTTATTGGTACCTCCGCCTGGCTTTTCTTCCTGACTAATATCTTTAAACTTCCCTTTCATATCTGGACCTGGAAAACGATCAATATTGAGTCCCTTAAAATTGATTTGATTCTTCTGCCAGCGTTATTGATTGGATTGGTTACGGGGATCGTAATGGTCAAAGTGGTCAAACAAACGCATTTTCGCCTTCTGATTATGATTTTAACCGGATTAGGGGCGATTTTCATCTTTTTTCGGAATTAGTGCAATAAATTTTATTTTTTTTTTGCCCCTTATCTTGTTTTTTGAATTCTTTCCACTTACCTCCCTTCCTAAAGTAAAAGTTTATTTGGCAATTCTTTACAAATTCTCTTTAATTGTAATATGAGGGGCTTAATGAAAAACTTGGCACAAGACTTGCTAACTTATTGTAGTATAATGGGCTTAGGGTGTTTCTAAGTACCATATGATATATTAGTTTTGAGGTATTAAAACCGACTGAAATTATATTATTCACGTAATTTAATTTAGTCTCAACCTGTAGAATAGCCTTCAACAAGGTATCTGTGTTTGTCTCCTAAACGCTTAGGATTGACGCCGGGTACGTTGTTTGTTTGTTTGAATGTGTTGGGATAACAGTCTGAAATTTTTAGAAGTATTTTAATCTCATTTTAAACAAACAAAGTTTTCTCATGAAAAAAGCATTTTCAAATTTTAAGGGAGCGGCTGCCAAGAGCATAGGGCTACTTCCTTTTGTACTTGCTTTTGTATTTGTCACAGCGATGACGACGGATATGAACGCACAGTCTACGGTGACTTACCAGACCCAAACACCTGGTGGACAAC
>JAHEAR010000056.1 GCA_024642665.1 Bacteroidota bacterium
CCTGCGCCCCATGCCCCATGCTCCTTGCCCCATGCCCTACGCCCTACGCCCTACGCCCTTCACTCCTTGCCCTTTTTCCCGTATCTTTGCCCCCTGAAAAAATGAGTAAAAAAGGTAAAATACTGGTAGCCATGAGTGGTGGCATAGACTCCACCGTAACGGCTATGCTCCTGCAGGATCAGGGGTATGAGATCGTGGGGATCACCATGAAGACGTGGGATTATGCCACCAGTGGGGGAGATCGCAAGGAAACCGGGTGCTGCAGTCTGGATAGTATCAATGATGCGCGGCAGGTGGCTGTTGACATGGGTTTTCATCATTTTATTGTGGATATCCGTGAAGAATTCGGAGATTATGTGATCGATAATTTTGTGGATGAATATCTCTCCGGACGAACGCCCAATCCATGTGTCCTCTGTAATACCCATATCAAATGGGAGGCCTTAATCAAACGGGCTGATGCGCTCGGATGTGACTACATCGCTACCGGACATTATGCGCAGATCGGCGAACTGGATGGCCGTAAATATATCAAACGAGCCGTTGATCACAATAAAGATCAGTCGTATGTGCTTTGGGGATTAAGTCAGGAGTGCCTCAGTCGAAGTATGTTTCCACTGGGAGGGATGACCAAACCGGAAGTCAGGCAACTGGCGGCAGATTTTGGTTATCTCGAGTTGTCAAAAAAAGCAGAGAGCTTTGAGATATGCTTTGTGCCGGACAATGATTACAGAGGATTTCTCAAGCGAAGAATACCGGATCTGGAAGCAAGTGTTGCAGGGGGAACTTTTATAAATAAAGATGGAGAGTTGCTTGGAGAGCATCCGGGCTATCCATTCTTCACCGTTGGACAACGCAGAGGTTTGGGAAGAGCTTTTCAGGAGCCAATGTATGTATCAGAAATAATTCCGGAGACTAACACTGTCGTGCTTGGAAGAGAAGAAGATCTCATTCGCAATCGAATGATGGTGAGAGGGGTAAATCTCTTAAAGTATGATTCACTCGCTCCTGGCCAGGAAGCCGTCACAAAGATTCGTTACCGCGATGGCGGCACCGTCAGTGAATTAAAGCAAATGCCGAATGGGGATGTAGAGGTTTCATTTCTCGCCAATGTAAAAGGCGTAGCACCCGGTCAATCTGCCGTTTTTTACGAAGGAGATGATGTCATCGGTGGAGGTATCATTCAGGGCAGCTCAATTGTTTAACTATGCGGGTAGGAATCTTTGTTATTTTCTGCTACATTTTTATTTTTTACTCCTGTGGAAATGATGGTATGGTCCAACCCGGTGTGCCAAATAGCAAAGAATATTTCCCCCTCAGGATAGGTCAATACATCGAGTATCAGGTGGACTCTATTGTCTTTGATGATGCGCCCGGTGGAAACAAAAAAGACACAATGACATTTCAGTTGCGGGAGGAGATTGTTTCCATTAATATTTCTTCAGCAGGAGACACGAGTTATTATATCCATCGATCAAGACGATCGGATGCCTCTCAAAATTGGGTGCAGACAGATGTGTGGTCGACCGGCTATGATGAAAATAGTGCTAACCGAACGGAGGAAAATCTGATTTTCAGAAAATTGATCATGCCTGTGTATAAAGGCCAGCGATGGATCGCTACGGCGTATATAAATCCTCAGACCAGAATTCAGGTTGGTACAGAGTTTATGGAACCATACGAATATTGGGATGCCAGGATTATCTCTATTGATGGGGCAGGCACTGCAGGATTGTTTACGTTTCCGACAGGCACAGTGATGGAGGTGAGGCAAGCGGATAGCGATGATGAGTTGATGAAGCGGTTTGTTCATGAGACGTACGTTCGCGATATCGGTCTGGTGTCCAGAGTAGATACGATTCTCGACAGTCGATGTATTGAGCTGGGTGATTTTGGTCCTTGTATTGGAAAACCCTGGACGGCGCATGCAAGCAAAGGCTATATTCTTTCACAGATTATGATTGACCATAATTAATGTCTGCTTACCCTCAAGTCAAAGATTTTTTTCTCATTGGAAAAACACTGAAGTCGCATGGCACTGCCGGTCAATTGCGCGTGATGCTTGAAGAAAAATTTAAAGGGTATATCCAAAAAGGCATTTATATTTTTTTGGATATCGATGGGTCCAAAGTGCCATTCAAAGTGATGAGTGCGCAGGATGCGGCGCATTTTGTCATTAGTCTGAAAGGAGTCCAGGGAAAAGATCAATCTGATGCTTTGGGAGGAAAGGAACTATGGATGGAAACTGAATTAATCAAACCGAGACACCAGAATTCACCGAGAAGTTTGAAAGAAAAGTGGGCGGACTATACCATCAAAGACGAAGCAACTTCCAGATCATTTATCATCCTGCGCACCGAAGAGTTTCCTCAGCAATTGATGGCGGTTGTTGAACTGGATGGCAAAGAATTATTAATTCCAATGCACGAGGATCTTATCGCTGAGATCGATAAAGCAGAAAAGATAATTCATATGACGATTCCGGAAGGGCTACTCGAATTGTAATTCTGTTCTTGAAGCATTAAAACTCCACAATAACGCCAATGCCCGGAATAATCGTACCCGCTACATTGTCGATAGCTTTCGGAATATAATACGCTGCATTTTCAGGGTTTGTAATTGGATTTCCGGCTTCATCGCGTTCCACGGAAAAATAAGGTTGCTCATTGGTGGTGTTGTTGGTGACGTTTTGAATATCCAGATATACGTCAAGTGTCCACTTTTTGAAGTTGTATTTTTTATCCACACGGATATCCAGTTGATAGAAAGCTTCTACACGGCGCGTGTTCAGTTGACTAACATCAGGAATACCCGCATTCGTCACGTCATAGTTTGTTTTTAAAGCAGACTCGGTCAGATTGTAAGGTGTGTAGGGACTTCCGCTGTTGTATCTGAATTTGGCACCAACTTCCCAGCCGTGATTGAAAATCTTTCCACCGGTGACACTAAGCATATGCCGATAATCCCAGGAAGAAGAGACATAAGCTCCTTCAATGTTTTGGAATTCACTATTGACAAAAGTATAGGAGAAGAGGCCATAGAAATCATTGAATAATTTTTGTTGAAAAAACAATTCAAGCCCATAGGATCTACCTATATTATTAGAAATAACAGGAGCATTTCCAATCACCCCAAAATCACTTCCTTTATTTGCCAGCGAAATAGAATCTATCAGGTCCAGCGGATAGTTGCTGTAGTGTTTATAAAATCCTTCGATGGTAAATCGTGAGTTTTTGCTGGTATTATATTCAACACCTAGGACCAGATGTTTTGCCTGTATATACGTGACATCTTCGTTGACCAGATCACCGGTGGAATCCCGATACCCCAGAGTAGTATAGGCGGGAAGTTGATGATAGATGCCTGTATTAAAACTAATCGCTATTTTTTTACTCAGACTATAGGATGCACTCAGTACCGGAGAGATTTGATTTAACGGATTAGCCATATGATCGTTGAAGGTATTACCATCGATTCGAAGCCCAAAGGAAACGCTCATGCGTTCATTGAGAATGTTTTTACTGACTTGCCCAAAGGCACTGTACTTCATCATGTCCAGTACAGAGGTGTAGTTCAACGTAATGTCATTGGCTAACTTCTGATACGTGTCGGTCGTGTACTTCGCGTATTCAATGCCGGTACCGAAATTGATCTTATATCCATTCGTTCGACTGGTTTGTTCCAAGCGCATTTTTGTTTCGGCTTCTGATGATTTGTAGTTCAGTAACAAATTGTCCTCACTGCTGTCGTCATTGTCTTTGTATTTTTGCGCAGTGTTGTTAAGGTAGTTGCTACTCACCACAACGGTGTTGTAAGTGTTCTCTCGAAAATGACGCCAGCGTCCTCCAATCGTATAGTTGTATTGTTTGTTGGTCGGAATCTGGGACAGGATGTATTCGTTTTCTTCAGTCATCGTCACACCGGTATTCAGCGAAACATTATCGATGGCGCCTAAACCAATGATATCGATGATATTGTTTTTATCGGGTTTGATTTCACTCTTAAATTGGAAGTCATCGTATTTGGGTAAGAAGGGTAGGCCGAGTGCTTCAAATAGCAACTGCAAATAACTTCGCCTGTAGGATGCAATCAATGTGGAGTTTTTGGTCAGGGGTGTTTCAATGGTGGCGGCGAGATCATTTGATCCAATGGTAAAGCTATAGGCTGGTTTGTCAGTGCGTGCTTCTTTGAATTGAAACTCAAGCACAGAACTTAAGGCATTTCCGCGATTGACCGGAAATGAGCCTGAGTAAAAATCCACATCAGAAATAAAGTCCACATTAATCAAACCCACCGGACCACCTGAAGCGCCTTGCGTGCTAAAGTGATTGATGGTTGGTACTTCAATGCCATCGATGTAAAACCTGTTTTCATTAGGCGAGCCACCGCGTACGATGATGTCGTTTCTGAAACTGGAGGTTATGGCTACTCCGGGCAGGGATTGAATGACTCTTGAAATATCTCTGTTGCCGCCCGGGTTTCTTTTAATCACTGCTACGCCAATGCTGTTTAGACTCACCGGACTTTCTTCTTTTTTTAGGAAGGCTTGTGCCGTCACAATGGCTTCTTCCATCTGCACAGTATTCTCTTCCATTTCAATATGAACAAAGGTGGGTGTTGCATTTCTAACCTGCACTTCATAAATCGTTAAGGGCTTAAAGCCAATGAAATTTACTTTCAGATTGTACATCCCCGGTTCAAGATTGGAGAGGATATAATCCCCATTTTCATCCGAAGTTGTACCAATCGTGGTTCCTTCGATTGCTATGACAGCAAAAGGGATGGTCTCTTTATTGAAGGCGTTTGTGGTCTTGCCTTGAATCACTCCAGTTTGGCCAAAAAGTATGTTGGAGGTAAGTAAACTCAGAAGAATTAAAAGTATTCTGTGCATAGTAGTTCTGTAATCAGGATGCAAAACAACAATATTGTAAGAAAGTTGAGTCAAGATACCTGACGGTCTCTTTGGTTTAGCACGCTGCGCCTAAGCCGCATGTTGTTTAGATAGTTTAGGGGAGTTGCTCCGCAACATACTCCTTCTTAAAAACTAATACACCAAAAATAGCCGATGCGAGGAGTTTGCTCCTGCATCTCTGTTTCAACAATGAAGGACTTCGCCTTCATTGCAAACAGATTACTCAATGGAACACAAACGGGTTTTTAGACTTTCAGATGGAGCATGTGCTGAGTCAAGCAGCCTGTCGGTTGCAATGGTTGAGAATGTTGAGATGAATTGATCGTCCCCATTTTGATTTAGTTGTTCTTGTAAAGTGCCGAAAAAGAAATATTGAAAAGTGTTCAATCATTCAAAACAGGTACCCCCTTCAGGGGGCAAAGGGGGCAAACCCAATTGTTGTAAGGAGAAAAAATAAATTCTTCTTGTTTAGAAATGTCGTTGGAGAATCCGCCTGTGGCGGACAAGCACTCCAACAACGGCTAGTCCTATTAATTTAAGGTAACACGTGGCCATAAAACCAATTGACCTGGCCGATCCCGACTTTTATCGGGAGGTTAATTTTACACGATCTTAAAATTCTATATCATTATAATCCGCGCGACTGGCCGATGCATGGAGTTTGCTCCTGCATCTCTGTTTCATTAACTAATTCAATAGAACACAAGTCGTTGGAGCAAACTCCATCCCGGCTTTTATCGGGAGGCTAATTTTACACGATCTTAAAATTCTTTATCATTATAATCCGCGCGACATGGCCGATGCACGGAGTTTGCTCCTGCATCTCTGTCTCAACAGCTAATTCAAAAGTACACAAGTCGTTGGAGCAAACTCCAACAACGGCTAGTCCTTTTGTCTTAAAACAAAACTGATAAATAGCTTGGATATGAAGTTTTTTTTTGTAACTTTTGTTTTATTGCCCTCACCCGATTCAGGATCATTTAATAAAATCTGTACGGGTATGAAACCTGTAACCAATTCTATATCATTTCTCCAAAATCTAATTGATAGCCAAGCTTCGATGCTGCAGCATTTGCCTCAATGGAAGCTTGAATAAAATCTTTCTTTTGTGCTGTATATCAGGGTATTGGTGGCTTACAAAGAACACCGGGCTCACCGATACAAGGGCAGCACCTCCCTCTTTCCCTGAGGTGAGGTGGTCGCAAGTCATAAGCGACGTTAATACATGACGACTTCAATTATTTATTAACAAGGCAGTGACCTCCGTTGCCACCATAGCTATTGGAGGCCAATGCCTAAAAAAACAATAATCATGAAATTTACTTTTAATTTCTCTATTTTTATAACATTACTACTCTCCTCGCTGATGATTGGATGCGAACAAAAGGCCGAACTTGCAGAGACACTTCCACTAGATAATCAGGCGATCACTAACCGATATGTAGACGAATGCGGTGACTGTCCCAATATGGATGATTGCTGCGGAAGGATTTTATTTGTTTCAGGCCATTCGATCACCTTTGAAACTTGTGGTACAACGGATGGAGATGCTGCTTCTTGTTCTGATGACATTGATGGTTGTTTAGATATTGATGGGTTGAAAAACTCTTCTTCATCGTTGAGCGGTACAGGTCAATACAAACTACTTTGTATGGAAGAGAATCATAGTTTTCATATCAAGGTTTCTAACGTAGATGGACCTGTGGTACTCAATATTACTTTTCAACATGGCCAGGTTTTTCCGCAATCTATTAATGTAACTATTACGACTACCGGTACTTATGCTTTTTCTGTTGATGGGGATTGTGAAGTAACACAGTGTTATCCATGAGTCCATTGAACTTAGTAGCCATGGAATTTTTACCAGCATTTCCATGGCTATTTTGAATTAATAATAATTTAGGTATACGTATTATTTTGGCACTTTTTCGACTCTTTTATTTAGAGGTTACTAGATATAGAATATGTATTATAACTATGTCTTGCCTGACTTTTTGTTGTTTTGAAAAAATGCTAGCTCAGCCTTATGAAACCGTAGGAGTAGGCACAGGTATTTGGAGCTCCTTTGAGTTTAACTCCTGCGGCAATGGATGCAGCCAGACAGGCCTTTTTAATGTAATTGGTGGACATTCTGGTGTTTCATTTGCACCCGACGGCTCTTATTATTTTTTCCATGCTCTTGGGATAGATGGAACACGTATAAACCTCTTAGATCTTACTACTGGATTCACTATCACCATGTATACAATTCCACCAATATATCTCTTATCGGGCTTTGTTGCTGTAAGTAACACTGTTTTTTATTCTATGGATGGACCCTCAGACGGTACTTCAATTTACAGAATAGACGTTGTTAGCAATTCTATTACAAATCTTGGAGAGACAGGATACCCCGCCAAGAGTGACATGTGTTTATATAATGGAAATTTTTATTTTATATCGCCTGATCCTTCAGGACTAGTCCAAGTGGATACCGCAAATCCAGCTAATAGCAGTTTTCTTTTAACGATTCCTGAACCACCACCTCCATGGGGGGAATACCTCGGTATAACTGCCTCACCATTCTGCAATACTCTCCTTGTCACAGAGAGAACTGATACATGGGATAATACTTTTCTTCTGCTTAACTTATTAGATGGCTCCTTAACCAATTTATGTAATGCTGAGTTCCATGTTTTTGGTATTAGCTCCATTCTTGAACATGCCAATCCTGCGCCATGCGATGTTATGCTTGACCTGGACTGTGATGACAGCAATGGCGTCGTCCCCTTTGACTGCCTTGATATAGATGGCGTAGTGATTACTGATTCAGATATTGGGCTTTTTGCAGATGCTTTACTCACGGAGATAACAATCACAATCGCACCACCAATACCTGATGCACCAAATGAGTTTCTGATCTATACCGGCTCCATTCCCAATATTGATCCCGTTGGATCAGGTACTTCCAGCATCACCCTGATAAATGCAGGTGGTGCCACTTTTCAGGATTTCAAAGATGCACTCCAACTCATCGTTTATCAGAATATTTCACAACAACCTACACCAGGACTTCGCACTATTGAAGTACAGTTTACCACTGAGTCAGGTGCAATGAGTAATATCGCCGAATACTATATCGAAGTTGAGGAACTAGGCCATGTAGTTGTTGACCTCGGCCCTGACCAGCAAGTATGCGAAGGCACAAACGTATTAATTGACGCAGGTAATCCCGGTGCCACCTATGCATGGTCCACCGGAGATGCCACTCAGACCATCACCGTCGACCAATCCGGCCAGTATATTGTCACCGTCACTGATGGAGTCAATTGCCCAGGGATGGATACAGTTCTCCTGGAAGTACTACCCAATATCGATGTATCCCTTGCAGGTGATACCTATATCTGCGACAATGAGTCCGCTACTCTGATCGTTCAGACCGATACACCCTTTACGCTGGATATCGAAATACAAGCTGATCCGGGGAGTTCATTTGTCTTCAATGGTGTCACTGATGACTTTACGTTTATTGATCTTCCGACAGAAGAAACGACCTATACCATCACCTCCGTGACTTCTTCCCAACCGGCATGTATCACCTTATCAGATTCGGTACATACAGTAGAGGTTTTTCCTTCCTATATCTTTGAGGTAGATACATCTCTTTGTGATGGAGACAGTATCTGGCTGGGATACTTCTGGGAGTCAGGGGCTGGGACGTATGAAAATATGCTGCAGACCTTTGATGGCTGTGATAGCTTTGTCACAACATACATCACGATTCTGCCTGCTATACAAATCGCAATAGACTCCACAACATGCAATGCTTCTGAGGCGGGAGTGTTTGTGACTCATCTCAACAATCCCAATGGATGCGATACGGTAGTGACGACCACAGTGATCTTGCTGACTTTGGATACCACTTTTCTCATGACCTCATCATGCAACATTGAAGAAGTGGGTATGACAA
>JAHEAR010000035.1:0-29078 GCA_024642665.1 Bacteroidota bacterium
GCACGGCTGTCGTGCTATTCGAACACGCATCTGTTACCACATACGTTCTGGTCACAACGATCGGACAAACTCCCGATGGTGAATCTGTACTGGTCACCACCAAAGCTGCATCATTCGTACAAGCATCTGTTATCGTCAGGCCTAAGCCTTCAAGTTCTGCTACCGAAGTCACTGCTGATGTGGCATCTCCTGCTACGCAACCCTCTACCGTAGTTGCCGCTATCGTTCCGGTAATCTCCGGGGAAGTCATATCATCTACATTAATGATCTGCACGGCTGTCGTGCTATTCGAACACGCATCTGTTACCACATACGTCCTGGTCACAACGATCGGACAAACTCCCGATGGTGAATCTGCACTGGTCACCACCAAAGCTGCATCATTCGTACAGGCATCTGTTATCGTCAGGCCTAAGCCTTCAAGTTCTGCTACCGAAGTCACTGCTGATGTGGCATCTCCTGCTACACAACCCTCTACCGTAGTTTCTGCTATTGTTCCGGTAATTGTCGGAGCAGTTATATCAATTACAGTAACAGGCAAGGAACACATAGAGCTACATGTGTTTCCATCTGTTATGCTTACTGAAACTGTATATAAGGTATTGCAACCGGAATTTGCATCGATTGCAACTGTCTGGTTAGAAGTTGCCCCACTGATAGAGCCACTGCCTGCAATACTCCAGCTATAGGAAAGTCCTGCAGGAGCAGAGAAAACTGTTCCTACTGAAGATGGACACACTTCATCAACGCCCGTAATCGTACATACAGGCAAAGTATTAACAGTAACTTTTACTGTATTTGACGCAAGAGATTGTGTTTCATCATCCTGCGCACATGTATTATCAGAAGCATATCCTACACAAAAATAATATCGAACAGTTCCTGCTTCCAGCACTCCGTATAGCGGAGTAAATGTTTGAGATGTCGCTCCTCCAATTTTAGTTGCACCCACGATTGTATTACTATTTGACAAATTGTAATACCATTGATATTGAAGCGTAGGATCACCTATTCCGGAACTATTTGAAATAGTAACGGTAAGCTCGTTAGTAGGTACATCCTGACAAACCTGCTGATCCGCGGACGGTGTCACATCCGAAGATTCAGGACATTTTCGAGTGCCTGTAGCCATCACAAAATAACCCAGGCTACTTATATCATCAGAACCTGTTATAGAGGGACTGGATGGGGTTCCACCAATAGCAGAATAATCCCCACTTGCAGTTGAACTCTGTCCTAAGATATCTTCATCTCCTAATGCTGCAACTTTCGTCAATGAAACACTTCCTGTAAAGGTACCCGCATCAAGCACAGATTTCCAGTACTCAGAATGACTAATACCGGTTAAGGACCCATCAAATGAAGCCCCTGCGTCTACATCTGAATCAAATGCTTCAACCGTCACAATAGGTGAAGAAGCCGCTGAAACATCCAGCGCAAACGGAAAATAATTGCTCGTTCCTTTTCCAACAGGAAATATATAGGTCCCTATTCCAATCGCCCATTGCATCGGGCCTTGAATAAAAGCAGAAGAAGAACCTCCAATAACTGCCGTTGAAGATGTATTATTCAAAGACACAAAGTTAGTGGCATCCGTAGCTAAAATTCCTGTGGTCAAAGTCAGTGTACCATCTATATCAATGGGTGAGTCAAGAATAACACCCCCACTTGTATTCGAGATCTCTAAATCGTAAAAGGAAGTCGCCGAAGATCCTCCCAAAACCTGGGCTGATGCCCCATTCATCTCAACCCTTCTGTTGTTTGGATTGAAGGTTCCACCATTATTTACCCAATCACCCGCAATATGAAGATTTCCTGAAGTACCATTTAAGCTTAAGCCACCGGAAGAAAGAATTAAATCACCGGCTAATCCTCGATCCGTATTTGGCATTGACACCACATTATTGTTTTGAATGATCACATCCTGTGGCACGCCTAATCCTGCACTGGTCGCATTTGCTGACCATTCTGCAGAAACATTAAATGGAGAAGATGTATTATAAATAAGCGTAGATACTGGACCATATGTCAATGCATTGGCACCTACCGTTCCGGAATTATTTATTTGAAAGACTCCGTTGATTTCGACGGCACCATTATTTACTACAGAAGCACCTGTTATTAAGGATCCATTGACCACAAGTTCTGATGCAGAGGAAGTATTGCTGATTGTAAAACCTGCTGAAGGATTTACAATAAAAGTTTTTGAACTTTGAATCTCCACCTGCCCGGCTCCGGTTGGAGCAATGACAACATCAATCGAATGAGGATTATTGAACCCTATACTTTCGATCAATTGCGTAGACGAACCATTAATATTTATTACGTTAGAAACACCGGTTCCTGAACTTAGAATTGAACCACCGGTATGAGAAAAGTTTCCTTTTATAGCTAAACTACTTGAACCTGAAGCACCGGAGGAACAAAAATCTAAGGATCCGGAAGAGACAAAAACGCTTCCATCAACAAACACTGAAGGAGAACCATTTCCTCCCGTAAAAACAAATTTGCTATTCGCTCCTGAAATGGATAAATCATTCGCAATCAATAAAGAAGAGGAACTTGTTGTTCCAAGCTGCAATTCCCTGTTTTGGGTGTTTAAAATTGTCAGGCTACCATTGATGGTCAAAAGATTTCCATTAAAACTGAGATTTCCTCCTGGATCTGTTGTGAGATTAATCAAAAGATTACCATAAGAATTGTTGGCTGGCATTGTAGTCGCCGTCTTATTGATTTCTATTGCACTGCTATTGCCAAATAATTCAGTGCCCTGAAAAATCGTAGTGGCCCAAACACCGGTATTCTGATGTTGGTAAGTTCCTCCATTGTCAATTTGAAAAACACCATCGGCACCTATGGTTATAGCTGCGGGAGATAACAGGGAAGCACCATCTTCAACTTGAATCTTAGAACCTACCCCTGAGAGTGTCCATGGAGATCCTGTGGTCATTGTATGAGGAGTAGTTCCTCCATTTCCACTTCCCTGAATGATAAAAAATATTCCTGCTGCTGTAAAATCTGCCGCGACGGCATCTGTACCTGTACCGTCTCGTTCTGTATTCCAGTTGCCTGGTGTTTCCGGCGTACTGCTTGATTTAGAGTAAAATAATTGCGCTTTCGGAACGAGCTCACCGGAACCTGTAATAACCGCACCAGGTGAAAACCCATCGAATGTCACTTGTTGCAGTTGCCCGGAACTTAATCCACCAACACCCACTTGTATTTTACCCTGATCACCACCCCCTGAGGTTTCAATAGTTCCTGTCCAACCGGTTATCGTTAATACTTTCCCTGCCGTCCATGATTGACCTGAACTGTTTGCAAAGGTTAATGTATGCACTCCGGAACCAAGACTGATGGTAGAATTTTCTGTTAGTTTTAGCGTCGATACTGTTTCAGAAAATCCTGTTGTGGCCCCTGTACTAAAAGTACCGCCACCTAAAATCATGGGTGACCCATTGGCAATTCTTTCAGCAGCAGTACCTAAGCGAATTGTACCTGCATTGATGGTGGTTGAGCCTGAATACGTATTCGCAGCGGATAAAGCTAGTTCACCTGCTCCGACTTTAATGATACCATACCCACCACTTATCACTTTGCTGATGGTCAAATCAGTTGCTCCGGAACCATCATCAGCCACCGCGATTGTTCGGGTGGCGCCTAAGGAAATGGGGGTGGCAATGGTAGCGCCATCGGTGCCGGCACCTACCGCATCACTCACAGTGATATTTCCACCCAAGGTAAGTTGCCCGGTGCCGGTGATCACTGATCCGGTGGAAGCTCCACCTTCTAGGACAACACCATTGGGGCTTGCCAGGGTATATGTAGATAAATTAAATGTCGATCCCTCAGTAACTGTCAATGCTCCTGTGATCGAAGTATTTTGATCGAGCGTTACGGTATTTCCGGGATTGTCAATGGTCAGGTTTGCTTTGTTTGTATTGGCAAGGCCGCTTCCTACATTTTGATTACCGCTTCCATTATAAATTAAGCTGGAACCTGCAGTAAATATTCTCCCGGGTGTTTGAATATTTCCGGTTGCGCCAGATGTAGATATTCCGGCAGCAGAAGTCACACCCAAAGTTGCTCCTGAAGCTAACGTGAAAGTACCAAAAGTACTTTCAACAACTTCTGTAGGTGAAGACATTTGTAAAGTGGATCCACTATTTACTGTAAAGTTTATACTATTTGAAATTGCAGCCCCTGATGTATATAATTGAATGCCGACCTTATTAAAAATAAAATATCCACTACCACTACTGGATTCCGTGATCGTTCCTCCGGAAAGTGTACAGTTTCCTGTTACGTATGCTGTTCCATTTCCACTTCCGGAGGACATCGTCAGCGTTCCTCCATCGAATGTAAAATCACCAGCAATGTAAAGATCCTTATTAGCACTAGAGAAAGCCATTCTAAAATCATCACTAATAATACAGTTTCCACTAACATTGAGTGGTGTCTGGGACATCGTGATAGAACCAGATCCGGTATTTAATATTTCAAAGTTTCCACCTATACTCATCCCGGAAAATGGCAAAAAAGAAGCGCCCGAATAGCCTGAACTATTAAAAATAAAATTACCGAAGGCTTGACTCAATCCACCGGGGGTAGCTGTTGTTGACCCCGTGATCCTGCAAATAGAAGATGAATTCCATGTTGCAGAAGGTATAATTCCTGCTGCTATGGCATGTTCATAGGTCCCTCCGGCACTAAAAGAAAGATTTGATGTGGAGGAAGCAATCTCCCCGGCGTTACCTCCTCCAACAGAATCATTTTTTAATAATCCTGATATAGTCGTTACACTACCAGATGAATTATATCGGCCACCACCACCATAGGCCGTTAAAATTAAAGAACCATCAATATCCATGGTTCTGCTGCTTCCACTGAATCCAATACTCATATAAATTGATGAGGAAGATCCTTTCAGCGTCAGGCTACTTCCTAAATCAATGCCACTCCCGGAATTATCAATGGTAATGGCACGATTGCTATTTAAAGCAGTTATACTGACATTCGACGAAGAGGTAACGTTCAGGCTGTTGATGGTTAAAGAAGTGGGTGAGGTGACCTCAATATCCGCATCGATGTCAATGACGATATCATGATCAGCCGTTGGTGCCACACCAAGTGACCAGTTACCATCATCGTTCCAGTCATTAGTAAGATTCAATCCCGTCCAAGTATTTGTCTGCCCATGAACCTCATGGACCATCACCATACCTCCAAGCACGAGCAAAAAGGCATACCATACATGTAAGCCTTTTAAGGAACATAAATAGAACAATGGCGAATTAAATTTGGTGTTCATTCGCATCATATTGTGTCTTTATTTCATTTGTTATTAACTCATAGTCAGGTCTTTTATGGGGCAAAGACGGTTAAGTAATGGATTTATGCATAATTTACATGCAAGCACCGTGCCGATATATGAATTATTCCGCCACACAATCAATTATTCTTCAAAAACTCCATTTCAGACGTGTAAATCAAAGTCTGAGGGAACCGTCAGTCAGGATGGCAGGCTATAAAAACAGGGAAATCTATCCAAGCAGAGTGCCGGAATATCAAAATTATGATGGTATCATATACGTATTACATTAAAGGGTTCAGACTATACCATTAGTTCCTTCTGAGTAGTATGCAATAGGAAGGATGACCCTAAAATTGTGAATCGTTATGCATTTAGATCATATTGACAGCATAACAATCCATTCTGGCGTAAATATAAGCGCAAGAATGGAAAGAATTGAATTGCAATAAAGTATAACATATAAGCCACTGTAAGCTACCAAGTGAAATATTAGAATCATACTTTTTCAATTCATTTTCTGCTTTTGGGGTGTTTTAAAAAAGTTGATCAAGCCATCCAACAATTCTTGTGACAAGACTAAAGGTTCAGGTCGAAATTCAAGCATTAAACTATCTTTCCCCCATGGATTCTACAGGTATTGCCCCATCGTTGATTTTAGCGATCGTAGCAGGTTATTTTATTCTGCTGCTCTTTTTAGCCTGGTTCACCTCCCGTGGATCCTCCACTGATGACTTTTTTATCAACCGCCATAAGTCACCCTGGTATCTGGTCGCTTTCGGGATGATCGGCAGTAGCTTGTCCGGTGTCACTTTTATTTCTATCCCGGGGGTTGTAGGGGCCGGGGGACATAACATGGCCTTTTCCTACATGCAGGTGGTACTCGGGTACCTGCTTGGTTACATGGCCATATCACTGGTGCTCATGCCCATGTATTACAAACTTAATCTCATTTCGATTTACGGATATCTGGGAAAACGATTTGGTCCAAACGCCTACAAAACAGGCTCTGCCTTTTTCATGCTTTCCCGAATGATTGGTTCTGCGTTTAGAATGTTTCTGGCCGTTATCGTTCTTCAACATTTACTTTGTGACCCTTTTGGCATTCCATTTTACATAACCGTCATCATTGCCATTCTGTTGATTTGGGTATATACGTATAAAGGTGGCATTCGCACAATCATCTTTACGGATACACTCCAAACGATCTGCATGTTTGCCGCTATTTTTCTGACGATCAATGCCGTCCTTAATGAACTTGATTTGTCAATCTTTTCGCTCCCGTCAGCCATGCGTGAAGCTGGTTTCGCTAAAGTATTTTTCTTTGAAGGAGGATGGAGTGATCCGAATAATTTTTTCAAACAATTTTTAAGTGGAGCACTCATCACGATCGTTATGACCGGATTGGATCAGGATATGATGCAAAAAAATCTATCCTGTAAAAATATCGACGAAGCTCAGAAAAACATGTATTTGTTTTCTATCATCCTGGTAGCGGCAAATCTCCTCGTACTCACCCTTGGTGCTCTGCTTTGGATGTATCTCGGACACCTTCAACTTGAAGCACCGGGTCAGGCAGATCAACTTTACCCAATACTGGCCATGCAACATTTGCCAGCGTATATTGGGATTGCTTTTATCATCGGACTGGTAGCCTCGTCATACAATAGTGCAGATGGCACCCTGACGGCCATGACTACCACTATATGTATGGATTTTCTTGGATTTGAAACTAAAAAAGAATTCCAGGAAGAAACCCATAAGACGAGAGTGCGTCGACGCGTCCATGTATTGATTGCCGTTATTTTTGCGGGTGTGATTCTTATGTTCCAGCTCATCAACAAAGGCTCCATCATTAATGAATTATTCAGAGCCGCAGGATATACCTACGGACCTTTGTTGGGCTTATTTGCTTTTGGATTAATGACAAAAAGAAAAATAAAGGATAAATATGTGCTGCTGATTTGCATTTTATCCCCCATCATCGCCTATCTGCTCGATGCGTATTCCAAAGAATGGTTTAATGGCCTGACTTTTGGATTCCTGATTCTGGCGGTCAATGGCTTATTAACGTTTATTGGACTCTTCGTCATAAGTGAACAAGAAAAAGCATCATCGCAAAATCCAAGTGCTATTTAATTAAGATTTTCTGAATATTATTTCCGGATTTCTACTTCCGTTATTTTCTGATCCTTGTCAAAAAACAGCGTGATACGATAGGTGCCTTGCCCTGTAGAAAGTTCGCCAATTGTAAAATTGGATCTGCCTTGCTGCGGTGCACTGGTATGCACTTTCTGATATCCTTTAACAACTTCCTTATTAAAAAAATTTGTCAGCGAAATCACAGCTTTATCAGGTGTCATCGTCTGTTCACTGCCCGGAATCGATAGGTCGACAGATGCACTAAAGTAAATGCCAAGGGCTTTTGCATCACCTTTCTTTAAAGCATCATCAATCCCGGAATACTGCGCATAGCCAATAGCCGGGCCAATAAACAACAAACATAATATCAACAGGTGTGTGTTTCTCATAATATTTTATAACTACTTGAGTCGATCAAATATAGTTTATTCTACTAACGAAATTGAATGTGGAATGATTGCTTATGGGCATCCCCAACACGTCAATCAGACCCTCCGGGAGTATGCAACATAATTCATTCCAAAAACGATATTATGACATTTTATTTTGATTTTGGCCATCCTGACTGCCAAATATCAATCACTAAAAAACCTGAAAAAGCTTTAATAACGAGAGCATTACTGCCAGAATCAAAACATAATACGCCAATTTCGAGGCGCCCGGAATTTTACTGGCATAATGAGCAGATAGCCATCCTCCAAAAAATTGAGCAACACCCATCGTCAGTCCAATAAACCAGATAATTTGCCCTGATATTGCAAAAATTATGACGGCTAAAATTGTAAATATGCCAACCGATAGCGCTTTTATAGTATTAGCTTCAATCATTGGTAAACGGGCAATTAGCACTAGCATCGCCAAATAGAAAACCCCCATCCCCATCTGTATAAAACCTCCATAAAACCCCAGTAAAACCATCAATATCCAGATAATCCATTTCGGAATGCCCGTTTTTCCCGGTTTTTCAATTAACCACCTTTCCGGCTTGACCAGGATAACGATGAGCATGATTACCATCAGAATCTTGAATACCCCCATAAATTGAGCATGAGTAACCATGGTGGCAAGAAGAATCCCTCCAATCGCGCCTATAATGACAGGCAAAATATAAATCATATGGTGCCGGTAATTCAGATCCCTTTTTCCAACAAATCCTGTCATCGCTCCGGCAGCATTAAATAATACACCAACACGATTTGTGCCATTCGCAATGTTACCCGGCAATCCAATGAGTTCTGTCAGAATAGTTAAGGTGATCACAGATCCATTGCCTGCAAGGGCATTGATCATGCCTGCAATGAAAGCTCCCGCAAAGGCAATCGCAAGATGCTCAAAGCTCCAGGTCATGGTCTTTGGCCGGTTCTTCCTGTCGAATGGTCTGACATAATTCGATCAGCACCCCATTAGCAGATTTTGGATGAATAAAGCAAACTAGTTTATTGTCCGCACCAAATGCGGGCTTCTCCTGAAGCAATTGAAATCCTTCCGCTTTTAAACGATTCATTTCCGTATAAATATCCTGGACTTCAAAAGCAATATGATGGATACCTTCTCCTTTTCGCTCTATAAATGATTGTATCGGACTGTCCATATGGGTGGCTTCCAGAAGCTCTATTTTTGACTCCCCGGTCTTAAAAAAGGAGGTCATTACGTGCTGTTCAGCGACCTCTTCTTCCTTATACGGTTCACTATTGAGAAGCCGGGCAAACAAGGGATTGCTTTCCTTCAGGGACTTGACGGCTATACCGATATGTTCAACTGTATACATAGGTCAGTGGCTGCGATTTATATATTCGGTAAAAATGTTATATTTTTGCGACGAAAGGCCCAATTTGGGATATTTTATCTTAAAATAAGATTTGTAATCATGCGAAAATTCTATACAAAAGTATTCATTCTTTTCACGGTGCTGTCATTCAGTACCGCTCTCTCGGCTCAGGATTATCTCATTGACCAGGTTTATTTAGGGACTAAGACAAAAATTGATTTATTAATTCTTTTTGGTCTGCAGGTAGATTATGACGTCGACATGTACAGAATTCTCTACGAAACACCCGGTATAGATCAATTGCCGGATACCGCTTCAGGCCTGCTGGTGATACCACAGGTTCCGGATGGCACCTTCCTGCCAATGGTGGTGTATGAACATGGTACAACCAATGGTCCATCCGATGTTCCTTCTCAACAAAAAGGAGGATATGAAATCGCCCTTGGATACGCCGCGTTCGGATTTATTACCGTTGCTCCCGATTACCTTGGTCTTGGTACATCCCATGGTTTCCATCCATACGTACATGCTGCTACTGAAGCTTCCGCATCATTGGATATGCTAAATGGCTGTCTGGAATTTTTAGAATTTAATTCCGGACCAAACTGGGATCCAAATTTTCTTTTTATGTCTGGCTATTCTCAAGGCGGTCACGCTTCCATGGCAACACATAAAGAAATTGAAGATTTTTGGTCTTTTGTTTATCCTGTTTCCGCAGCTGCGCATATGTCAGGTCCCTACAGTATCTATGGTACGATGAGGGATAAAATTCTAAGCGATGAATCATATGGCTTCCCGGCCTATATCGCTTATCTTCTTTTGGGCTATCAACCGATTTACGGCAATTTGTATAATGATATCAACGATATCTTCAAACAACCATTTGCTACCTTCATCAATAACTTTTATAATGGGGATATCAACCTCGATATGTTAAACAATGAATTGATTCTTGGCCTGACAGCATTAGATGGCGATACCATCAATAAAAAGATGTTTCAGGACAGTGTCATCACAGGCATTGTCAATAACCCCAATCACCCTATCAATCTTGCTTTAAAGGACAACGATACGTATAACTGGGCTCCATCTGCTCCGACTAGATTATACTATTGCGGTGGTGACGAACAAGTTCCGTACGAAAACTCAATTGTTGCAGAGACTACAATGAATGATTTAGGAGCCGTGGACGTGCAAGCCATAAATCTTAATCCTACCTTCAGCCATGGACAATGCGTTTTTCCGGCTATTCTTTCATCCATCGATTTCTTTAGATCGATTATGAATCCATCAGCGATTAAGGACCTAGATCGTTCGGCCACCGCTTTAACCGTGACACCAAATCCTGTATTTGACGAGCTGACCATCAATTGGGATAAAGCCAGTGACGGCATGACTTATGAAATTATCAATGCCAATGGGCAAACCATTTTGAAAAACACAAGCCACCATAATCGGGTTTCTGTTGAGCATTTAGCCAGTGGATTATATTTAATCGTTTGTACGGTTGGGCAAGAGACACGATTGGCAAGATTTGTGCGCCAATGAGCAGTATCCCGATAGACGCCTTCGAAGAAGAAATACATATCCTGATTGCTGAGCGAGGCAAAGCCTACTTTGATGCAAATCAGATACTTGATCTACAAGAGACCAGCGAAGGATGGAGCGCCACCATTGAAGGGCAGGATTCGTATCATGTACTCCTGGAAGGGCATGATGTCATTACACAATGGCATTGCACCTGCCCATTTGAACATGGACCGGTGTGCAAACATATCGCTGCCGCTTTTTATGCCGTGAAGGAGCAGATTCAAATCAATATCGCTAATGCCGGAGGACAGATCGATAAGTGGATCGATGAAGCTCCGGTTGAAATACTCAGACACCTTCTTAAATTGGAAGCACACAATCACAAGGAAATAAGCGCTTCGATCTATCATGAAATGAAAAGAAGAGGTTGATAACGATAATGATTGACCACCCTATTTAATAACATCTATCGAATGACCTGCTGAAAAAAATTTAACGCATGAGAACTAAAGCAGATATTGTCAACAACTGGCTTCCAAGATATACCGGAATGTCTTTGGAGATGTTTGAAAAATATATCATCCTGGTCAATTTTTCACATTACGTAGAGGTCTTTGCAGAGAAATTTAATGTCGAAGTTTATGGAAAAGGGTTATCCATGCAATGTGCCACTGCCGAACAAATCACGATCATTAACTTTGGAATGGGTAGCGCCAATGCAGCCACCATTATGGATTTACTCATGGCAGTCAAACCGAAAGCGTGTTTGTTTCTTGGAAAATGCGGGGGATTAAAGCTCAAGAAAAATAAAGTAGGCGATTTGATTCTACCGATCGCAGCCATTCGAGGCGAAGGTACTTCCAATGACTACTTTCCGACAGAAGTGCCGGCACTACCATCATTTGCCTTGCAAAAAGCAATATCCACGACAATCCGAGATTACACCATGGACTACTGGACCGGCACTGTCTATACCACCAATCGAAGAGTATGGGAGTTTGATTTAAAGTTTAAGAAATACCTCAATTCAATTCGCACACTGGCCATTGATATGGAGACGGCAACGCTATTCAGTGTTGGTTTCCATAATGGAATTCCTATCGGAGCTCTTCTTTTAGTTTCGGATATGCCAATGGCGCCAGAAGGGGTAAAGACCTCAAAAAGTGATGCCTCCGTGACGAATAATTATGCTACCACGCACCTTGAAATCGGTATCGACTCCCTCAAGCAAATGATTCACAATAGCCTGACGGTAAGACATCTTCGATTCTAACTTCCTGACTTTTTATCGTCCGGACTTACTTGTGTTACTTCCTGCACTTCCTCCTCTTGTTCTCGCTCTTTACCAAGATAGCCCGGCAAATCCATACCGGCCATATTAAAAAGTTCGCTCATCGGTGGAACCGATTTGTACAAGCCCGAAATAAACTTTGACGTGCTGTTACCTGAACCTTCCTGGCTGCCACCCTCCCAAACCGTTACCTTATCAATCTTTATATTCTTGATGGCATCTACTTGTGTTTTGACCAATTCAGGTAGTTTATCTGCCACTAACAAAAGAACTGCATCGCGCGGATTTCCGCCTACAGCTTTCACCATTTCCTCAAAACCATCTGCTTGCTTTCGCAAGACTTCATATAAACCTTTTGCTTCAGCTTCTTTCTGCATAAAAACAGCATCGGCTTCCCCTCTGGCGATCAGGCGCATTCTTTCTGATTCTGCTTCTGCATCAATTTCGATCCGACGTTTGGCAATTTCTGCCTGAACAATAATATCTGCTTCACGAGAGGCTCTTTCTTTTGCTGCACGAGCAAGTTCTGCTTCCTTTTCAGCCAGATAGGCTTCCTGAAGAGAATTGGCCGCTTGTATTTTTTCTGATGCCGTAGCTCTTCTTAAAGCCTCAGCTTCCTTTTGACGTCGTTCGGCATTTGAAATGGCCATCCGCACCATCGCATCGTTTTCACCATCCACAGAATTCGCTTGTGCTGTAGCTTCCCCAACTTTTGCAATCGCATCCGCTGCACTTACGGACACTCTCATTTCCTTGTTGGCATTGGCCTCCCCAATACTTCCATCACGATTTTTTTCTGCAACACTTTGCTTGGCATCGTTGATGGCTTTTGCAGCTGCTTCTTTTCCTAAAGCTTCAATATAACCACTTTCGTCCTGAATATCTGTCACATTCACATTGATCAGCGTCAAACCGATTTTCTTCAATTCATTGCCAACATTAGAACTAACATTCGTGAGAAATTTGTCCCGGTCAGAATTTATTTCCTCAATATCCATGGTCGCTACGACCAATCGTAGTTGACCAAATATGATATCCTTAGCTGTTTCTCTAATTTCTTCATTAGATTTTCCAAGTAATCGTTCAGAAGCAACTTCCATAATACCAGGTTCATTACTGACCGCTACTGTGAAACGTGATGGAACGGCGACCCTGATATTCTGTTTTGACAAGGCCCCTCTCAAATCTACATCAATGCTGATGGGTGTAAGATCCATGTATTCATAAGCCTGAATCACGGGCCAAATGAAAGCTGCACCACCTGCAAGACATTTTGAAGATTGGCCTGTTCCCGTTTTTCCATAAATGACCAATATCTTATCCGACGGACATCGCTTGTATCTTGAAACAAACCATAGCAGCATGATAAACGCAAGCCCAATAAAGCCCGCTGAAATGACCACAAAAGATCCTGATAAATCCATAGTAAAAAGTTTTAATGAGGTTAGTTGAAGTAAATAAAATTACGCCTGCTCTAATTTCCATTAGCGCTATTGTCCACTAAGACAATTGAATCTTTGTGCTCTCCTGCAAGCGTGATTTGATCTCCACTTTTAAAGTATTGTTATCCAAAATTTCTACGACCCTGACGGCCTCGCCAGTTTTTAACATTTCACCATCGGTCACTGCATCCATTTCCCGCACCACTCCATCAATCATGACATGCACTTTTCCCTGACCACTTTTGTGTGCCGGAATGCTTAGGTACACTTCACCGGGTTGATCCAGGGCATGATACAGATTCAAAGTACCTGATTGCTCCAACTGAGCAAACTTATACATCAGGTAGGCAACAATAAACATCGCTGCAAGTCCTGCTATAGTGGCTGAGATGACAGCTACCCAAACACTCAGTTGATTTCCAAGTATTAATACACCGGTCCATCCGAAAAAAGTAAAGAACGCAATGATGCTTCTTAAGGATAAAGCAGAAAAATCCGTTTCAAGTTCTGGACTTTCGACATGGACATCAAGACCATCACCGGCATCTCCATCGAGCCCAATGAGTAAAAGCACAAACTGAATAAAGAAGAGCACACTGAACACTATGGAAATGAACCAAAATACCTGATGGGCAGAGGAAAGTGCCTCCCACCATTGGTTTATAGTAACATTTACGATCACAGCTTAAATTCTTATTGAGTTCATGCAATATAACAAGGAATTCTTCTTAAAGATTCGCCCTTTTAGACTAACCCCCTGAGATCATCTATGGTGGAAGGTAAGAAACACGATAGAATCATATGGGAAAAATTAAACTAATTTTGCGCAAAGATTAAAACCAACCATCGTGGACGTTAAATTATTCAGTGGACAATACTCAGGCTACCTGGCAGAGAAAATCTCAGATTATTATGGGTATGCCTTAGGGCAGTATAAACTTTCTCGCTTTAGCGATGGAGAAATGCAACCGGTCATCGATGAATCGGTCAGAGGCTCCTATGTTTTCTTTATTCAATCGACGCCTGCCCCCGCCGACAATTTGATGGAATTGTTACTCCTCATTGATACTGCCAAGCGCGCTTCAGCAGATTATATCACCGCAGTAATCCCTTATTTCGGTTATGCCCGACAGGATCGAAAAGATAAACCACGCGTGCCTATCTCAGCAAAACTGATCGCCAATCTGCTGCAAGCTGCCGGAGCCAATCGAATTATGACGATGGATTTGCATGCTGATCAGATCCAGGGTTTTTTTGATATTCCTGTGGATCACCTGCAAAGCAATGCTATATTCTTTCCATACCTGGAAGGGTTGGATAAAGAAACCGTGATTTTTGCCTCTCCTGATGTTGGGGGTGTAAAAAGAGCCAGAAACTATGCTAATCACTTTCAGTGTCAGCTTGTGATCTGCGACAAATACCGTCGTCGGGCAAATGAAGTGGCCGGCATGACCGTCATAGGAGACGTGGAAGGAAAAGATGTAATCCTCGTAGATGATATGGCGGACACTGCAGGTACCTTATGCAAAGCTGCGGACGCGCTGGTCCAAAAGGGAGCCAAAAGTGTAAGAGCCATTTGCACACATCCGGTTTTATCAGGAAAAGCGTATGAAAACATTGAATCCTCGCAATTGACAGAATTGATTGTAACCGATACCCTGCCACTGAAAAGGCAATCCCCAAAGATTAAAGTGCTTTCTTCTGCCAAACTGTTTGCTCATGCGATCAGGAACACTCATGAGCACAGGTCTATTTCGGCTTTATTCATGGAGAACAAATAAACTGTACCCTCAAGGCTATAATTATTTGAAATAATTGAGGGCATGGCGATTTTAGTACCCCGGACGCATTTTTTGCGGCTCAAATCCTATTTGTCACTGTTTATCTGATAATTACGTATATTTTATTTTATAACGAATATATCATATCTACTGAGGTTACCTGCTGAAAACTGCTCTTTTGTGCGCCCATAGCACCTGGGACCTGCCTCACAGGAATAAATTTATTCCAATCCCCAAATTTTTTATCTGAAAATCATACCTTTGCGTGCCCTTATGGAGAATAGGGGCTAAATAAGATACGTAATGGAAGTTTTAACATTAAATGCTACCCCAAGAAAAGCGCTTGGCAAAGCTGCCACTAAGGCTGTAAGAAATGCTGATTTGGTACCATGTGTACTATATGGCGGCGAAGACAATTTGCATTTTACACTAGTGCCTTTGGATCTGAGAACCCTCATTTATTCACCTGAATTTAAGGTGGTAGAGATCAATCTCGAAGGACAGGTGCACCGATGCATCATTAAATCAGCGCAATTCCATCCGGTAACGGACAAGGTGGTACACATTGATTTTCTTCGATTGATCGATAACCATAAAGTTAAAGTGGACATCCCAATCAGCTTTGAAGGAGTGGCAGTTGGTCTTAAAGAAGGTGGTAAACTTGTCAAAAAGATGAGGAAGGTGAGCATTAAGACTGTGCCTAACAACCTTATCGACAAGATCGTTCTGAATACCACACGTATGAAATTAGGAGAGACACTTCGAATCAAAGATCTTAATATCTCTGAAGGTGTGGAGATTCTTAATAATGGTAATATTCCAATTGCTACCATTGAAATTCCAAGAGCACTTCGTGGTGGTGATGACAAATCCGGTGCTGCCGGTGATGACACTGCAGAAGGCGAAGAGTCAACCGCTGAAGGCGAAGCCACTGAAACAACAGAGGCTACAAGCTAGATCAAGTCATTCATTTCCATTGATTGGCATGGTCTGCCGGCTTCTTCAATAAAATATAAAAGCATCCTTCGGGATGCTTTTTTAATTTTGACATATGGCATCAACTTCATTAACTGTCGGGCTGGTTCAATTTGATATCGCATGGGAGAATCCTATGGAAAATATGCTTAGAATTGAACACTTATTAGAAGATCAGACCTCTATAGATCTTTTGATATTACCCGAAATGTGGTCTACCGGATTTACTATGCAACCGGAGAAAGTCGCAGAAGATGCCGATGGCCCCGCTCTTCAATGGATGCTACAGCAAGCCGCCAATAGAAATATTTGCATCAGTGGAAGTATTTCTCTAGCCAAACATGGCAGATATTTTAACCGCTGGTATTGCGTATACCCTGATGGTCATACAGAACATTATGACAAGAAACATTTGTTTTCTTATGGCAAAGAAAATGAGCACTATACTTCCGGAAATAAAACCATAGTCTTCGAGATTAAAGGATGGCGCATCATGCCTGTCATATGTTATGATCTGAGATTTCCTGCCTGGTGCAGAAACAAAGAAGCTTATGACTTGTTAGTCGTAGCCGCTAACTGGCCAGACACCCGCATCCATCACTGGGATGCACTTTTGAAAGCCAGAGCTATAGAAAACCAAACTTATGTGGCAGCTGTCAATCGAATTGGAAAAGATCCTACGGGCCTGACATACATCGGTCATTCACAGGTACTGGATATGAATGGGAAGGAATTGGCTTCTCTGGGCGATCAGTCGGGTATCGCAAAACTGACATTGGACAAGGATATACTTACTACCTACCGCACACAATACCCATTTCTGAATGACATGGATGCATATAGCTTGTAAGGTGTGAAAATATCGTATTATTAATTTTTTTACTATGTATAGGTGCAGATAATCAAATATATAGGATTGTTTTATGCAGTAACCTTGGTGCTGGGTTGTGCCAATGTTAAACGCGCTGTTTATGATAAAGAGAAGCGGCTCGAGCTGACCCACGAAACGAAAAAAACATACGCTGAAACCCCTGCAGGCAAAGATGCCAAAATCAAAAGTGCCATCCTTGGGACTGCTGAAAAAAATTTAGGGGTTAAATATAAATATGGCGGTATCCATCCAAAAGAAGGATTTGACTGCTCAGGATTAGTCTATTATGCTGCCAGCGCAAACCATATTGAAGTCCCGAGATCATCAAGATCACTTGCTGATGCAGCCCCGCATATCAATTGGAAATCAGCCGGACCGGGTGATCTCATTTTCTTCGGAGACCGCGGCAAAATAGATCACGTGGCTATTATTACAAAAAAACGGTCCAATGAATTATGGGTGATTCACAGCACCAGTAGCCGAGGTGTTATCTCAGAAAATGTATTAAACAGTTCCTATTGGAATAAAAGAATTCTTTTCGCTATTGAATTTTCGAAGCTGCTTCACTAAACAGAGTATTTCACATTATACCTTTTCTCGAGTACTATTTTACATCAAACCATACTTTTTCCTTAGGATTACCTGCATGGTAATCAACCAATATCTCAGTGCCTGCAGGGATGTCAACAATCGCGCGGAAGACGATATACTCATATTGATAATCCGGATCAAATACCGCATTAGGTTTTCCATCATGATTATAGAGGGAGCCATACCCTAATGCAATTGCCATTTGATCGTGTGACCATTCAAAATAATAATCATAGAGTAGGTGTCCTTTCTTAATCAGGGAGGTCTGCTCCGCTCCGGCAAGAATCAGAATCGGGCATATTTCAATTATACTCTCCTGTATGATATCTTCAATGCAAAACATCCCATAGCGATGTTTTCCACTGGGCGCATAATATAGTCCGGGATGTTGTTGAAGCATGTGATGACAAACTTTAGCCGACTATCGGCGTTTAAGCGAATAAACTGCTGCAATGATAAATACAAAACCGGCGATCTGATACCAACTAATCAGCTCTCCATCCAATCCTCCCCAGATCAGTGCCATGCAAGGGATAACATAGGCAATGGAAGAACCAAAAACTGCGGTCGTCCGCTGTAGTAGCCAGACAAACAAAATATTAGCCATCACTGTACAAACTAAGGCTAACACCACCATGGGTATTAACGACTCCGTCAGAATTGTTATATCCGTCATTTTAGCGAAGCTATTCGTAAAGCCTAATATCATCAAACCTATACAACCAAGAGAAAAAAAACCAATTGCTAACATCGTCACTGGATGAATATCCTGACAATATCGCTTGATCATATTCGCGCTTAAGCCATAACAAAAGGTACCCAAAACGACATAAAATACATATGAACTAATTCGCCAATCCGGTTCACCAAGCATCAATACTGAGATGCCAATGCAACCCAGTATAATACCCAGCAAATGAAATTTTTTAAATTTTAATCCAAAAAATAAAACACCATTTACCAAAGCAAAAATGGGTGTAAGACTGTTTAGCACACCGGTCACCGCACTTCCCAATCTGGTTTCTGCCAAGGCAAATAGAAATGCAGGAATACCATTTCCCAAAAAAACTATAACCGTGATAAGAAATACTTTCCCTTTCGGGAACGGCAATTTCGAAAAAATAAAAAAGGGAACAAACGCCATCGCTGAAATGGAAATTCTCAAAGCAGCGACTTCAATAGCAGAGAAATGGATTAATCCCTTTTTGATAAGGACAAATGACCCACCCCATACAAAGGCCAGCATAATAAACACCACCCATCCTTTGATATCAATGGAGGAAGCATCAGGTGATGAAGATGGACTCATCAGGAGGAAGCAGCTATTTCATTCACTTTATTCCACACGCGCCACACATTTTTATAACATATCTTTTCAATATCCTCATCTGAGTATCCTCGCTTTAACAATTCGTAAATGAGATTTGGATACCCACTAACATCCTTTAGCCCGGTTGGCAAACTATCCCCTACTCCATCAAAATCAGAACCGATACCCACATGATCAATGCCCGCTATCTGCCGCACATGATCAATATGATCCGCTACGCGCTGTACATCCGCAAATAAGGTCGGATTCTTCTTTCTGAACTTATCAATCAATGGTTTGGCTTCCGGATCATCTGCTTTCAAACCTTTCTTTTCCAAAAGTGCATTTAGCTTTTGTCTGTTGGCGGTCTTTGATTTTTCATAAGCCGGATCAAGAAAAGAGGAACCAAAGTTGATTTGAATGACACCTCCATTTTGAGCAAGTGCCCGCAACATATCATCATCCATATTTCGCTCAAACCCGGGCGTAAAAAATCGACAGGAAGAATGAGTAGCCAGCACTGGAGCTTTCACATGTTCCATCACCTGATAAAAGGTCGTTTCAGAAATATGCGATACATCCACAATCATCCCAATCTGATTCATCGCTTCGAGCAACTTAAAACCATAAGGACTCAATCCATTCCAGGTCGCAGTAGTATCATAAGAACTATCGCAAATATGATTGTCTTTGCCGTGGGTGAGTGTCACATATCGTATGCCTTTCTGGTAGAAGTAAGGTAAATCATCTAACGTAATGATAGGCGCGCCGTTTTCCATGCCCATGGGCAATGAAATCAACCCCTTTTGAAAATTTTCCTCGATCATAGCAGGAGAATCTCCTCTGCCAAATTTTTCAGGAAGTGCTTCAACTATCCCATCCACCATTGCAATCAATGTATCAGCCAAAGCTTTAGCCTCGATCAGGTCCTTTTGATAGGAGGAAGGAATGAAAATTGACATAAATGGTGCATCCAGACCACCTTCTTTTGAGCGCACATAATCAAAGTCCCCCTCACTGGTTTGAATGGGAATGCCGAGGTATTCACGATCCAATCGGAAATTTTTTACCCGCAGCCTGTAAGGAAGATCAATGTGGCCATCGGTAATAATATAGGTATGTGCCAGCTGAACAGCATGCTGATAAGTTCTATCGTTGGTATTTTGCGGCAAATTCTTGTTGGAAGAACACCCAAACACGAGCAATATAAGGAGGAGTGGTATGTATTTCATTGAAACAGAATTAACTCACAAGATAGAGCCTAAACCCTCCTTTCGTAAGAAATAAATGAGAACAAGAAAAAAAGATGATCTTTTGAAAGTTTTTTTAGCTTTGCACTCTCTTTTTAGAGAATAGTCGGATCGGTAGTTCAGTTGGTTAGAATGCCGCCCTGTCACGGCGGAGGTCGCGAGTTCGAGTCTCGTCCGGTCCGCAAACCTAAGGTCACTTATAAAGTGGCCTTTTTTTATGCATGAGGGGCATCCTGACAAACCGTAGCTTTGGATACCTGATTTATCCTATAACCAATTGAATTATAACGCTTTAGATTCTTGGCGTGGCATAAATAGTCCCATTAAGGGTGTTTAAAGGAAAATAAGATCGTCGACGGATCCTGCTCCAACAGTATAAACGATAATCAGGTTAAGCCAGGTTGTGAAATACACTCTGGACATCTTCATCGGCTTCAATTCTGGCGACTAGTTTTAGTACTTCCTCGGCCTGCTCCTCCGAAAGTTCTACCATATTCATGGGAATCCATTCCAATTGTGAATTGACCACGGTAATATTTCGATCCTCTAAAGCTTTTTGCATATTTCCGAAATCCGTAAAGGCACATCGCACCACAAATACATCCACCCCGTCATCATTGACACCTTCCCCTAATTCCTCCAAACCAAAATCAATCAACTCCAGTTCAATTTCCTCAGGATCAAGACCTTCCGGAGATAAATTGAAAACACCCATTTTATTAAATTGAAAACTTACACTTCCACTGGTCCCCAGCGAACCTCCGCCCTTATTGAAAGCTGCCCGCACGTTCGCTACGGTCCGGATCATATTATCAGAAGCTGCTTCGACGATGATGGCTACACCATGCGGACCATACCCTTCATACATGATCTCATCATAATTCTCCATGTCTTTACCCATGGCACGCTTGATCGCACTCTCCACTTTATCCTTGGGCATATTGACACTCTTCGCATTCTGCATGGCGCGACGAAGTGAAGAATTGTTATCCGGATCAGGTCCACTTGCTTTAACGGCAATCGCAATTTCCTTACCGATGCGGGTAAATTGTTTGGCCATACGATCATATCGAGCAAACATGCTGGCCTTGCGAACTTCAAATATCCTCCCCATTTATATTGTTCTTTGAGCGGCAAAGGTAATGACTCATGAACGATAATCACAGCTTAACATATTTACAGCTTGCCGTTGACTATGCATGTGCTTTATGGATACCATCACGAATTACATGTACCCGCCGATTTCCAGATACGACTTAAAGTGTTAATGACTATTTTAGCAGCGACCCTTACGTATGGCTAAGAAAAAAAAGGCAACCCCAAAACATCCAACCTGGACAAAACATTTCTGGTGGCTCGTCCCGCTGATCGCTATCATCGTGTATATACCTTCTTTCAATGCTGATTTTACACTGGATGATGTACTCATAGTGGAAGAAAACAGCTATGTCAGATCGGTGGACAAACTACCCGAAATATGGACTTCGCATTATTGGGCGGGGAAAGTGGATGCCACGGACAAAGGATTATACCGGCCGCTCACACTAACCTCCTATAATCTGCAATATGCGCTATCGGGTATGCACCCGGCAGCTTACCATATCGTGAATATATTATTGCATGCTCTTGTATGTCTTGTACTCATGTGGTTTATTCATTTGCTTTTTACTGATTATACGTTGACAATACTCTCAGGCATTCTATTTGCTATTCACCCCATTCATACCGAAGCAGTCTCCGGAATTGTCGGACGGGCAGAGATCATGGCAGCACTTTTTATTTTACTGGCTATGATCAGCCATCACCAATGGATCAGAAGCGGGAAGCTAAAATGGTTGGGGTTATTGATGCTGACAACTACCGCTGCGATTACTTCTAAAGAACATGGCTTCCTCATTCCGGCAATCATCGGGCTGCAGGAATTGTATTATTTCTTTAGTGCCGACAAGTACAATTTTAAAGATCCGAGAAAATGGACATCCTATTTAGTGATCATTTTTTTGGCTGTAGCATGGTGGGGCATCAGAAGTTCTGTTACCGGTCCAACCGCATCGCACGAAATGTGGGCTTCAGTTTCGACTGCTGATCGTATGGCCACAGCCCTTAGAACAACGGCGGAGTATCTGGGAATGCATATTCTTCCCCTCAGACTCTCAGCGGACTACTGGCTACAGGAAGTTCCAATAGTGGGATTCACTAATGGTGCCGTACTTTTAAGTATTGCCATCCTATTGGGCATGCTAGTGTCTGCCTTTCTGGTCAGACGCCGCTGGCCAATCATATCCTGGGGTGTACTTTTTTTCTTTCTGATGCTTTTGCCGGTTTCTAATTTTTTATTCGCTGCAGGGTTCCTCAAAGCAGAACGAATCTTATATATCCCGTCCATTGGCTTTATTATTGTCATGGCAGTCCTTTTGATAAAACTTTATGAATGGCCAAAAGGGCGCCTACCGGCTATGATCCTGACAAGCCTGCTGATCATATTTTTTATCGGAAAAACCATTACAAGAGCTGCTGACTGGAAAAATAATTACACACTTTCTGTGGCGACGTTGAAAACTTCTCCTTTTAGTCCTCGATTCAATAATATGATGGGACTTGAATTAAAGGCTCGTAAACAGGGCAAAGAGGCGATGGTATATTTCGAAAAAGCAGTTCAGTCCAATCCCAATCATGTGCCTGCGCTGGTCAATCTGGGGCTGGCTTACAAAAATGCTGACAGAAACCAGGAGGCAGCAGATATTCTTGAAAAAGCCCTCAGTCTGAACCCAACCACCTTGGCTACATACGTCAATTTAATGTCGGTATACAGAGCATTGGATGATAATCCAAAAAACCTTAAAGTGGCTCAAAAAGCCCTTGCCCGATATCCTCAGTCGGCGCCTATTGTCTGGAATGCGGCAAATGCCTATCAACTCATGGGCGACATGGAAAAAGCGAATGCTTTAAGGGCTCAGGCTAAAGCAATTGATCCTAACATTGGGTCCAATTAAATAACCTTTTATATATTAAATATTTTTGTTATATTTGCTGAGACATTGATTGATTTAAAAGTGTAGTGTCTTTCATCAACATTTTCACTTTTGGAATCGTTATACTAGCAATTATACCCATGATGCGTTTAGTAAATCGAATCTTAAACTTCTTCCGAAGTCGAAAGGCTCCAAAACCTGTTTCTGCAGGTTCGGTTAATAAGGAAGAATATGAACGGTGGTTAGGAATTTAATTCCTCATTTGGTTCATGAACATATTATTATTTTGAATTCTTGCTGTAGCAAGTCCTTAAGGTGTTTTGCCTTTTTGAGATATTTTTTTACTTCCTGAGATTTATTGAGAATAGCCCTATCTCCCCTCCTTTTTGGCACTATTCTGCAATTATTTTTAAAAACCGGTTTTCAGGCTGATTTTACCTGTTGTATAAGTCCTTTTCTATATATGAAAGACATCGGGGTAAAGAAAGTGGAAAAAATCACAAGAAGTTGATCAAAAAAGACTTAAATCTCTTTTTTTAAAGAGAATTTGGTACTAAATTTGACCCATTCCTGGGGGATCCTGGGAACTCGACTCACTCCGCTCTTATGGGCAAGTTGGGATTTTTGACTAAGGAAATTTTAATACCATGAATATTTTCCTTTTTGGGCGAACTAGAGCTCGCTTAAAAAAACCAATGTTTATAGTCCTTTTGTTAAGTGCTGCCAGCATGTACATAGGCTGTGCGCACGAGTTTGCAGGTGATCTCGATCTAATGCTGACACAAGCACTAAATGATAATTGCAAAACCGGTTCATACACCGGTTACATCCTTCCCTCCAGTACCGATTACGCCTCTATCCCTAATCAGGACCCGAAAAACCCAATCACAGCTGAAAAAGTGAGCCTCGGAAAAATGTTGTTTTTCGAAACCGGTCTGGGGCTAAACCCAAAATATCCCGTTTCGAAAGAAACTTATTCTTGCAGTAGTTGCCATATTCCTGAGCGAAGCTTTACAGCCGGACGGTTTCAGGGTATAGCAGATGGTGCCGTAGGGTATGGACAAAGTGGAGAAAAACGCAAGAAAAACCCATATTATGAAGGTGATGAGGTAGATGCACAAGGTGCTCGTCCTCTTCCTATTCTTAATCTGGCCTATGTGACTAATGCCTTATGGGCCGGAAGCTTTGGATCTTTTGGTGTCAATGAAGGTACACAGAGCGTATGGGATAATGATTCCTTATTTGCCATCAATCATAAAGGACTGATGGGTCTTGAGGCAAATAATGAACGTGCCTTGATCGTCCACCGGCAAGTAGTTAATAAAGCGGTTCTGGATTCTTTGGGCTATACTGCTATGTTTGATGCTGCGTTTCCAAATACCCCGGTAAATGAACGCTATAACCTTCAAACGGCTGGATTTGCGATTGCTGCCTATTTCAGAACTATCCTGACCAATCAAGCTCCATTTCAAAGATGGCTGAAAGGCGAAACGGCTGCGATGACACCACAACAGAAAGAAGGCGCTTTATTGTTTTTTGGAAAAGCAGGTTGTGTCAATTGTCATAATAGCCCTTCATTGAATAGTGATCCGCACTTATTCTTTTCACTTGGCGTGTTGAATCATTATCAAACTGGATTTGAAGTTTACAAAACCAATAGTAACGATAAGAGAAATCTAGGCAGAGGTGGATTTACAGGCAGGCCTGAAGATATGCACCAGTTCAAAGTTCCTCAACTTTATAATCTTAAAGACTTTGGATTCTATTTCCACGGCGCTAGTAAAACCACGCTTAGCGATGTAGTAGACTATTTCAACAACGGCATTCCTGAAAATCCCAATATTCCCAAGGAAATGATTTCCCCGTTGTTCAAACCTTTAAATTTGACCAAGGAAGAAAAGGCTGCTCTACTCGAATTTCTGGAAAACGGGTTGCATGATCCAAATATCATGCGTTATCGCCCGGATATGACAATGTCTGGAAATTGTTTCCCTAATAATGATTTGCAATCTCAAATAGATATGGGCTGCCAATAAGCCGCTTATTTATTTTTTTAGTTCAGCAAATTGGCCAAAAGGGCCATCAACGTAACATTGGCAAATGATGAAGTCCCTGCTCAGGAATAAGCATAGATTGATAGTCATCAGTCTCGGAATAGTTTACCTGTGGTTTGGTATGCTCAAGTTTTTTCCCGGCCTGAGTCCGGCAGAAACACTAGCGAAAGAGACCATTCATAAATTAACTTTTGGACTTATTCCGGATGATGTTTCCTTTATTTTACTTGCCATTTGGGAAGTCGCTATCGGGATTCTTCTACTCCTCAACAAGCGAGTGAAATTTGTCATATACCTTGCTTTAACACATATTGTATTTACTTTTTCGCCGCTCTTTCTACTACCGAACCTTTCCTTTAATCAAGATCATATGTACTCCCTTACGCTGATCGGACAGTACATCATAAAAAATGTAGTCCTCTTTAGTGCCATGTTGTTTATTTTCCCTGAGGATTCGAACATCGCCAAGATGTAAATTGATTTAACTTATTTAGGTAATCAATTATTTACACTTAAAGGAAAAAGCTTCAGCCATAAAAATCCAATCAGACCGGGGTCATCACGCCCAATGATATTGAGCATAATTAGGATAGAAAACTCTTTTTATTCGTTATTGTGTCCTATATTTGAAAACGAAATCACAGTAGTTTAGATATCCATTATTATTCTATGTTTTCCAAAACATGCGAGTATGGCATTAAAGCGATGATTTTTGTAGCACAAAAATCTAAGGAAGGCTCTCGTATCAGCATTAAAGGCATTGCGAAAGGCACCGGCGCTCCGGAACATTTTGTGGCTAAGATCATGCAGGAACTAGGCCGGAAAAAACTGGTTCAATCTGTCAAAGGACCAAACGGTGGTTTTTACCTTGACGAATTTGATCTTAAAACCTCGCTGGCAGATATCGTCAAAGCCCTGGACGGAAATTCAATCTATTCCGATTGCGTTCTGGGACTGAAAACATGCAATGAAAACAAACCATGTCCTGTGCATGATCAATACAGGGATGTTAAAAAAAATCTTATTAAAATGCTTGAAGAAAATACTATTGGTGATTTCAATACCAAACTGGATTCAGGAAAATTCTTCCTCGTCAACTGATTTTTTTAACCATGAATACAAGATATTAAGGTATTTATTTCCTAATCTGTAATGAGTCCAAATAAAACGCATACACACATACTGTGTGATCACTGCGGAGACATGTGCTCCGGAAACGGGATTACGCTTGAGGAAAAAGTTTTTTGTTGTGAGGGTTGTAAGAGCGTATATCTGATCCTGAACGAATACAACCTTTGCACATACTACTCGTTAAATGATCGTCCCGGAAAGTCGCAAAAAAATAATATTCGAAGAGATAAATATGCTTTTCTGGATGATCCTGAAATTGCCCAAAAGCTAATTCAGTTTACAGGAAATCAGCAGACACATGTTACGTTCTATTTGCCTCAGATGCATTGCAGCAGCTGTCTCTGGCTTTTGGAGAATATTCGAAAAGTCAACCCGGCGATCATTTCGTCACGGGTGAATTTCAGTCAAAAGGAAATCTTCCTCACATTCGATACCACACAGACTTCTTTGCGCGATATAGTTGAAACACTCACTCGTATTGGGTATGAGCCCCATCTAAGCATGGAAGATATCACAGAAGCCCAGATTCAATCTTCGAATAAAAAAGGATGGTATAAAGTTGGATTAGCAGGATTCTGTTTTGCCAATATCATGATGCTGAGTATACCGGATTACTTTTCCGAAAACCATGCCATTGAACCTTTGATTGGCAAGACTTTTTCCACTTTAATTTTAGGACTTTCTATTCCTGTCATCACCTATTGTGCCAGTGATTTTTTTGTAAATGCCTGGCAAGGATTGAAGACAAAATATCTTAACATTGACGTGCCGATTGCTCTTGCGCTGCTCATCACCTTTGGCAGAAGTCTCTACGAAATTATATCCGGGACAGGCACCGGTTATTTGGATAGCATGAGTGGCATCGTCTTCTTTATGTTAGTGGGACGAATTTTGCAAGACCGTACGTACCGGACCATTTCATTCGATCGTGATTTCAGGTCTTTTTTTCCAATAGCCGTAAATGTCATCCGGAACGACAAGATTAAATCAGTTCCCGTAAGCGAAATTAAAAAGAATGATATCCTCCAGATACACCATCAGGAATTGATACCTGCAGATGCAATACTCTCCAAAGGAAACGCTGAGATAGATTACAGTTTTGTGACCGGAGAAAGCTTGCCTGTTACGATCAATATAGGTGAAATTATTTATGCGGGAGGCAAGCAAATGGGAGGAGCAATAGAATTGCTCGTCGTCAAACAGGTATCACAATCTTACCTGACCAACCTTTGGAATAAGGATCATTATCAAACGGAGCAACCGGGGTCAAATTCATTTATCGACCTGCTGAGCAAGCATTTTACTTACATCATACTTGCCATCGCAGGTATTGCTGGGGGATACTGGTGGTGGCAAGGGGAAATACATCTGATGTGGAATGCCTTTACTACTATACTTATTGTGGCTTGTCCTTGTGCACTCCTGCTGGCCGCTAATTTTACCAGCGGTAATATTTTACGCATTCTTTCCCGAAATAAACTATACCTGAAAAATGCATCAGTGATAGAATCATTAGCAAAAATTGATACGATTGTGTTTGACAAAACCGGCACACTGACACAAAACATAAAGTTGAGCGTGAGATATGAAGGCCATCTACTCTCCCGTCAACTGAAAATGCAAATCGCATCAGTACTCTTGCACTCCAATCATCCCCTTAGCAAAGCCGTACTAACTTATATAGATATGACGGAAGTCACATTAGCTGAAAATCTAAAAATCATTGATCACAAGGGCATCGAAGCCTGGATCGATGACCATCACTTTAAAATCGGCTCTCCATCATTTGTTGGGACAGACCTGACCACAAAAAACGGCAGTCAGGTTTGTATCTCTATGGATGGACAATATACAGGCACATTCACGGTTTCTAATGCTTATCGCCTTGGTATATCAAGTCTGTTTCAATCCTTGAAATCAAAATTCACCCTTGCCCTTATCTCTGGCGATAATGCTTCCGAGCATCCTTACCTTCAGGAAAAAATGGGTGCGGACAGTGAACTATTATTTAATCAATCACCTCTTGAAAAACTAGCGTATATTAATTATCTTCAGGATAACAAGAAAGCCAATGTGCTCATGATCGGAGATGGGCTAAACGATGCCGGCGCATTAAAAGCCAGCCGGGTAGGACTGGCGGTTTGTGATGATGATAACAACTTCACTCCAGCCGCAGATGGGATTATCCATGCATCGAAAGTTTCTATTTTGGATCATATCATGAATTATGTTCGTTCTGGTAAACAGATCATTCTTTTTAGTTTTGGCATCTCCATTCTTTACAACATCATTGGATTATATTTTGCGGTGCAGGGGACTTTGGCACCGGTCATCGCAGCTATTTTAATGCCTGCCAGTTCGATATCAATTATTCTGATTACGTATGGATTGAGTCAATGGATGGCTAAAAAATACAAATTGATTTAATACATCATGAAACTTAACATTTAACCTTCAGCTTTTTTCAGACATGAGTGTCATTGTCATTCTTCTACTCGTAAGCTTAGCCATCGCCGGTGGCTTTCTAATTGCTTTCTTGTGGAGCGTCAATGATGGCCAGTTTGAGGATAACTATTCGCCTGCTCAGCGCATCCTTTTTGAAGACGACGAAAAAGAGGAGTGAAGGGCGAAGAGCATGGAGCAAAGGGCATGGAGCATGG
>JAHEAR010000035.1:29178-34246 GCA_024642665.1 Bacteroidota bacterium
AAAGGGTGGAAGACAAAAATTAAAAGCATAAAAATAAATAGAATCAAATTATCTCCTCTTTGGAGAGTTTAGCATACTAACGAATCAATAACAATCAACTAAGCGGAAGAACGAATATGGAATTACAAAAATTTAGCTACGACAACAAACTCCCTAAGATGTTTGCAATAGCAACCATTACTTGGGGTGCAGTAGGCATGTTGCTCGGTGTCATTGCTGCCTTTCAATTGGCGTTTCCTGCACTGAACTTCAGTGAATACCTACCAAATATTGCGTTTGGGCGTCTGCGTCCGGTACACACGAATGCGGTCATTTTTGCATTCGTCGGAAACGGCATTTTTACGGCCGTGTATTATTCACTGCCTCGCCTGCTGAAGACCTCTATGTGGAGCAAAGCGTTAGGAAAAATTCATTTCTGGGGATGGCAAACGATTATCGTTCTGGCAGCCGTGACGCTGTTGATGGGATTTACTACCGGTAAGGAATATGCAGAACTTGAATGGCCGATAGATGTCCTGATAACAGTGATCTGGGTAATCTTCGGGATCAACATGTTTGGGACCATTTTGACCCGACGTGAACGACATTTATATGTTGCCATTTGGTTTTTCATTGCCTCATGGGTAACGGTTGCGATGCTCCACCTTGTCAATTCAGTAGAGCTACCCGTGTCACTGTTTAAAAGCTATTCGTGGTACGCCGGTGTGCAGGATGCACTTGTGCAGTGGTGGTATGGTCATAACGCCGTAGCCTTCTTCCTGACGACGCCCTATCTCGGCCTGATGTATTACTTTCTTCCCAAGGCAGCTGACCGACCTGTCTATTCCTATAAACTGAGTATCATCCACTTCTGGAGTTTAATCTTCCTGTATATCTGGGCCGGTCCTCACCACTTGTTATATACAGCTTTACCGGAGTGGGCACAATCTTTGGGAACTGCCTTTTCCATCATGCTTCTCCTACCAAGTTGGGGAGGTATGTTGAACGGACTATTCACCCTGAGAGGGGCCTGGGACAAAGTACGTGAGGATCCCGTGCTTAAGTTTTTTGTTGTCGCGGTGACCTGTTATGGCATGAGCACTTTTGAAGGCCCGATGCTCTCATTAAAAAATGTAAATGCTATTTCACATTATAGCGACTGGACAGTTGCCCACGTTCACATTGGGGCATTAGGTTGGAATGGATTCCTAACCTTTGGTATGCTATACTGGTTGTTTCCAAAATTGTTTAAGACATCGCTGTACTCTCGCAAAATGGCGGGAACGCATTTCTGGATCGGTACGCTGGGCATCATTTTATATGCCATACCAATGTATTGGAGTGCCTTCCGATCTTATTTCATGATGAAAGCATTCACACCTGAAGGTCAGTTACAATATCAGTTTATGGATGTTGTACAAACCATTATTCCATTCTACGTCCTCAGAGCTTTAGGTGGAACAATTTTCCTGGCAGGTGTTGTCCTGATGATCTATAATCTCTGGAAGACAGCTAAACAAGGATCTTTTGTCGAAGAAGAATTTGCTGAAGCCGCTGCGCTTCCTCCAAAGTATCAATCACCAAAAGGCAGTTTCTGGCATAGTGTGATAGAGCGCAAACCAATTATGTTACTTGGACTGAGTCTGGTGGTCGTAGCGCTTGGTGGTCTATTTGAATTGGTTCCGACCTTTCTGGTCAAGGAAAATGTACCAACAATATCTTCTGTCAAACCTTACACTCCTCTGGAGCTTCAGGGACGTGATATCTATCTGAGAGAAGGATGTTACAATTGTCATTCTCAAATGATTCGGCCCTTCAGATACGAGGTGGCGCGTTACGGAGAGTACTCTAAAGCCGGAGAGTATGTGTATGATCATCCATTTCAATGGGGCAGTAAACGAACAGGTCCTGACCTCGCTAGAATTGGAAGCAAGTATCCTGATAGCTGGCATTTCAACCATATGTATGACCCAACCTCCATGGCGCCTGGATCGATTATGCCATCCTATCCGTTTATGTTTGACAATATATTGGATATCAGCACGACGAATTCGAAAATTCATGCCATGCGTAAAATGGGAGTGCCATATCCAAAAGGGTTTGAAACTACCGCTAACGATGATTTAAAAAAGCAGGCAGAAGAGATTGTCGCAAGTTTGAAAAATGACAAGATAGATATCCCGGCAGATCGGGAGATCATTGCGCTGATCGCCTATCTGCAACGATTAGGAACCGATATAAAAGTCAAAACCAGTTCAACCAAATAATATAATTATGAAATTCTCAACATATTTAGAACAAATCATGGGCGTCAGTATATTCCCATTGATTTCACTGGTACTATTTGTAGTGTTCTTTGCAGGCGTAATGATCTGGATAAACAGCATTCCCAAGCGAGAGATTGAACACCTGGAAAACCTTCCGTTCAACGACTAATTGTTAATCATGAAATGTATATCAAAACATATGAAAATCATATTTAGTATTTCTCTGCTTTTGAGTAGTGCTGCATTGATGGCACAGGACAATATGGGTCAAGGATTTCGTATTGATACCAATACACTGCTCATCATCTTTGCCCTGTTTTTACTCTTTCCGATATGGATTCTTTCCAATACTTTTTTAACCGCTGCAAGAAAGCATTTTACAGATAAACTCAAATCAAAATCTGCTAAGGTTCTTCTACCGGTTTTGATAATGATGTTTAGTTCGTCATTGTTTGCGGAAAGTACTGCAGCGCCAACTCCGGGTCTATCCAGTAATGCCATGACCATTTTACTGATGTGTGTGATTGGTATAGAATTGCTATTAATTCTCTTTTTCGCCAGAAAAACAAATGATTTCATCCAGAAAATAAGTATGGGTGACCAACCGGAGAAAGTATATCTGCGACAATCCCCCTTAGCATGGATTAAAGATAAATGGGCCTCCATGAACTTTAAACCGATAGAAGAAGAAGCAAAAATAGATACCGGACATAACTATGATGGTATTCGGGAATTAGACAATATAATTCCTCCCTGGTTTACGACCGCCTTTATACTCACCATCCTTTTTGGTTTGGCGTACTTGTATCGCTATCATATTGCAAAATCTGCACCCATGCAAATTGAAGAATATGAAATGGCTATGGCAAAGGCTGATCTGGAACATGATGAATTTCTGAAGCGGGAAGCAAACAGTATCGATGAGTCTTCCATTACCCTGATGACCGGAGCTAATTTAGATGCCGGGAGGAAAGTCTTTGTTACCTTATGCGCAGCCTGCCACAAAATGGATGGTGGTGGATTAGTTGGTCCAAACCTTACGGATGATTACACGCTGCATGGCGGTTCGCTGCAGGACATTTTCAAAACGATTAAATATGGTGTTCCGGAAAAAGGTATGATCTCCTGGAAGGAACAACTCAGTCCAATGCAAATGGCACAGGTTTCCAATTTTGTCCTGTCGTTAAGAGGTACAACTCCTGCTGATCCAAAAGAAAAGCAAGGAGAACTATATACCCCGGAGACTACTGCCCTGGATACCTTGAATACAAATACCGAATCGATCGATACGTTGACTCCACAATAACATGGAAGAAGAAGATCTTTATCACGGGGAAACATTTCGTGATCGTGTAAGTAGTGTTACTGCATCCGGTAAGCGAAATTGGATTTATGCGTTGCAGCCTAAAGGCAAATTTTACAACTATCGATCGATCATTTCCTACGTATATCTGATCATCTTTTTCGTCTTACCATTCATCAAGGTAAATGGGGCACCACTGTTTATGATCAATATCATAGACAGCAAATTTATCCTGTTTGGCAAAATATTCTGGCCTCAGGATTTTTTCATTTTTGCTGTGGGGATGATTGCATTTATTGTATTTATTGTTTTATTTACCGTGATCTATGGAAGGTTGTTTTGCGGCTGGGCTTGCCCACAGACAGTATTTCTGGAGTTTGTCTTTCGACGTATCGAATGGTTTATTGAAGGATCACCGGGAAGGCAACGGACACTTGATCATGGGCCCTTGACGTTTGAAAAAATCTGGAAAAAATCACTTAAGCACATCTTGTTCTTTTTATTTTCTTTTCTGATCGCCCATACCTTTCTGGCCTACATACTTGGTATTGATGAAGTATTGAAAATAGTGAGTGAATCGCCATCTGCTCATATGGGCTTGTTGCTCGGACTGGTTGCCTTCACCCTGATGTTTTATGCGGTTTTTACGTTTGTTCGGGAAATTGTCTGTACAACTATTTGTCCCTATGGTCGATTGCAAGGAGTAATGTTTGATAAAGACACGATGCAGATATCTTACGATTATCATCGGGGAGAAGAGCGCGGTCGATTCAAAAAGAATGAAGACCGAACCAAAGGTGATTGTATTGATTGTAAAAAATGCGTCATCGTTTGTCCTACGGGAATCGATATAAGGGATGGTGTGCAACTGGATTGTGTTGGATGCACAGCCTGCATCGATGCATGTGATGAAGTCATGGATAAGGTTGGCTTTGAAAGGGGACTGATCCGATATGCTTCTGAAAATCAAATCGCAGAAAGAAGCCGTCCTAAGTTTACCACTAAAATGAAAGCCTATACCGGTGTCCTTATCCTATTAATAGGGATCATGGCAGTTATGATTATTACTCGTAAAACAGTTGACACCCATATCACAAGAGTTAAAGGACAGCTATACCAAGAAGTTTCAGATACCCGGTTGAGCAATTTATTTGAAGCCAAGATCATCAATAAAACAAATACGAGCTTGCCGATTGAGCTACGTGTGGAGGGCATTGACGGAGAAATCAAAATGATCGGTACAGAAAAAATTATCCTGAAACCTGAGGCCCTTAATGATTTTACGTTTTTCCTCGAAATACCTAAATCAGAGATACCCGAACGAAGTAACAATATTACCATTGGCATATATTCGAATGGCAGGAAATTACAATCGGTTAAAACTAAATTTTTAGGGCCTTTTAAATAAGTCTGGCACAATCTGAATCTGTAGCTACACAATAAATTATGGTATGATGAACTGGGGACATAAAATAGGGATTGTTATTGTTTTATTTGTCACTGGCATGCTTGGCTTAGT
>JAHEAR010000057.1 GCA_024642665.1 Bacteroidota bacterium
GATTTGTATATGTCCGGGTATGACGGTGAAGCGCACACGATGACTGCAACACTGAAAAACACGTCATTACTTAGCAAGGCCTTTTCGTTAGAGATTGCAGACAACCCTTCAGTGATTGAGTATCCGACATGGTTAAAGCCACTCACCAAACGGGGGTCAATACTCTCGAACAATCAGAACACGGTTCAGTTTGCTGTGGATACCAACTTACTGCCCGGTATTTATACCGGAGTAGTTTCTGCATTGGTAGATGGCTTGCCCGTTTCTATGAATGTCACTTTTGAGCTTCTTGCCAAACCGGTTAACTGGCCATTTAACGCAGACCAATATCAATACAGCATGACCGTCGTGGCTCAGTTTAGCCTGGATGCTTCAGACACTAATCTGTCTTCAGATTCCAGAGACCTGGTTGGTGCTTTTGTAGGTGGACAAATCAGGGGTGTTTCTAATATAGAATATATCCCATCCTTAAATGTCTACCGGGCCTTCTTAACGGTTTACAGTAATGTACTTGGCGGCGGTGGAGCAGAAACGGTTAACTTCCGTTTTTGGCGGGCACTAACCGGTGTGGAATACAGTGCTGTAGAAGAAGTCACATTTGTACTTGACAAAACTACGGGTAGTGTAGAAAATCCACTTATACTGCATCCGATAGGATTCCATCAGGTGATTCCATTAAACAAAGGCTGGAACTGGATATCATTAAACCTGGAAGCAGACGATATGTCTAAAGAGCAGATATTCCTAAATCTACTCAACTCTCCTTCCGGAAATGTGATTACGGTTAAATCAAAAGCCCAAACCACTACGTACAGTCCATCCTCCAACTGGAGTGGCAATTTAAGTGATCTTCAGTTGGGCCCAGGCTATCTGGTCCATCTTTCCAATGCACCTGACACACTAAGAGTGGCAGGACTTCCTTCCCCTTCTACCATTGTTTTGGGGGTTAGTGGCAGCTGGAATTGGATAGGATTTCCAAGACTTGAACCGGAACCGGTTGATATAGTACTGACAAATCTTAATGCGGCTGTAACAGGAGATATCCTAAAAAGTCAGTCACAGTTTTCTGCTTTTGAAGCATCCACAAACTCCTGGCTGGGGAATCTTAAATTCTTTAACCCGGGTAAAGGGTATAAGCTAAATCTTCAAAATCCTGGAACGATTATTTTTGATGCCTCCAGAGGCGATGGTTTTGAAACGGATCCATACAAGTATGAATATAACATGAACATCAATGGCGCTGCAAATCTTGTCTTAATTGGAGAAGAAAAGGAAGAAGACCTGATTGTAGGCGCATTTGTAGATAACGAATGTCGTGGCACAGGTTACCTTGAATACAATGCCAAACTTCATGATTGGCGTGTCGTCATGCTGGTTAATGGAAATGCAGAAGATATTGAAAAGGAAATCGAATTTAGATTCAAAAACGAAACTTCAGGCAGTATCTATGTGACGAATGGTGAGCAACTAAGCTTTGCACCGGATGCCATAGAAGGAACCATAGAACAGCCATATCAATTCTTTCAGGGAACTACTGCCATAGAAGAATCTGAGGAATGGGAATATAGCCTGGAGCAATCCAGACCCAACCCAACAAGTGGAATGGTTGAAATCGGATTTCAGGTTCCGGAGAAAGGAAAGGTACAAATGACCCTGTTTGATATGGACGGAAACGAAATCCTTAGAGCGGTGGACAAAGTCCTGACACCGGGCAGACACGTAGTCAAACTTGATTTAACAGCGTTGCCGGTTGGATTGTATTACTACGAACTGCATACCAGCAAATTCAGCGGCGTCAAAAAACTAGTGAAACAATAAAGTCATTTTGCATAACACGCATTAATGGAAAGGCATCACCAATTGGTGGTGCCTTTTTTTTTACCTAACCGCATTCTTATCCAATGATAGACTATAAAGTGTTTTTTGTTTCTTTTCTGGTTATGTGTTTTGCATTGAATAGATGGGTGTTTTTTAAGCGACGGCTAGTGCGGCAGCGCCCCATCGCTGCAAAACAGTTGAAAAGAAAGAAGACCACCGACGAAGGTTACAATCGACCACTTCATGGTGCTTATCGACAAAGGCAAAGCTATACATTGGTCTTTTCATTACATTGTGTGCTTAAATAAAAGAACATAGCATCATGCAAAGATTCATTCATTATTTTTTAATTCTTTCTATCATCGCTTTTGGCGTGGCATGTAATTCCGCAAAACAAGAGACCAACGAAGTTTCTGAAGAAATGTCTGAGATGGTTTTCGATGCAAACCTGCTCAATAAATATGCTACCGTTAAATTGACCACTGATATTGGTTCTCTGTCTGAAAATCAAAAAAAAATAATCCCCCTTTTAATAGCGGTTGGAAAGATCATTGATGAAATGTATTGGTATGAATCGTATCCGGCCAGAGACTCTTTGATGAACGCGTTGAGCGATGAGCAGGCAAAAAAATATGTTGCGATCAATTACGGCCCATGGGATAAACTGGATGGCGAAAAAGCATTTCTACCCGGTATCGGGGATAGATTGCCCGGGGCCAACTACTATCCTTCGGATATGACAAAAGAAGAATTTGAAGCCGCCGATCTTCCGGATAAAAAATCACTGTATACATTTATCAGAAGAGATGCTGATGGAAAATTAATAACGGTTCCCTATCACAAGCAATTTGAAAAAGAAGTGGCACAAATTGCAGATCTTTTAAAACAGGCTGCCAGGCTGGCGGACAATGAAGAGCTAAAAAACTATCTGAACATAAGAGCAGAAGCGTTTTTGACGGATGACTATTATGCCAGTGATATCGCCTGGATGGACATGAAGCGTAATACCATAGACATCATTACAGGGCCTATTGAGTCTTATGAAGACCAACTATTCGGATACAAAGCATCACACGAAACGTATGTGCTGGTAAAGGACATGGCATGGAGCAAACGCCTGGAAAGATATGCTGCATTTTTACCGGAACTACAGAAGGGGCTTCCTGTTTCAAACAAATACAAAAGAGAAACACCCGGCACCGATAGCCAGCTGGCGGCGTTCGATGTGATCTATTATGCCGGTGATTGCAATGCAGGAGGAAAAACAATTGCGGTGAATCTGCCGAACGATGAAAAAGTCCAATTGGAAAAAGGTACACGACGATCACAACTAAAAAATGCGATGCGGGCCAAATTTGATAAAATACTGGTACCCATTGCGAATGAACTGATAGACGAATCACAGCGAAAGTATATCAATTTCGATGCGTTTTTTGCTAACACCATGTTTCACGAAGTAGCCCATGGTCTGGGGATTAAAAACACGCTGAATGACAAAGGCACAGTGCGGGAAGCACTCAAAGAAAATGCATCAGGATTGGAAGAAGGAAAGGCAGACATTCTCGGCTTGTATATGATTACGGAACTGCACAAGCGCGGGGAACTGCAAGGCGATCTGAAAGAATACTATACCACATTTATGGCCGGCATTTTCAGATCCGTGCGATTTGGTGCATCCAGTGCGCACGGTATTGCTAATATGATTCGCTTTAGTTTTTTCAAGGAGATGGGTGCTTTCGAACGCAATCCTGAAACCGGCACCTATAAGGTCAACTACGACCTAATGGGAGATGCCATTGATGCGCTCTCAGCAAAAATACTGATGTTACAGGGAGATGGTGATTATGATGGCGTCGCTCAATTGGTTAAGGAGATGGCTGTCATTCGTCCTGAGTTACAAGCAGACCTTGACCGCCTTGGCGCGAAAGGGATTCCTGTTGACATTATCTTTGAACAAGGCGTAGATGTGTTGGGGTTATAGGACCGTATGATGCCACCTACCATCCATAGACTGTCATAGCATAGAACCCCCCACCAGGGTGGGTCATGTACAAGGTTGTCTTCCCGTAACGAAGTACAGGATTAGCGATATAGATCAATCAGTATCCTTACTAAAAGTTGGTGTCCTATAAAGGAACCCGTTTTACCATCGCTGCATAAGCGGAGTTTTGTCGGGCAAAGCCCGCCATCAAAGCCCTATACGCTTGTTTAAATGATTTATTTTGTATATTGAGATATCGATTACCCAAAGAATACACCAAACAACGAATTAATTCCCCCCTTTTTCAATGTTGAGAAACCATTATGTTAATGTGTCTTGCATTATCATAGTGATAGCTGTGGGCACACCTAAGCAAGAATTTTTAACCAACTAAATATTAAACAATGAAGACCAGTATTATTACAGGGATTTTATCTCTGCTCTTTTTCCTTTGCATCGCACCATCGCTCAAAGCACAGGAAAACGCACGACCAGCGTTTGTTCATATAGCCTATACATCCTGGAATTTTGACATGGATGACGAAACGGCCAACCCTGGAGAATGGCATGCGCTAGCCAAAGAATACAATGAAAAAGTAACGATGAAAAACGAGTTTATCAGAAGTACAAGCGTGCTGACGCATATGTATACTTCGGACAACTCAGATGTCCTGTTAATCACCACCTATAACTCCTGGGATGCAATAGAAAAAGCACAGGATAGAAACGACGAACTGGAAGCCGCTGCATGGCCCGACAAGGATGCCCGAATGGCTTTTATGGATAAAATGAATCGGTATATGGTGCACAAACATTCCGATGAAATATATGCTACTACACCCGGGGCAAAGATGCCTGTGGAACAAAAAGATACTAATCGAGTAGTGTATATACAAAAAGTACATCGTGCATATCCTGCGGATGGAAGCGCAGATGAGTATACCGCACTATCATTGGAATACGCTCAAAAAGTAACGCAAAAAAGTCCCCATTTACTAGCCTATTATCCCATGCAACATGCCTGGGGCGCAGACAATACTGAAGTCCTTAATGTTTATGTTTTGAAATCTATGACAGATTTAGTAGCATTAAACCAATCATGGGATGCACTCGAAGAAGCCGCATGGCCGGATGAAGCAAAAAGAAAAGATTTCTTCAAAAAATTTGATCGTTATTTTAATGGGCACCACGGAGATTTTATTTACTCCTATATCCCCGGTGTGTCAAAATAATCTCCCCCCTGTATTGGGTTAAGCATCCAATATAAATTGATCCTGCTTCTAATCCGGAAGCAATTGTTTTCGGATTAGAGTAGGATTATTTTCTTAAAAATACTTTCTCATTTATGTAGCAACCCATCTATTAAATGACGAAGGTTTTCTCCATGAGTATTGCGTGCAATAATAATTCCGTTTTCATCCAATGGGAAATTATTGGGAATTGTATGGACGTCGTAGATTATTGCATTGGCATTGTTCTTACCTAAGAGGTCACTCACAATCGGCCTTGTAAGCCTATCCTGATCAACAGTTTCCTCCCAACTCCTTTTGTCAAAATCCAGCGAAACGCAAAACAATTCGAAACCACTTTTTTGAAACGCATGGTATAAATCCGTTAATGCCTGAGTTTCTGTGCGACAGGAATCACACCAGGACGCCCAGAAATAAAGTAAAGTAGCTTTGCCGGTAGAGTCAGAAAACCGAACAAGCTCACCGGCAATATTTTTCATTTCGAAATCAACAAACCCATCGCCGACATTCAGAGGTTAATCCTCAGCCAGGTATCGTGCAATATTTTCGCCATAGACCGAGCGCTGGTTTTCCGGAGAAAGCAGATGATATAATGTATCAACCATTGGCCGCGGCATGCCTGTATAATGTCGTGAAAGAATTTCTGCAGAAACCATATTGTCGGGGTGATTTCTGATAACAGAAGTTATGAACATCAGGATAGACTCGTCCGTATCCAATGAATCGATTTGCGAATTTATTTGATCCGCTATCTTTTGAGATTCAGATCCTATTACAATAGCCTGTTCAAATGAACTTTTTCTGGCGTCAAAAACCAACTCTCCTGATTCCAGCCATAGATCGCCTGAGACATGACCGGTGTTGGTCATTAACACCATCTTCAACGGAGAGGATTGCAGAGAGCCTTTGAATACAAATTTATTTGTTCGAACGTAGGTGGAATCAAACACCTGATTATGTAAAAGGTCAAGTAAATAAATCGGGGTACCATCTTCCATCCCGGCCGTGAAGCCTCTAAGGATAAAAGGGTTTGGCCCGGAAGGTTCGGAGCATGAAAAAAATAAAAGCGCAAAAAGTACGGTGACGACCTTCATGTAAAAAATGGTTTCTTCATAAAATCGATAATGGATGAAACTATTCTTCTTCCTTATCTGTCGGAGCTTCCTGACTTTCGGGTTCTTGATTTTTTGAAGTTTCTTCCGGAGCAGGCGGCACTTCCGAAGCAGCAGAATCTTTTAGCGTTTCCGGTGTCGCCTTGAATTCCTGACGGTGGGCGATTAACAAACTAAGTATGACAAATGAAGTAAAAAGAAAAAAGCCATCCTGAAGCGAAGATTTGTTTGTCGTTAATACTTCCAGGCTTGAAGAAATACCCTCAAGTTGTCCCAGTTGTTCGGTTAAAACGCCGCTAAAACCAATATAGGACATAAATATGGCAATCACCATAACATCGGCCATAGACCATTTGCCTGTTCGGAAGATCATAAACCGAACAAAAGAGTTTTTCCCAAGTGTCGGTACGAAAATGTAAAACAAGGAAGTCAATAGTTTTGCGACAGGGAATAAAACGCTAAACAAAAGAACGAGTACGCCCACGAAAAGAACATCGGGTTTTCCCTGCGTTAACATCATGGTTACGACCTCCAGAATGCTTTTGCTTTTATAATATAGAATCTGATCAGAAAACGAAACCGGTTCACCCAACAAACTAAAACCCAACTCAGCAATACGAGCGTCAATCTCAATCATTGGAAGGAACAATCCTGCCCCCAGTAATCCCAGGCTAATGAGGGTATACATAACAAACTCCCATCGGGAGATCAGCGGTGTAAACAAGACGCCAATCATGCATAGAAGACCTACAAAGAGACCGGCATATAAATACTTTTTAAGTTTGTAATCCAGCGCAAGGACTATAGTTTCCAGTTCGGAAACAGCCTGATCATGATCGGTATACTCATATTTAGCCAGGATGCGATCGTGTTCCGCATAATCTACTTTAGAAAATGTTTTATCAGCGTAAGCGGAAAGCTTTGCGGTGATATATGCTTTCACGGTTTCTCTGTTTGAGGGTTCTCGCAAAAAACTGAGTATTTGATCGGTGTATTCGGGTACATTCATTTTTATTTCACCGAACATATCCGTCAAATTGGCAACACCGATTTTAATCATTCCGCTAATGGACTTTGACTGTTCATATTTAAACTCTTCTTCCATATCATCAATAACCTTGTAGAGAAAAGCAGAAATATTTTCAGCGGACTCCGCCTGTTCGGCTGGAGTAAAATCAAGCTCTTCCACTTTTTTAGAAAGCACATCAGAAAAAATATCCTTCCACTTGTCCACATTAAAGAGTCCGTATTTTATTTTGGACAATTCCACGAGATCGTTCTTAGCGTCCTTTCTTTCCATTTCAATTGTATAGATATTGTACGAGCATACGGCTATACACACGAGAGCAAGGAAAACAATCAGTAAGCGGGCGTTTTGCATAGGTGCAGAAAAAAAGGGTTATTGAATTGTGTAAGGATTAAAAGCGGGAAAGAAATTTATAACGACACGGTTAAGGTAATAGTTTTAAAGACAAAGGAATTAAAAGGGTCAACAGGAAACGGTGTTTAGTGTGTTTAGTATTTGGAGTCATTGTCTCCAATTGTTTAGCAAGTTTAGTGATACGGGCCGAATTTGCTAATTCGCAATTTTATTCTCTATGCCCTACGCTCTACGCCCTACGCCCGTCACTTTTCGTTTTTCACTTCTTTGTGACGCCTTCCTGGTTGATGCCGGCCACAAAAGAAATCGCATCAAGGCTGTGGTCATTATATACTTTTTGCATAGCTTCTGCTATCCCTTGCGCCTGTAATTTTTCCTGACAAAAGGCAAAGATGGCGGGCCCCGCCCCACTCATGCTGCAGCCCAATGCACCGCGTTCGAGCGCGGCTTTTTGCACAACATAAAAGTGTGGTATTTGCTGACTGCGTTGTGGTTCAATCACCAGATCCTGCATGGAGCGACGGATTAGATTCAGATCGCTGTTTTGCATACCAAGTACAAAAGCGCCCAGATTGGCACTTTGTTTAATCATCATGGATAGCGAAACGTCAGGTTTCAGAATTGTTCTGGCGGCTTTTGTGTGAATAGGGATATCGGGTAACAGAACAGCCATAAACAATCCCGGAGGCATATAAATTCTGTGAAAATCATATGTTTCAATATCCCGGATAAAAACCAATCCACCGATCATTGAGGCAACGACATTATCACCGACCGGCGTACCACTGGCAAGCAATTCACCCTGAATAGCAAAAGGAATAAGTTCGCGCTTTTCCAGTGGTTTATTTAGTAATTCATTGACGAGGACAGCGGCAGCAGTTGCACTTGAAGCACTACTTCCGAGTCCGCTTCCGGCGGGGATATTCTTTTTTATTTTTAACTCAAGACCACGTCCATCCTCTCCAAGATGTTTCAATAAAGCAGTGGCTGTCACGCCGGCAATATTCAGAGCAGGGTCTTTGGGAATATCTTTTTTATACCCCTTTATTTCTACAATGTGTATTCCCGGGCGATTGACCCATCGGCCGACAATTTCATCCCCCGGATAATCCAGAGCAATTCCTAAGGTATCAAATCCACAGGCGAGATTAGAAACAGATGCCGGGGCGATGACTTTTAATCCGGTGTTCAT
>JAHEAR010000036.1 GCA_024642665.1 Bacteroidota bacterium
ATATATTCGAGATCTCTTACGATATCATCGGTCAAGAGGATTGTAGGATTAACTTTTCCTGTCCCCATGCAGGTGTAACATATTTCTGCCGTATCAATTTTCACCTCCGGTCTCACACGCTGCCTTGTGATTTGCATCAGTCCAAACTTACTGAGTGGGAGAATGGTATGTTGAGCACTGTCGCGCTTCATTAATTCCTTCATTTGGCGCATGAGTTCCGTTTTATTGTCCGGACTCCGCATATCAATAAAGTCGATCACAATAAGTCCACCGATATCACGAAGTCGAAGCTGGCGGGCAATTTCTTCTGCAGCTTCCAGATTAACAGCAATGGCTGTGCTTTCCTGATCCTTGCGCTGCATCTTTGGCCCGGAGTTCACATCTACCACATGCATGGCTTCCGTTGATTCCAACACGAGATAGGCACCACTTGGGAGGGTGGCGGTTTTTCCAAAAGAAGATTTTATTTGCCTGGAAACACCGTATGCGTCAAAAACAGGTTTCTTTCCTTTGTAAAAGGAAACAATATCCTTTTTGGCAGGAGCAATGCTTACCAGATAATCCTGGATATTGTCATAGATCTCCTTGTCATTGACGATGATATTGGTAAAATCATCATTGAGCATATCCCGAAGGATAGAGCTTGTTTTATCCAACTCACTCAGGAGTTTATTAGGTTGTTGTCGTTTGTACAGTTGCTTGTGTACCTGACTCCATTTATCCAGCAAGTCTTTGAGTTCTTCGTGAAGATCTGCTACTTTTTTACCTTCTGCCGCTGTTCGTACTATGATACCGAAGTTCTTTGGGCGGATGGATTCTACCAGCACCTGAAGTCTTTTGCGTTCATCTGGGCTGCTGACTTTTTTCGAAACAGCAATCGTATTGCTGAAAGGTGTGAGTACAATAAAGCGACCGGGAATAGTGATTTCGCAGCTTAATCTCGGTCCTTTAGTAGAGATAGGTTCTTTCAGAATCTGAATCAGAATATTCTCATTCTTTTTGAGGACCTGATCGACTTTGCCCGTTTTAAGAATTTCCGGTTCGAAGCCAAAGTTTTCCAGTAAGGCGGTTTGCTGTCTACCTTCAATACTGTCCTCCGTGTATTTCATGACGGTCCGGAGTTTCGGTCCCATATCCGTATAATGCAGAAAGGCATCTTTGCGATGACCGATATCTACAAAAACGGCATTGAGACTGGGCATGATCTTTTTGATCTTTCCCAGGAATATATCTCCTACCGAAAAGTTTGTCGTTGTCTTTTGCTGATGCAGTTCCACCAGCTTCTGGTCTTCCACCAAAGCGATTTCCACCTTGGTTGGCGTTCCCTGGACGATTAATTCTTTGTCCATATAATACCCTAAATGCTCAGTGGCACAACTGCAGCCTTAGCCTTCAAAAGGCATTGATCAAAACAACGTGACCCCCTGGCTGGGTGTTTTCAGCAGGAGGATTATGGCATTGATTGACGGCAATAGGGTATATCGTTAAATATGCAGCGATGAAACACTGACAGCGTTGGATACTGGATTATCCGTTAGCACATTTTAAAATAGATAGAGTACGAACAATGGCTAAGCGCTGACAAATACCCTCCTTCCTGAGGAGGGCGTATATCTTGGACATCGGACTGCGTTGATGCCGGTTAAATAAATGCTTATTTATTCTTCTTCTTGTGTCTGTTTTTTCTCAGACGCTTTTTTCGCTTGTGTGTAGCGATTTTATGTCTTTTTCTTTTCTTACCGCAAGGCATATCTTAAAAATTATGTATTTACTAAATATAAGTCTATTGTTGTTGCGCACAAATTCCTTCCAGCGCTTTCGCTTCTTCAGGCTTGTTGAGTGCTGTGTATATGTCAATGGCCAGGCATGCAATTCTGGCATTTGTCGGATCTAAAGCCAGTGCCTGCTCTATTCTTGTCAGTCCACGCTCATATTGCCCCGTCTTCACTGCTAATCTTGCCAACTGATAAGGAGGCAATGGTGATTCCGGATAGCTATTGGTCAATCCCACCAGCATCTGAATACCCTTCATGGGTTCGTTGGCTGCCGGGCGTTCGATATAGCAAAGCGCCTGATTTACACGATGTTCAATCACCTTTGGTTCAAGAGAAATCGCTTTTTCAAAGGCATCTACGGCTTCATCTCTTAAAAATTCTTCCTGTTTATCATCAAGATTCTGCTGCAAGCCGGAGGCGAATGTAGTGCCTGCGATCGACCAACTTATGGCCGTTTCTTCACTGGAAGCAATTTCTTTGGCATAAAGTCCGGCCATGATCGGATTCTGTAGCTGATACCAATATCCTGATAGTTGCTTCAGCACATTGATTTTTGCGGAATCCTCTCCTGCATGTTGAACCTGCGCTTCAAGTGTTTCCAGATATTTAATATCCTCTGCACGTAAAGATGCTTTCGCTTCTGCCTGATAGGTGGAAATATCGTATTCCTGCGTGTTTAAAGCTCTTGACTTTTCAAGCGCTTTGGTGGATGAAGGGAATATATCAAATCCAAAAAACAGAACACCTAATAAAACTAAGGCGCCAATGATGTAAAAGATCTGTTCTTTGTGCTTCACCCTACTGACTATTGGTCAGGATCAGTCGTAACGCCATCTTTTACTTCATCAACAAAGATCTTTGCTGGCTTGAAAGATGGTATATAATGCGCCGGAATTTCAATAGAAACATTGTTTTTAATGTGTCTTCCAACTTTTTTAGCTCTTCTTTTTGTGATAAATGATCCAAAACCTCGGATGTAAACATTTTCATTCTTAGATAGAGATGATTTAATCTCCGTAAAGAACGTTTCCAAGGTCACCAGAACATCAACTTTAGGAACGCCGGTTTTTTCGGCAATGATGTTAACTAAATCTGCTTTTCTCATTACTCTGATTTATAGTAAGTTATGCCCATCATCAGGCAAATCGGGAGGGCAAAGTTCTAAAAATACTTTTGATAATATATCATAGGATTACACATTTTTATTTTGCTAATGCGTTTATAACCGCTTGTGATACAATAGGAAATGGATATATAATGTTTAAAACCCTGCAAACACAAGTAAAATAAGGGTTATTCTGCTATGATTAGCTATAAATGTGAATATTGCCATTATTCATAGGGTTAAACCTCCAAAAAGGCCCTTTTTTTATTTCCGGAGGATCACCTGAAGATCAAATCATTCATTGCCCCAATTGATCTTTGCCAGGTCGTCTTTTGGATAGGAGGCTTATAGGCTAAAGAAGTATCTTCGTCCCCATGATTCAATCAATGACCGGGTACGGGAGGGGCAGTGCTCCTTATAATGATATGAGCGTATTATCAGAGATACGGTCACTCAATTCAAAAATCACCGATTTGCGGATTAAACTCCCGGTCAGCCTCGGTGAAAGAGAGATTGAATTAAGGAATCATGTCCTCCAGCGTACCCAGCGAGGAAAGATCGAAATGACGATTTCTTTTGAAGGGGATTTGGCGATGGATGATATCGACTATGATAAAGCGCTGATCAAAAAGCACTTTCTGCAATTAAGTGCGATCGCCAAAGAATTAGGAGTCGGAGCAGATCAAATTCTCCACGAAGTACTAAAGTTGCCAAATGTCCTTAAGACGGAATCAGCCACGTCTATAGACAGCACCTTGTGGGAGGCTATTTTATCAGCCGTCAACCAATCCATAGATCAGTTGATCCTGTTTCGGGAACATGAAGGCAGAAGTCTTTATAATGATCTCGAACAGTCGGCTACCGCCATTCATGATATGTGTAATCAGATAGAGGCACATGATCAGGAGCGATTTGCTTATGTGCGCAATCGCATGAAGCAGAAGCTGGAAGAATTTATGGGTGCCGATCAGGTGGATGCCAACCGATTTGAACAGGAAGTTATTTTTTATCTGGATCGCCTTGACATCAATGAAGAAAAAGTTCGTTTGCAGCAACATTGTAATTTTTTCATGGAAACCCTAAAAGGGGATTTAGACATGAAATCAAAACAACTTAACTTTATTTGTCAGGAACTTGGACGTGAAATCAATACGCTGGGGGCAAAAGCACAATGGAGCCCGTTGCAACATTTGGTGGTAGGAATGAAAAACGAACTCGAAAAAATCAAAGAACAACTGGCGAATATCGTATGAGTGTTTCTGGCAAACTTATTGTTTTCACTGCACCCAGTGGATCAGGTAAAACCACCATTGTAAAACACATTCTGGCCACTTTTCCGCAGACCTCATTTTCCGTGTCAGCCACCACGCGACCACAGCGACCACATGAGGTCCATGGACAGGACTATTACTTTCTTTCGGTTGATATCTTTCAGCGGTGGATTGGCTATGGTGCTTTTGCGGAATGGGAGGAAGTTTATCCGGGACAGTTTTATGGTACGCTTAAATCTGAGATTAAACGACTCCATCAAAAAGATAAGCATGTCATTTTTGATGTAGACGTCAAAGGAGCCCTCAGTATAAAGGAAAAGTATCCTCTCGAATGTCTGACCGTATTTGTCAAAGTCCCCTCCATGGAAGAGTTGGAAAGACGGCTTAGACACAGGGGTACCGATTCAGAAGAAAGTCTGAAGAAGCGGTTGAGCAAAGCTGAATTTGAACTGACGTTCGAGTCCAGATTCGATCAGGTGTTAATCAATGATGATCTCCAGGGCACATTGAAAAAGGCTGAAGAGATTGTTCGGAATTTTTTATTTTAGCATCGTGGAAGCATTAACTACAAATGGCATCAAAATCGGGGTGGAAAGTGATTTCCGGCCCGGTCATTCTTTTCCACATCGATCGCAGTACCTGCACGTTTATTCTGTGTATATCAAAAACTATAATGATTTTCCGGTTCAGCTCATCGAACGTCATTGGGATATTACGGAAGCAGATGGCTCATCAAAAATTGTGGAAGGTCCCGGGGTCATCGGGGAGCAACCCATTATAGAGGCGGAAGGAATGCACTCGTACAGCAGTTTTTGTGTGCTTGAATTCCCGATCGGCAGAATGTCCGGTTTTTATACCATGAAGCGAATCGATACCGGAGAATCCTTTCATGTGGATATCCCCGCATTCCATTTGATCATGCCTGACCTGTTAAACTGATACCCTCTTTTTGCAGTTAGCAATGAGTGTATCTACTTTCCCTTAAAAACGACTGGATTTAATTTGGCTAAGCTTCCTCGAGCACCTCGACGAGGTCCGATTGTTTCATAAACTGACCCGGCGATTCGTGGGACAATAACCATCGCTTCAATTCAAGGCCATAGGCATAGCCGGTCAGACTGCCATCCTTTCCGATCACCCGATGACAGGGGATGACGATAGGAAGCGGATTTAATCCATTAGCATGCCCGACTGCTCTTGTTGCATTGTGATGATCGATGATATCTGCAATATCTGTATAGGTTCGCGTTCTGCCATATGGGATGAGCTTTACCATTTTCCAAACTTCCTGATGGAATTCGGGGGCATCACCAAGATCAAGTTTAAGATCAAATTCTTTTAGTGTCCCTGAAAAATAGGCTGTAAGCTGATCGGCACAGTCCTGCAAACATGCAGGGATTGGTCCCGCATCCCCGTGCGTATCTTCAGGTCTCAAACTAATCCTGCTGATGCCATTTTCTGACCCTTCGACATAGATTGGGCCAATAGGGGAAGGGATGATTGTATGTTCTGCCATGGGAAAGGTTGAATACAATGTTTACAAAGGCGAAATATAGGAAAAGTTCTAATATTAAATTTTATTATTTGTTCGAAACGCAGTAAAGACGGACAAATTCAGCTTTGTTTTGGATTTCTATAATTAAATATCGCCTCGACCGGAAGGTTCTGCATTTATCAATTATTTATTATAAAGTTTACAGAAAAGCACAACAACCTGATCCAGAAGAGCCCTTTACTGGGATGCCTGCAAACGTCTCTCCAAAACCCTACTTAATTTAGTCATGATGAAAAGGAAAACCAAAGCTGAAATGATTGGTTTCATAAATCCCCGGGATCAATAATCAAATGGTAAGCTGTGCGAAATGGAAATTCCCGAGACTTGTAATGTTACAAAGATGCAGTCCTCCGGCAGGAATAGATTAGGAACATTCCTCTTGCCCTGCATTGTTGTACCTTTGATGCATAATCTAAGACGATACCCATGTGGAAAGTTCTAACCTTGGTTTTGGTGTTGTATTTATTGAACAGATATGTTTTTAATCCACCAAAACCTATTCCGCCGCCACAGGAGCCGGATATCTTCATCGAACACGAGGAAGTAAAAATAGAGAATGAAAAGGATAAGTGAGCTGGTGCTCTATAAAGACCATCATCTCATGGTCTTTAACAAACCCGGTGGATTACCGACCCAGGATGACAAGTCAGGGGATCCGAGTATGCACCGAATGGCAATGGCCTACGCCCACAGGGACCTTTATCTCGTTCACCGACTGGACAGACGGGTGAGTGGTGTCCTGGCCTTAGCAAAAACAAAATCGGCTGCTACGCACCTTTCCAAACAATGGAAGGAGCAGAAAGTAAAAAAGATTTATTTCGGCATAGTACCCACCAGAGAGATTCCCGTAAGTGGTCGTCTGATCCATTTCCTGACGTATGATAACAAGAAAAATGTTACCTATACGCACGACGAACCTATTGAAGGTGCAGAAGAAGCTCAGTTGAGCTATAAGGTGATTCAGCAATTAGACAACTTCATGGTTTTGCAGATAGATCTGATCAGCGGCAGAAAGCACCAGATCAGAGCGCAACTAGCAGCGATTGATCTACCTATTCGCGGGGATATTAAGTATGGATCGAAACGAACCAATCCGGACGGTGCCATAGACCTGCATGCCTATCAACTGCAATTTCAACATCCGGTTAAGTTAGAACAACAACAGATTATAGCTCCACTTCCGGGAGGTGCTTTATGGGATCATCTGACTTTAGATCTGATACAAAGCATTTGATACCAGAATAATTTTTCTTTTCAATTTCATATTATGAGTGAGCAAGATATCCCGCGAACAGACATTGGAGAACTCGGAGAATTTGGTTTAATCGACCACCTTGCTGGCGGGTTTAAAAATAAGCGCAAGGAAACCATCAAAGGCATTGGCGATGATGCTGCCGTTTTAGATTATGGTGGTCAGCCTGTCGTTGTATCAACAGATCTTTTAATCGAAGGGATACATTTTGACTTGATGTATCACCCGTTAAAGCATCTGGGTTATAAAGCAGTCATCGTAAATCTTTCTGATATCTGTGCGATGAACGCAATACCAAAACAGGTGACGGTTTCCATTGCGATCAGTAATCGTTTTTCCGTTGAAGCTATTGATGAATTGTACGATGGCATTCGAGTCGCATGCGAGGCTTATGATATAGATTTAGTCGGTGGCGATACGACTTCTTCACCATCCGGCCTGATGATTTCCATCACGGCTATTGGAAGTAATCCAATGGAAAAACTTGCCTATCGAAGTGGAGCAAAAGTCGGAGACATTCTTTGCGTCACCGGTGATCTTGGTTCAGCTTACCTTGGTCTTCAAATACTGGAAAGAGAAAAACAAGTTTTTCTGGCAAATCCGGACATGCAACCGGAGCTAAGTGAAAAGAAATATTTAGTCGGCAGACAACTAAAACCGGAAGCCAGGCTTGAAGCTGTACAATACTTTGAAAAATCCAATTTGATTCCAACGGCCATGATTGATGTTTCGGATGGATTGGCTTCAGATCTCCTGCATATTTGTAAGGCTTCCGGCGTAGGTGCTTTTGTCGAAGAAGCGCAGGTTCCCATCCATGATGAAGCGCGGATGCAAGCGATCGAATTTAAACTAGATCCGATCACCTGTGCCCTCAGTGGTGGGGAAGATTATGAGTTGCTCTTTACCGTAGATCCAAAAGATCTGGAAAAAGTCAGGTTTATGAACAGCGTTTATATTATTGGTGAAATAACCCCAAAAGAGGATGGTGTTACATTGCATACCAGCGGTGGACAGATTCATCCAGTCACGGCTCAAGGCTGGAAACATTTTTAAGTCACTCCGGACTATAACGGCTTCTAATTTATCACAAACCGTATATACTTAATAGTGCGCCCAATCCCCAGATGTTTTAATTCATAATAGGTTTTGTGAGCCAATTCAGGAAAATCAAGCGGCTTGCTGTAGATATCATCATTGGTATACTGAATGGTACAGGCAGAATCATCCCGAATGACTTCATGAGAAAATTCATAAAGCAATGGAGAATCTGTTTTCAAATGCATAATTCCCCCCGGTTTTAATATCCGTCGATAACGATCGAGAAAGGGTGCTGAAGTGAGTCGGCGGTTTGGCTTTCCTTCAAATGGATCTGGAAAAGTGATCCAGATTTCATCCACTTCATTAGGCGCAAAAAAGCGGTCAATAAACTCAATACGGGTTCTCAGAAAAGCCACATTATGTATGGAAGATTCAAGAGCAGTTTTAGCGCCCCGCCATATTCTTGAGCCCTTAATATCAACCCCGATAAAATTTTTATCAGGAAAATCTTTGGCCAGGGCTACCGTATAGTCTCCTTTTCCACAAGCTAATTCAAGTAGGATGGGATGATTGTTTTTAAAATGCCCTGAGGACCAGTTTCCCCTGAGGTCTTCTGACAGGCCTTCCTGATTGGTAAGAAAAGATTCTTTGGTAGGCACACTTTCAAAAACGTTAGGAAAAGTGGCAACTTCTGCAAATCGTTTTAGTTTGTTCTTCCTGCTCATGGGCGCAAAACTAAACATAAGCTAGAAATGAACCGGCATGAGTGGCTGCTGACTACCCCTTTGGTTCCTTTTTTTTTATACATTCACGGTACATTAATTTTCATGTTGTCGCGATGCCTCAAAAAGTCAGGAAGAACAAGTACGATACCATATTTGAAGAGGAGTTGCTGCCCCATGTTTCAGCTTTGCAAACATTTGCCTATCACCTGACCTATCATCAGGAAGATGCAGACGATCTGGTTCAGGAGACCTATTTGAAGGCCTATAGGTTCATAGAGAAGTACGAAAAAGGAACTAATGCGAAAGCATGGTTGTTTAAAATCCTCAAGAACGCCTTTATAAACGAATACAGGAAGAAGTCAAAGCAACCTGCAAAGGTTGATTTTGAGGACATTGTAGCCTATCACGATACGGATGATCATCGGGTGACCGGCTACAGTGATCTGAGGGAAGAGATATTTCTTCATATGATGGGTGATGAGGTGACCTCCGCGATAAACAGTCTGCCGATAGAATTCAGAACAGTCATCTTATTATGTGACATTGAAGGGTTTACCTATCAGGAAATCGCTGCGATTATAGATGTGCCGATTGGCACTGTGCGGTCTCGTCTTTTCAGGGCTCGAAATCTGCTCAAGGAAAAGCTGACCGATTATGCGCATCATCATGGCTATACGGATCTTCGCGGGCATAAAAAAACAGCCGGAAGTGAATCTAAAGAAAGGGATGATTCAAAAGAAGAAGAGTAAAAAAGGTAATCAGGTTTAAGAAATTAGTCTAATCACATTTCCTGACAGCAGTAGGAAATAAAAAAGTTGTAGACATGATAAACTTTAACGATCACGATGAATTAAAAAAGCAGGTCGGGATGTATTTTGATCAGGAGCTCGATCCAAAATCCAAAGTTGAATTCCTTCAAAAAGTGGAGACTGACCCAAATTATCAAAAAGCGTATCAGCACGAACTATTGATAAGAGATAAAATAAAAAAGCATATTCACAGACCCGGGGATTCCTCACAGCTCATTCAGGCGATTAAAAACCAAATCAGGAAACCATGATAAGGACTTGTGTGCTGCTGCTCTATGTGCTATGTTATGGGGTTGAATCAAAGGCACAGTGTGAGGTGTTAAGTCGTGTGTATCCGGATGGATCATTAGTATATTCCATGGCGCCGGTGAAATTCTTCTGGACAGAAGACAAAGCTCTTTATGGAAATGTCGTGACGGATAAAGAGAATTATTTCCTTGCGTTACGACCTGTTCCCTTCCCTGATAAGACAGAAGGCAAAAAAATAAAAGAAGATCTGGTGTTGACTTTATCGAATGAGCAGATGATTCAGCTTTCTCATTATGATACCCAATACATGGACAATGACTCCATTATGGAGCTCATGTATTTGCTAAACAAAAAGGATATTGAATCGGCTCATCAGTTTGAAGCGATGTCTGTAAAAATACATATGGGACAAGATGAAGGCATCAGGGAGTATGTCTTTAAGTTGCACAAAACGGCTTTTCAGGATCAGCTGGATTGTTTTTTATCGGAGGGCAAAGACAAAAAGAAAGAATAAGGTTTAGTTTTCTTTTGAATTCTTTAGTTTTTGTCTGATATTATCTAAGAGGTTATTAAAAGTGATGGTCAAGGAAAGCGCATTAACAATTTCATTTCCATCACTGCGAAGCAAAAACTCATTGACATACGCCATTTCAAGTTTGATATTGTCGGTCAATACATAACCCCCTCCAAGGGTTATCCTGTTGCGGTCAAAAAATGTGTTTTGCCCTTTGATCGAATTCACTCTGAAATAAACTTCATCAGCAGCAAGGGCATAAAACACTCCCTTTCGAAAGGATTTACTGTTTATAGGCTTTTGATATTTTACCCGTTGGCGGTATCGAAAGGCATTTGTCAAACCATCATCGGCAGCATTAATATGCCTGATTTCAGCTGTGCCACGGGTCGTAAAAGTGTATCCTATTTTATGAAAGAAGTATAACCCTTGCAGGGTAAATCGCCACTCTTTAGATTCATTTTGCCCTAGTTCCGGCAAATAAAAATTATCATAATAAGCAACGGCTCCGGAAAATCGCCATCGGGAAGAAAAATGATAATGTGCCCATCCCTGGGCCGAAAACTGACTGCGCGTGGCAAAAATACTTTTCTGTCCCGGTGCATCACTAAATCTTGCCGTCAAGTCCATATCAGCTGCCCACTTATTGCCAAAAGCATGAGAGAATTCATATTTTGTCCAAAACTGATTGCTCTCAGTAGTTTGTGCGATGCTGTGATTTGAAAAGACACCGGTTAAAAAAAGCAGGGAGAGGTATATGTTTCGGTAGCATATGATGCTTATGAAGCATCTGTATAATTTGCCCCTGAGCATACCCATCCATCGGGCATCCTGACTTTCTGAAAGAAGTAGCAAATTATGATACATAGTTAAACTAACCAGGGAAATAACTGCATGTTTACCCAAAGACGATTGTTACAAAAGTACTCGATTTTGATAGTAAGCGCTATGACGATACCCTTTTTATATAAATTACTTCCTGATAATCAGATTATATTTCGAAGACTGAAAAAGGTTTGATCCTATTTCCAGATGGTGGCTTTGACTTCAATTTCAATTAGATTGTACAGGGACAATATTTTTTTACACAGGTAAACGGGTAGCCCGCAGATGAAGGACTTTGTTTACATTTGATTTTGACAAAACCATATGCGTAATGAGATATTTTCTTACACTATTTGTCCTTCAGCTCTTCCTTGCTTCCGGAACAGATGCTCAGGTATATACAAATAAAGTCGTGGGGCAAAAAAATGAGGCGTTTCAAGACAGCCTGAAAACCACTCCTTATCCCTATGCCTTACCTATCTGGGGATCAAAAGCAGTGGCATTAGGTTTTGATTTGCCCTATTCTGCCGGTCTAAGTATTAATTATTTTTCACAGGAATCTGAGTTGGTCATCGAAAATCTGATGGTTGGATTTAATAATGGTCCCATGTATAATCTGGATGAAATCGTGCGGTTCAACGAAGCAAAAGCTGCCGCATCAGCGATCAATATCAGGCCAGATATATGGGTTCTTCCTTTTTTAAATATTTATGGAATCTTTTCCCGCGCCAATACGTCTACTTCCATTGATGCCGGCATCTGGGTGCCAAATAGTTCGAACGAATGGAATGAACTAGCTTCCATCAAAACAAAAGCTAAGTTTAATGCCTCTACTTTTGGTCTTGGCCTGACACCCACTATCGGCGTGGGCGGAGGATGGTTTGCTTTAGATATGAATGTCACCTGGACAGATGTTAGCGCCCTCAATAAACCGGTGGTGGCTTTTGTATTTGGTCCCCGATTCGGAAAAACGATCCAGTTTAAAAAGCCCGAACAAAACCTTGCCATTTGGGTTGGAGGCTTCCGTGTGAAGTATTCTTCTTCCACGGCCGGTTCATTGCCATTGAATGATGTGATTCCTACAGATGGTCTTCAGGAAAAAGTGGATAATGGCATCGTGAAGGTGGGTGAAGGGCAAATGCAGGTGGATGAATGGTGGAACAGTCTTTCCGGTTTAGAGCAAGCAAATCCGATAAATAAAGCAAAATACGCCACGGCCAACAGGACACTCGATGCTGCCGGCAATTTGCTCAATGCTTTAGATGGTGCTCTGAACAATGAACAAAGTGCTTCCGTACAATACTCTCTTGAAAAAAGAGTAAAAGACATGTGGAATCTCGTCCTCGGCTCCCAGTTTCAATTAAACAAACACATCATGCTGCGCGCAGAATATGGTTTTCTGGGTAGTCGAACACAATTCCTTGGCTCCCTACAATATCGGTTTGGATTATGAAAAAATATTTTATGCTAAAATCACTTTGGGTTTTTATTTTTTTGACAATTGGTCTCTCGGCAAACAGTCAGGTGCTGATCTCTATTTTGCTTGGCGATAAACTAAATTCGGACGGCCTTGAATTTGGACTGGAAGGAGGATACACACTTTCCAATCTGTCCGGAGTGGATCCTTCTCGGGCAAACTCTAACTTTAATCTGGGTTTTTATTTTGAAATCAGAATGAAAAATCCGTCATGGTATTTAAGCACCGGCGTACGTGCAAAATCTACGATGGGTGCTAAAGGATTGTCCGTATATCCACTAAATGAAAATGATCTGAATGATTCCTTTACAGGAGGCAGTGTAAAACGGATACTGGGATATTTCCAGGTGCCTGTTTCCCTGAAATATAAATTTAAGAACAATCTGTTTGCGCAAGCGGGTATTCAATTGGGTGTGCGCAACAAGTCAAAAGATGTTTTTGTCAATACCATCCAAAAGAAAGATGATCTGCAATATACGCTGGATGTAAAAGATGCCTATCACCCTTTAGATGCCGGATTACTGGCTGGTGTCGGGTATCGATTGACTAAGGGCAATGGTATGAATATCAGTGCACAGTATTATTATGGATTGGTGGATGTCAGAGTGGCTGACAGTACCCCCAATCAGAAGAATCGTGCCTTATACATCAACGTAGGGATCCCCATAGGTAAAGGCAAGGCTGCCAAAGCCCAGGCCGAGAAAGCTGCCAATGAGTCTGTCGATTAGAAGAAATAATAAACGTTTCGGGTGGCATCATTGGGTGCCCGGCGTCAACGTGTTACGCGAGTACAAGCTTGCGCTATTACCTAAAGATATCATTGCAGGGATTACCCTTGGACTAGTCATGGTGCCGGTGGGCCTTGCGTTTGGCGAACTTGCCGGCAGCCCTTTAGCAGGACTTTATGCCGGGATTTTTCCGCTAATTGCCTATGCCCTTTTTGGCACTTCAAAACAACTGATAATAGGTCCCGGAGCGGCAATGTCCGCTTTTGTTGCTTTGAGTGTTGCCCCTCTGGCGATGGCAGATCCCGACAGATTAATTGTGTTGATTGCACTCATTTCCGTCATGATTGGCATTCTGTGCATTGCCGGATCGTTTTTACGGTTAGGTTTTTTTGCTGATTTTTTATCCAATCAGGTGGTTGTCGGGTTTATGCATGGTTTAGCACTCGTCATTGCCGTGAGCCAACTCCCACTACTATTAGGGATAAAAATTAAAGGAGGTACTACACTTAAGCAGTTTATTGCCGTTTGTCAAAATATTGACCAGACACATCTGATCACCTTGGCGCTGGGTTCTATTTGTGTAGCCATCATTCTACTGCTGAAAAATTTTTTTCCTGCTGTTCCCGGTCAGATTATCGTTTTAATTGGGGCCATTCTGGCTGTAAAATATTTTTCTTTGGAAGAGCAGGGTGTCCTAGTCGTCGGTATGATTCCGAATGGTCTGCCTGATTTTCATATCCCTGTTTTAAGTATAAAAGATATTCAAACACTTATTCCGGTGGCGTTTGCTGCAACGATTGTTGCATTCTCTGATACGATGGCTAACTCCAGAGGATTTGCAGACAGGAATCATTATCGAGTGGATGCTGATCAGGAATTACTTGCTTTGGGTATGGGAAATATAGTAGCCGGATTAACCCAAAGTTTGCCTGTCAGTGGTAGTGGCTCGCGTACCGCTGTGGCAGAAGCAGCAGGCAGTAAAACGCAGGTCACGTCAATTTTTGCTGCAGCCATGGTGGCATTTGTGTTGCTTTTTTTTAACGATTTTTTATTTTCTCTGCCACTGGCTGCGTTAGGCGGTATTCTGATGGCAGCGGCATGGAATTTATGCAATTTTCAGGCCTTTAAAAGGATGTGGGAATATCGCGGCGTTGGATTGATCAGTGCTGTCATGACGTTGATTGGCGTAGTTTCTTTTGGGATCATTCAGGGTATTGGCATTGGTGTTCTCTTTTCTTTAGTCCTCGTCGTGCGGGCGGTAGCCTTTCCCACTGACACGACACTTGGTAAAACAAAGGATCAGCGTTTTCGAGATGAAAAAGAGTTTCCTGAGGCGGTTGCAGTTCCCGGGATCATTGTTTATCGGTTTTCCGGTGTACTTATTTTTGCCAACAGCGGCACCTTCCGCAACAGGGCGGAAGAACTTATCAGACGTTCACATAAACATGTCAAAGGTTTTGTGCTAGATGCATCGAGCATTATAGAAATTGATATGTCAGCCTGCGAGATGTTATCGCTTTTTCACAAAGAATTGGAGGAAAGAGGGATACGATTGATCATCACAAAACTGCGCAAGGATATCAGGCGTTCGATGATCAAAGGCTGGCTCGGACCCATCGATAAAAACAAGTTATTTAAGAAAAATGTCAGAGAAGCAGTAGCTTCGATCCAGGAAGTATAAATCCGGATTACTGTACAGGAAATCCCATTATTTTAGCTTTTTAATTGGGGCTGATCGAATATAGGTCTTGTTATCGCCGTAATCGAAATGCGATTTTTGTGGCAGAGATTGTTTTCATGAAATGTATACCATCCGATAGGTTACCGTTCCGCAGTGCTGATATACATATTTTATTACGTTGATTGGATAGAATTGTAAAAAAAATAAATGCTGTTGCACCTAAAGAGAATATTCCCTACAATTGATTACCTGCTTTTTGGCTTGATGCTTCTTTCACTTGTGAGCTGTAGGTCAGATACATCCGTTGACACAATCGCTGATCAGGCGTCTGAATATGTGGGCTCCGGTACCTGCATAACCTGCCATTCTGCTGAATATGAAGACTGGATACAATCCGATCATTTTGCAGCGATGCAGCCGGCAAATGATTCAACCGTTTTGGGAGATTTTGACAATGTTACTTTCATGGCCGATGGTGTGACAAATAAGTTTTTTAGAAAAGGGGAAAAGTATTTTATAAATACGCAGGGGGAGGATGGTCTCAATCACGATTATGAAATTGCCTATACATTTGGTGTCTACCCACTCCAACAATATTTAATAGCATTTCCTGGTGGACGATTTCAAACGACACGCGCAAGTTGGGATAGCCGTGAGGATAGATGGTTTCATCAATATACCGATCAGGAGATAGATCATAGCGATTGGTTGCATTGGACAGGTGCCAGCCAGAATTGGAATACTATGTGTGCTTCATGCCATTCAACTGATCTGCAAAAAAATTACATGGTGGAGTCAGATTCCTTTGCTACGGTCTGGAACGAAGTCAATGTAAGTTGTGAAAGTTGTCACGGTCCGGGGAGTGCGCATATAGCCTTTGTCAATTCTGCAGCTTATGGAAAAGGTGAGCGATTAGTGAATAGTGGATTGGCTTATGGGAGAGATACAACGGCGCAAAGGCAAATCAATGCATGTGCCTCGTGTCATGCCCGCAAATCCGATATTTCGCCGGATATCGTACGCTCCGATGAGCTAATGGATAATCTGATACCCCAGGTGTTAAGTAATGAATTTTATTTCGCAGATGGTCAGATCAGGGAAGAGGATTATGTGTATGGCTCGTTTATACAAAGCAAGATGTTTCAAAACAATGTCAGATGCACCAATTGTCATAATCCGCATTCAGGTAAGGTGAAAGCAGAAGGAAATGCATTGTGTTTGAATTGTCACACATCTAATTATAATACGTCTGCGCACCATTTTCATGCACCGGAATCAGAAGGGGCACAATGTGTGAATTGCCACATGGTCGCCAGAACCTATATGGGCAATGATCATCGAAGGGACCACAGTTTTAGAGTACCCCGACCGGATCAGTCAGTGAAATTTGGAACGCCTAATGCCTGCACTAATTGTCATCAGGAGAAAACAGATAGCTGGGCCAGTCAAACGGTGAGCGAATGGTATGGCCCTAACAGGCGATATCATTTTTCAGATGATCTGATTCCGGGGAGTTTGCAGGATTCAACTTCCGAAGGTCATCTGCTTAACTTATTGTCAGAAACTTTACAACCCGCTATCGCGAGAGCTACTGCAGCTTATTATCTGGGACAGGTGCCAAGTATGAATAGCATATCAGAATTGATCCTTGCGACTGCAGACAGCATGGCGCTTGTCCGCTATCAGGCTATTCGGGCCCTGGAAAATTTTCCACCGGAATTATGGCGGTACAAAGTTTCTGCGGGGCTTAGTGATCAAGTCAGAGCGGTGCGAATCGCCGCCGGTGATTTATATCATCGTCTATCCCCTGAGAGCATTCCCGCTGAAGCAAAGGAAGCCTATACCCTGGCAGATGAAGAGAACCTTGATTTTCTGGAATATCAAACTGATTTTTCGGTCGGTAATGTAATGATGGCAGATTATGAATTGCAGGAAGGAAATTATGAAAATGCCATCCGGTATTATCTCCGTGGATTGCAAAAGGACAGTCTGATGAATTATGCACGACTGAATCTGGCTACAGTGTATAGTATCGTAGGCAGGAATGCAGAGGCATTGAAAATGTTACATCAGGCTGTACAGATAGATCCGCTGAATGACCGTATTTATTATAATCTGGGTTTGTTGCAGTATGAGCTTAACGATGCAGATGCAGCCATGGTATCTTTTCAAAAAGCTGTTGATCTCAAATCATTGAATCCGGGAGTCTATTATAATTATGGTCTGTTGCTTCAGCAGGAAAAAAAGTTCAAAGCGGCAGAGGCCATTTACTTAAAAGGAATTCAATTGGATCCTCAGGGGGTTAATCTCAATTATGCGCTGGCACTTTTTTATCTGGAGCAGGACAAATGGACAGAAGCGGTTAAGCACGGGCAATTGCTGAAAACAATGGATCCCGCAAATCCGGATTTCGAAATGCTCTTCCAGCAACTGGGTCTTTAATGAGTTTGCAAAATTATGCTACCTGTTCTGCGGTGCCTTTCGATTTTTTATTGTAAATATTTCGTACAGACGGATAAAATAAAGTATTCACCAACAATTAATCATATTTTGCAAGTACAAATGAATCGATTGATTATGACTAAATATGCTTCACTCCTTTTATTGTTGCTGTTTATGACAAGTCAAAATTTGACAGCTCAGGAAGAATCCATGGATAAGGACAAGGTTGGAAAAAACTTTAAAAATGTTGTCCGCATGAATATTACAAACCCATTAATATTTGGGTCAGGGTCCATAGTTTTAGGGTATGAAAGAGTGCTCAATAAACACCAAAGTTTCTCTGTAAATGTCGGACGGATGCAGCTTCCAAAATTTGGACTTTTTAACTTTAGCGATTCAACCGCTCAGATTAACAAATCAACAAAGGAGAGTGGATTTAGTGTTACTGGTGATTATCGTTTTTATCTGGCTTCGGAAAACAAGTATGCAGCTCCCCGCGGATTATACATCGGCCCTTATGCAACCTTTGTAAAGATGGGTCGGGAGAATTCCTGGGATTTGAATACTGACAATTTTGAAGGCAAAGTCGGTACAAATCTGAATTTACAATTTTTTGCCGCGGGCGTCCAGCTGGGGTATCAGTTTGTCATATGGAAAAGGGTTGCCCTTGACTTTGTTTTGATTGGGCCGGGTATTGCCTTTTATGAATTGAGTGCTGGTTTAGATACTGATCTTGATCCTAATGATGAGAGTATATTGTTCGACAAAATAGATGAAATCCTTCAGGAAAAATTTCCGGCCTATAACTTTGTTTTTGATGGCAGTTTTAAAAAATCCGGGTCTGCTAAAACGACCAGTATTGGCTACCGTTACGTTATTCATTTAGGCTTCCTGTTTTAAAGATGCTGGCCCTGTCTTTATAGTATTTACGCATGTCAAAAGAACAAAAAGAAAATCATAAAAAGGGGCCATCATATGCTCCGAAAAGAAGCCTGAAGAAGGCTATTCTGCTGACGGGGATGAGTTCAATTATTGTTCTATTGCTTCTTTTCTTTTTCTTTCGACCTGAATGGTCAGCAGTTCAAAGAGTGGAGACAACCCCTTTCACCACCGACGCTGATCAAGATACTATTCATCAGCTTAATCCACCTGATTTAAGTCGACTACAAGGTCGCTGGAAGCGAACGGACGGTGATTATATTATGGAGATACAAAACACCTCTTCAAATGGAGTTGTGGTGGCAGGTTACTTTAATCCAAAGCCTATTCATGTAGGACGGGCAGCATGGGCCATTGACAAAGGAAGCCTCTATGTGATGGTTGAATTGCAGGATGTGAATTATCCCGGATCAACGTACGGACTTCAATATGATCGTGATGCGGACAAACTGACCGGGATGTATTTTCAGGCAGTGGAAGAAAGTACTTTTCAGGTGGAGTTTGAGCGGGAAAAATAATTTGTATAGGAATTTACAGTTATTGCCATTACAGCACAGACCGATTTTATATAAAAAGATATTCTATTATCTTTATTTAATCAGCCAACTTTATCAGATGTTGGTTTGAGTTCGAAATTTTACTCAAAAAGTGTAATCGAATCCTATGAAACATTTTTGGACTACCTCATTTTTTTTGTTCTTTTTTTCCTGTAGCCTTTTAGGTCAGACCAGATCTTACTGGACCGGTGGAATGGATATGAATTTTTCTTTTGCCGATGTTGAGGTCAATGATGTTCAGGGAGATGTGTTGATGCGATGGGCACCTTTCGTAAATGTGCATACCTATTTCAATATGGACATCAGCACTAAGTTCGGATTTCTTACCGGACTGGGGATTAGTAACGTGGGGTATATCTACGATAACTATACAGAACCGTCGACCGCAATTGTGTATAAAAAGAAATTCAGGACGTATAATCTTGGTATTCCGGTAGCCTTAAAGTTTGGTGATCTGGCCAAATGGTATGTATATGCGGGATATGAAGTTGAATTTCCATTCGTGTACAAGGAAAAAACATTTGACGGTAAGGATAAGATCAATAAAATAACCGGATGGTTCAGTGATCGACAAAATAGTTTTCTGCATGGACCATTTATTGGAGTTCGATTCTTTGATGGTGGAACGATCAAGTTTAAATATTACATTTCTGAATTTCACAATCAGGATTTTATGGATAGTTCAGGAAACAAACCTTACGCAGGGCTGAAAGCAAATATCTTTTATTTCTCCCTGGGTTATTTGCTTGAAAGGTGATTATTATCTTCTTCACCCTACGTTTTTTCAGCGAAGTTCTTTTGTAAGCAATTAAGCCCCAGTGGAAGAGGCTATAGGTGGAATAACGTAAATATCCTGTAATTTTTAAACCTTTCCTTTACTTCGGTAGTTTGGTAGGTGATATCTTGGAAATTAAAATTGATTTATATGAGTTTAAGAACATTTTTTATTCCTGTCGTTATCCTGATGATGGCCAATGCCTTGCAGGCCCAACAGAAACCTAATATCCTGGTGATATGGGGGGATGACATCGGCACGTGGAACATCAGCCACAACAATCGTGGCATGATGGGCTATCAAACACCTAATATTGACAGAATTGCAAAAGAAGGTGTTGCATTTACTGATTATTATGGTCAGCAATCCTGTACTGCGGGGCGCGCTGCTTTTCTGGGGGGGAATGTACCTGTCAGAACTGGAATGACAAAGGTGGGCATGCCGAGTGCAAAAGAAGGTTGGCAAAAGACAGATGTAACAATAGCCACCGTGCTGAAATCGCAAGGATATGCTACCGGTCAGTTTGGTAAAAATCACCAGGGAGACCGTGATGAACATTTGCCAACGATGCATGGTTTTGATGAGTTTTTTGGTAATCTGTATCACTTAAATGCGGAAGAAGAACCTGAAAACGAAGATTATCCTACGGATATGATTATGGCTAATGGCAAGTCTTTTGGAGAAGTTTTTGGTCCAAGAGGAGTTTTGCATTGTTGGGCTGATGGAAAGGGTGGTCAACGTATTGAGGATACCGGACCCCTCACCAAAAAGCGAATGGAAACGGTTGACGATGAAACCCTTGCAGAAGCAAAGCGCTTCATACGAGACCATGTTAAAGCAGGAGAGCCATTTTTCTGCTGGTGGAATGGTACGCGAATGCACTTCAGGACGCACGTGAAGGAAGAGCATCGGGGCATCAGTGGGCAGGATGAATATGGCGACGGTATGGTGGAGCACGATATGCATGTTGGCGAGTTGCTCGACTTGCTGGACGAGTTAGGCATTACGGATAACACGGTTGTGCTGTATTCTACAGACAACGGACCACACTATAATACATGGCCGGATGCCGGAACTACCCCTTTTCATGGTGAGAAGAACTCTAACTGGGAAGGTGCTTACAGAGTGCCTGCATTCATTCGTTGGCCTGATCATTTCCTTACTGATGCAACATTGAATGGAATAGTAGCACATGAAGACTGGTTGCCTACTTTTTCTGCTATTGCCGGAAATGATAAAATTACTGATCAACTCAGAAATGGGGTTACGCTAAACGGCCGTAGTTATAAAAACTATATAGATGGATCAAATCAGTTAGATTATTTAACTGGTAAGGTTAAAGAGTCTCCTCGACAAGGATTTGTTTATGTGAATGATGGAGGAGAAGTAGCGGCATTGCGATACGGAGACTGGAAAGTTAATTTCCTTGAAAACCGGGGGGATCAATTACAGATTTGGCTGGAACCTTTCGTGCATTTACGCGCACCGTATCTGTTTAATTTGCGAAGGGATCCTTTTGAAAAAGCACTGGAAGGATCTAACACGTATTACGATTGGTATATTGACAGGGCATTTATCATTACTCCGATTCAGCAGTATGCCATTAAGTTTCTAAGTACCTTTAAAGACTACCCACCAAGTCAGACGGCTGGGGACTGGAGTCTGGACAAAGTGCAGAAACAAGTGGAGCAGATGACTACAGGAACAACCAAGTAGTCGTACCAATAAAAATTATGAATTAAAAGAAGATTGAAAGGTGCTGACAAGGGCATCTTTCAATCTTTTTTTATATTTAAAATTCATACAATAGATTGCCTTATGCATATTCGAATAGTTCAATTAGTCGTTGTCTTCGCCTTCATAACCACTTTTGGTTGTAATGAATCATCTCAAAAAGAGCGAAGTCAAGCCGTTAAAGCGGCAGAAGCGGATCCACTGCCCTCATGGAATGAAGGCACTACCAAAAATGCAATTATTGATTTTGTGACTAAGACTACAACGGCAGAGGGTCCGGATTTTATTCCGGTAGCCGACCGAATCGCATGTTTTGATAACGATGGTAATCTGTGGTCCGAGCAACCGATGTATTTTCAATTGTACTTTGCTATTGACAGAGTTAAACAATTAGCACAGGAACATCCGGAGTGGAAGACCGAACAGCCATTTAAAGCAGTGTTGGAAGATGATATGGAAACGTTGCTGAGCTTTGGTGAACATGGGATTATTCAGCTTGTCATGGCAAGTCATGCAGGTATGTCCACAGAGGAATTTGCCACTATCGTCAGGGAGTGGCTCCGTACATCGAATCACCCTCGATTTAACCGACCGTTTAATGAACTCATATACCAGCCAATGGTGGAGTTACTGACCTATCTCAGAGCGAATGACTTTAAGACGTTTATTGTATCGGGAGGCGGGGTCGAATTTATGCGGGCCTGGACGGAGGAGGCCTACGGAATACCACCAGATCAGGTCGTGGGTAGCTCCATTCAAACCAGATTGGATACGATAGATGATAAGCTGGTTGTTATGCGTCTGCCAAAAATGGACTTTGTTGATGATAAAGAAGGAAAACCGATTGGGATTAATAAATATATCGGTACCCGACCTGTCTTTGCTTCCGGAAATTCAGATGGTGATCTTCAGATGATACGATGGACGACCGAGGGAGAAGGTCCTCGATTTGGATTATATGTTCACCATACAGATGCCGAGCGAGAGTGGGCCTATGATCGCGAGTCACACATCGGTCGACTGGATAAAGGACTGGATGAAGCAGTAGAAAAAGGTTGGACAGTGATTGATATGAAGAAGGACTGGAAAGTTATTTATCCATTTGAACGTAATTGAAATTGTGGTTTTAGTTTTCAACCTTGATGTGATAGGGTTTTTATGCAGTTAATTTATCATTCTGATCAAATCAGAATGAAAGATTTAATATCTATATTGCACTTGTAGAATTGTTCAATCTAACGTATAAGCATCTTTTAGACTATGCAAAAAATCCTTAATGCTTCCATTCTTGTCGTAGTATTTGTAACATTTATCAATGGATTATTCTTCTTTTATTTTGGAATAAAGGTAAGTGTACAAACCTATTTAGGGGTTATTCAAAACAATGTAGAACACCCCGGAGTCCACATCGTGGAAGCATTGGATTTAATACTGATTGGGTTTGTATTTATTATTTTTTCTGTTGGTCTGTCTAAGCTTTTTTTAACGGATTATTCTTTTTTGAAGGGATATGAACTACCCTGGCTTCAGCTTAAAGATTTCAATCAGTTAAAAACTTTACTGATTTCAGCTATTCTTGTGGCTCTATTTGTGGCCTGGATTCCTGAGGCACCTATTTTTCAAACAGGGGTTGAAGTATTTGATTGGACAGAATTTATTTTCCCCCTTTCATTGCTAATTATGGCCGCTGCTGCAAGACTTATAAAGGAATTACATTAACTTCTGATTTAATAAAAAGGCGGCGTATTATTTATCTTTTCAAACCGTTTGTATCGCCCTCTGCCTTACGCTGGATCCGGCATGTATCCAGAAGATAGAATTTGTAATTGTGTAATCGTTGTGTAAGTCCAATTGACTCCTTTCACCTAAAGCAAGTTATCCGATGAAACCTATTTATTCTTTTTTACGAAACACCCTTACCGGTGGTATTTTATTCCTGTTGCCTGTAATACTGATTTTTATGCTGCTTAAAAAAGCACATGAAATATTGGCCATAATCGTTACACCAATAGCGGATCTTTTACCTGACATGTTTTTGGGTTTTGATGGAAGTAGAACGGTGGCTCTTATGCTCATGATAGTGATTTGTTTTCTTAGTGGTTTGATATTCAGATCATCATATATAAAACGTCATATTGACAAAGTAGAAGACAATTTTTTATCCCATGTTCCAGGATATACATTGATCAAATCAGTCACTGCAGACGCATTGGGACATCAAACTGAGTATAGTTTGATTACAGTATTAGTGACGGAAGGAGAGAAGAGTAAAATAGGTTTTTTGACAGAAGAGCAGGGCGACCAGTGTGTTGTTTTTTTTCCTGAACCGTTGAAATCAGATTCAGGGGAAGTGGTCATTCTCCCAACTTCTGCCGTTAAAAAGTTGAATGTGCCAAGCAATAAAATAACGCTTGGAATGAAGCGATTTGGAAAAGGTTTAATCCAATATGTCGATTAATCAAATGCTTATATTTGTCCAGATTGATTGTAAATGAGTCCCATCTTTTTGATGTTTAATTTTAAACTTTGTTCAGTATGTTAAAATTTCCGGGATTAGTATTCTTTATCCTTATATTAAATTTTCCGCTTTCAGGACAACAGGATACGCTTATATTTAAAAACGGCGACCAGTTGATTGGTGAAGTGAAATCCATGGACCGTGGCGTGGTGTTGATTGAAACGGACTATTCGGATAGTGATTTTAAGATAAAATGGGTGGATGTAAAGGAAATCTATTCTACGACCAGATTTTTAATCAGCCTGTATGAAGGGGCAAGAATTAATGGCACATTGAAAACACTTTCGGCTGATAAAATCTCCATAAGTGCAGATGATGGTGATATTTTTGAGGTTGGCTTATCGGAGATTGTGTATTTGAATGGATTAAAATCTAAATTCTGGGATCGGGTCGATGCAAGTATTGATATAGGCCTTAAAGTCACTAAGGCTAATAAGCTGCGACAATTTAGTATCCAGTCAGCATTAGGGTATTTAGCAGATAAATGGTCCACTGATTTGTATTACAACGACCTGCTTTCTTCTCAGGACAGTATCTCGGATACCCGGAGAAAAGATGGTGGCGTAAATTATAGATTTTATCTTCCCAGAGATTGGTATGCTTCCCCTGAGTTAACCTATTTGTCCAATACTGAACAAGCCCTTCAAAGTCGGGTCACTGCTAAACTGAGTCTGGGAAAGTTCATCGTGCATACTAATAATTTGTATTGGGGTGTATCGGCAGGAACTTCCTTACTCAAGGAAGCTTTTACCAATGATGCCGAAAGTAGAAACAGTGCGGAAATGTTATTGGGCACCGAGGTTAATTTATTTGATATCGGAGACCTAAGCTTTCTTTCAAATCTGTCAGTCTATCCAAGTTTAACCGAGAAAAAACGATTTCGTTCGGATTTTAAAATCGATGCGAAATATGAGTTTCTGGATGACTTTTACATTAAGTTTAATCTGACCTTAAACTATGACAATCAACCTGCCGTGGTCGGTAAAGAAACAGACTATGTCTATGGCATTTCGTTTGGTTGGGAGCTATAGTGGGCTACAATAGCGCAAACCCATCCATTGCTATCGAATCCTGTAATTGACGCTTCCCCCTAAACTAAATTGGAAAATGGTTGAACCAGTGGAAACCGTAGTACCTCCGCCTCCTGAACCAAAATAGAAACCACCGCCAAACCATTGTACCGGGGAAAGCAGTTGGGCGTGAATTCGAAGACTGATCTTATCACTGGGGGCAATGCGTAATCCTAATCGACCGCCAAGGGCAAATTTTGTCACATTTTCGGAAGAAAGGGTGGAAGCCACATTTGAAGTAAAGGCGACGCCCATATCAAAACTACCAAAACCGCTGATGACATCATTGAATGGTTGGTATTGAGTTCCACCGATCATAATATAGTTGATACCGATTTGTCCGCTAAAACGTTTGTTAAACTCTCCATCATAATAGGCATTCGGATCCATACGCTGATAAATTAATTCTATGGCTGTATTAGGCCGCATTTCAAATTCGAGACCACCACCCCACTGAAAACCAGATCCAATCTGACCATAGCCGTAATAGGTGCTGAATCGATCAGCAAATGTGTATCCACCAAATGTAAGGAGAGACACAGATCCCTGAGCACTGGCTCCAATGGCTACAATACAGAAAATCAGAGAAAGGATAAAAGATTTCATAGCAAAGTGTATTTATTGGTGCAAAGATAAGTGAAATTTAAAGTTAAACATTATCGTTTGTAGAAAGCAGACTGAGCCAGTATAGCGTAAGCAGATCATTTGTTGAATAGTTCTAAAAAACACGAAATCAACTAGTTATACAAATCCCAAGGGATAAATACACGTATGTATAACTTTTAGCTGTTTGAATGGGTTTATTGTGAGTAGCCTGTGTTTTGAAGCATCAAACAGGTGAACAACACTGGTAATCGGGTTAGGGAAAGGAATTGGTTGGTTTTTAGATTAAAGGATGAAGCAGTACCTTTATACACGAACAACAAAGAGATAATTAAACCAAATTGGAATAAATTTTATCTGTTTGCTTTTATGATATAAATACATATTAATGAAAAAAATAAAACTTCTTGGGATATTCCTGATTTTATCAAAATTGATCATTGCTCAGGATGTGAATTATGACCCAACGGCCATTATGCTTCTTGATAAAATGAGTGATGTCATTGGTACATTGACTTCCGTTAGTTTCTCCGTTGAGTCTTCTTATGATGAAGAGACGTACGACCACGGTATGGTTAAGAAATTTATGACTAGTCAGGTGCATATGGCCGGCCCTGATAAAATGATTGTAAATTCATGGGGACCGAAAGGCCATCGTCAGCTATGGTATGATGGAGAGACCTTTGGGTTCTTTGATTATGCTGAAAATAACTATGGCCTAGTTGAAGCCCCGGAAACCATCCTTGAAATGATTGATAGCATACATCAGTTTTATGGCATTGAGTTTCCGGCGGCTGATTTTTTCTATCCTTCTTTTACAGATGATCTCTTAGAAAGCAGTGATGCTATTTCATTTGTTGGTGCGGCCACTATTCAGGGGAAATCATGTTTTTCCATTCTGGCATCCGGAGAGAAAATGAATATCCAGATATGGATAAGTAATGATTCGTATAATTTACCATTAAAGTATGTTATTGTAGATCATTCATTGCCGGGACATCCTCAATATGAAACTACTTTTGCAGATTGGCAGTTAAACCCGGATATCCCCGAAGGGATGTTTAGTTTTTCACCTCCTCCGGGAGCCCGGGAAGTAAGATTATTTTCAAAAACAGATAAATAAAAATTAGAATGGATACAGGAATGTTAAAAGCAACATTGGTACTCAGCATGTTTTTTGCTTTGAGTTTGTCCGGTAATCATGTAATGGCTCAGCGCATGTCACATGGTGCCTCAAGGCAAACCATGTCACGCCCTTCCCCAAGCAGGAGTCAGCCTGCTTCCAGGCCAGCTAATACTGCAAGACCTGCCACGAATAACAGGCAGCCCATTAATGGAGGCAGCTCAAAAATACCGGCTAACCGACCGACTACTTCAAATATGAATAGCAAGCCTTCACCAAGTACGCGACCCACCACCTCTCCAAGCGCCAGACCTTCCGTATCAAAGCCGGCTGACAAAGGAGGAGCAGCAGGAATTAAAGATGGTGGCTTAAATAATAATAAGGGAAAGATTGACAATGGCAATCGAAACAGAGATGTCAATATCAATATTGACAATAGTAAAGACATTCATGTAAACAATCGGCACAATACGACCGTGCGTCATAATAATTATCGTCCATATCCTCGTCCTCCGTATCATTACGGAGGGTGGAATTATTATTGCTATCACCCATACCATTATCATCCGTATACACCATTTTACTGGGGCCCCGTATGGCATCCATGGGGATTTTTTGTTGCTACGATAGCGGTCACAGCGATTGTGGTCAATGCCAACAATCAACAGTATTATTATGATTCCGGCGTATATTATCAGGCCGGAAATGGCGGCTATACCGTTGTTGCTGCACCCGTAGGGGCTACGATCACAGCCTTACCGGAAGGTTCGCAAACGGTTGTGGTCAATGAGACCACTAATAATTATTATTACGGTGGAACGTACTATGAAAAATCGGGTGAGGAGTATGTCGTTGTTCCGCCAACCGCAGGTACCATTGTCAAAGACTTGCCGGAAGGAGGAGAAGAAGTAAAGCTGGGAGACGTTACTTATGTAAAGGTTGGTGAAACATATTATCAGCCTATTGAAAAAGATGGTGAGAATATGTACGAAGTGGCGGATGTAAAAGAAGAAGGAAAGGAGTAAATTTATTCGGTTTTCATAATCTATAAGAAATAAAAAAAGCCGTCCTGTGCAGGACGGCTTTTTTTATTTCTACAACGAAAGTTTAGTCAAGTTCTCCGATAAAAGGAATGTTTTCCATTATGGAAGCACGTGTCACACTCAATAAGTATGTTTCAATCTGAACAAACTGTGCAGCGGCTTTTACGCCCGCCGGTTTCTTCATTTTTCCGTAGTACTTAGAAATAAGTTTATCCGTTTTAGCTCCCAGGGTAGTCATTTCCTTAACAAGTGCATCTGTAGTCGCGTCATCAAGCGTACCATAGTTGTAAGCATATCGCTGCAACAGGGCAATTCGTTCTTTCCCTAGTTGTTTGCGTTCCATTTCATATTGATCATACAAGGTCCAGAATCCATCGGCTTGTGCTCCTTTCAAGGCCAAAAAGTCAGCGACGATTTCTTTTTTCTCCATGCCATACAGAGACTGGATAAGATCAACATCCTCTGTGTTGCTTTGCGCAAAACTGAACGTTGAAATAAACATTACGGCAATCATTAGTAAGTGTTTCATTTTTTTAGTTTTAAAAGTAATTGGTAACAATTATTATTATCGGTTCCGTTAGGGTTGTCTGAAAACAAACCCTACGTTCAGTGCCAGATAAGATTGAGGCTCTGCAAGATCACCTGCTTTTAGCCCATAGTAGTATTTAAGCATAATTGTAGTGGCAGAGGTAATGCTGTTATTCAGCTGCACCCCGATTTGGGGTTGAAAGGCAAAATTCCAGGCCTCCTGCTTAAGCGTATAGAGATTCATATCTGTATTTCTGCGGGTGTAGACCACGCCGGTACCAATTCCAAAAAAAGGACTGACCTTTTCTCCGGGTTTTAAATAATAGTCAAAACTCACCAGCATCGGCACATGGTTACTGTAGCGATATTGTTTTCCGGACAAAGACTCTGTTCCAACGGTATAGGTATCATAATCTTTACTTTCATAAAAGGTATTCCATCCAAGACTAAAACCAATGCCCAGATCCGGTCGGGTCATGGATCGAAAATCAAGTGTCACTCCTCGAAAGCTTGTTTTGCTGATAAAATCAGAAAGATCACCGGTAGCAAATCCCATGGAATAGGTCAAGGCTGTATTGGTTTGCGCAGATAACGGGTTTGTGACCCATACAAACAGGAAAGCGGCTATATAAATTAGTTTTTTCATCGTCCTGGGATTAATTAATTTTTAAATAAGGTGACTGGACAAATGCCTGATCAATCCCATTCAATGCCCGGGTGATGTCGGATGAACCGGTCAGCACACCATTTACAGCACCAATCCACGCGGTAGGAGATTCATTGATCGGACTGTCTGCATTAGGATCTGCAAGCGTCATAATCATGGATCCGGTCGTATAACTGTCCACCGTGTAGTAAGGCGGATAGTACCATCCCCAACCTGGATAATAACCTCCCCACCACCAATCGTACCAATAGGAATAAAAGTAGGTTGTATTGGACAAGGCAGCAGGAGATAAAATCATACCAGGCTGGTCTGCTATATCTACGCGCGTCCATCCATAGTTTGACATATTCTGGGCAATTTTTGCCAGTATCGGATCAGCATAAATGGGTTTCATATATTCATATATGGTGTCTCCATTATTTTTGATCTTAACATCGATGACTATTTCATCAGGCATGGCATACGTATTGGAAGCCTTAAAATTGAAGCCATCATCATAATTAGAATAGACCACATCCAGATCTGAAGTGTAGTCAGCTCCACCCGGATAACATCCGGTCACCACAAAGCCAAAAAGACCGGCTAATAAGCCCATTTTCAATATTCGATTCATATAGATTTTTTTTAAATCATTGATTTAATTGAGCAAACAAAGGTAATTAATTAATGTTTTGCCTAATGGTAACCTAAGAGTCATTGGATCAGTTTTATTTAAACCTTACCAATTTCGATTTCGATACAAGGTTTTGACTATCAGCAAAGTATATGATAGTTTGGAAGAAATACAATTAAAGTCTTCGTGTGAAATAAGGAGTTATAGCGTACACACATCCTGAATGACTAATGCTTAAATCTATTTTCTTACGATAAAAATTAAATTATGGAAGAAGGATATAGAACCAATGGATTGATCCGGAATAGCAGGCGCAATTTCATTTTTTAACCACTCCACTCGATTGACGGAATGTACGCGATGGATAAAATAATTCATCGCCGATGGAACTTGTTCCATCTCATTTGTACTTCCTTCAAATTTTGGCCAGTAAGATGTTTGCGTATCTTCTACAACATAGATACCACCCGAAGGCATCAGAGGGAAGAGGGCTTCAAAGCTTGCGATGATGTGTGATTGTATGTGACTGCCATCATCAATGATGATATCAAAAGGACCTTCAGCTACACTTAAGTTTTCAAGTATGGCAGCATCAGATTGGTCCCCCTGATATATTTTTAATCGATGTTCCTGAAGAGCGGACTTATCATATAAATCCAAACCGACAATCAGCCCTTTGTAAAAATACTTTTTCCACATCCGCAAGCTATCTCCGCCGTGTCTTGGTTTAGCATATCCCCCAACCCCAATCTCCAAAAGCCTCACAGGCGTATGGCGAAGTTTATTAAACCATGATTCATAGATGGGGGTATAATAATGATAACCCCATTTATCTGTTTTATAAATTTTGGCCAGCGCTGTCAGGTCTCCCTGTATAGGAAACGCCAGCAGTTCTTCCCGCAGTCGCTTCAAGCGCCAGTAGGTCTTCCAAGGAAGCCATGTCCTCACTTTATCCTTCCACGTCATCGTCTGTCTGCCTCCTCTTTCATTAAGGATGAAAATCTATAATCCTCTCGGTCATATTTGGCAAAGAACAGATGTCGCTTTTTCATCAGATCTTTATCCATGAGCAAAGCTACCGGTTTCAGGAAATCAATCGAATCTGCTACCAGTTTGAGGATAGCCATCATAGGTATAGCCAGTACGATTCCTCCAAGACCCATCAGGGATCCAAGGATGACGATGCCAATCAATGCAAAAAATGGGTTAATGCGCACGCTGGAACCAACAATTTTTGGGGTAATGAAATTACCTTCAATTTGTTGAATGACGATATACATGATGACTACCGCCATCGGTTGCCAGGTGTATTCATACGTTGCCAGCGAGTACAGAAAAGGAAGTAACCCCCCCAAAGTAGTTCCGATGTATGGAATGATAACCAGAAATGCAGCCAAAACACCCCAGAAAATAGCATGTTCGACACCAATCAATAATAAGCCAATGGTGTTGAGAAAGGCAAGTATAATCACCACCGTAACCATGCCCATGAGATAATGCTGAATCATCTCCACAGACTGAGAGATGATCGAAGAAATCTCATCGCGTTTGTCTTTTGCAAACTGAATCATGATAAAATCCTTGAAAGCATCCTTGTAGATCAATAGGAAAATAGTGTAGATCAATGTCAAGGTAGCATTGAATAAAAATCCCGCACTACTACTAATGCCTGAGCCAACAAACTGAACAGGTGCCTGCACAATACTGGCGATTAAATCATTCATTGATTGTGGATCCGCAGGCATATCGACATATGGGACATTGGCATCAATAAACATCACAATCTCTTCAATACCTTGTTTTAGCTGATCCTGAATCGAATTCATATCACTCACAATATTGATCAGCTGATATCCGAAAATAAATCCTAAACCTCCGACAATACCCAGAACAATCAATAAACTACCTACAATGGAGACCACCTTTTTATTGATTTTTTTAAACAGCCACTTTTCCAAAGGAATGAGCAGAAAGCTGAAGAAAATGGCAAAAAGGAAGGGGAATAACAGGCTTCTGCCTTGAAGTAGGAGAAAACCACCCCCGATAATGACAATCAGGAGATAAGAAGCATTTTTTAGCCACCGCATAATTTTACCTTTACATGATCATATGAATGTGAAATTTACGCATTATCTTATTACCCGATACAATGTCCGTTTGGATCAATGGGAAAGGGATGCCCTAGGTCAACTGACCCTGCATGACGACTGGATGGCACATCGCTTTGAACTATTTGCCAGATATTGCTTTCCCTCGGTTATAGCGCAGTCCGAAAAAAACTTTGGCTGGCTGATTTATCTCGAAAGCTCAACTTCACGGAAACATTTGGAACAAATCACAGCCCTCGTAAGTCCTTTTCCCTTTATTCAGATTCGGTTAGTCTCTGGATATTTTGGATGCATGGAGGATATTGACAGATGTATGACCGCTGCTACCTCAGCTTATGTGATCACCTCAAGAATGGATAACGATGATGCTATCGGGGTGGATTATATTAAGACTGTTCAGCTTCATTTTACCCCGAGAGATAAGACCCTGATCATTCTATTGAATGGGTATGGATACAATCCAATGCAACACATTGCCACGCGTTTGCATCAAATAGCGCATAATCCTTTTGCTAGTTTTGTTGAAGAAAGGAAAAATGAAGGAGGCCATACAAGCGTCAGAGGTTTTCCACATGGCAATCCACCTGTTGGTACTATGCAAATTGAAGTTCAAGCAAAATATTCCTGGATGAGAATTTTTCATGATCGAAATCTCCTGAGCAAACCTTTTGGATATCCTGTGTTTGTCGATCACTTTTCGGACGCCTATGGTATAGACAAAAAATATTTGAAACTAAATTTTATCGCTACACTAGGATATACTTTTCATTGGTTATGGGATGGAATAGGAAGGAAACTTAAGCAGGTGGCAAAACCAAAAAGTCTAAACCAATAATCATATCGGCATACCATGACGCTACAATCCGGAATTGAATTTTCAATTTGCACATACAACAGATCTTTTTATCTCAAGCAATGTGTTGAGGCGTTGTTGAAGCAAATGGTTGCCGGTAAGACCATGCTGACGGTGATTGACAATAATTCAATGGATGACACCAAAGCCTGGGTAGTACAAATGATGGATCAGTATGAATCCTTGCGTTATGTATCTGAACCCATACAGGGATTGAGTCATGCCCGGAACACAGCATGGCGTGAAGCTGTATTACCTTGGGTTTTTTATGTGGATGATGATTGTTTGCCCCCGGAGGACTTTGTCAGCAATGCGCTGGCCATCATCACAGAACATACAACGATCGATGCTTTTGGCGGGCCCATCAAGGCGCTTTTCACAGATCCCATACCTGAGTGGTTGCCAACAGGATTCGGAAGTTTTAAGATGCCGTTTGAAGAAGTGACACAAATTTCGAAAGGATATATCCGAGGCCCTAGTTTTCTGGTCCGACAAAGTATCCTTGCAGCACTGCATGGTTTTGATACCCA
>JAHEAR010000072.1:0-18266 GCA_024642665.1 Bacteroidota bacterium
TCAGCGCCGACTTTCTGCGGCCCGAACTGTGGGAAGCGGTGCAGGGGTATAAATACGAGGAGACCGTTTTCGACCCCGGCCAGGACAAGTTCCTGACCAAGGACGAGTACCTCCAGATGGCTAAGGAGAAGCCTGGCTACATGATCGTGGTATTCCTGCTCAAGCGCCAGGAATGGATGAAGCACTGGCTGACCATCCCGCACATGACCGTCGCCTCGGATGCGATGCCAGGCGTCGATGCCAATGGAAATTTCCTTCCTTGGGAGGCGGATATCTCGAAATATTCAGGACATCCCCGTACTGCAGGCAGCTACTCGAAGACGCTCCAAATGGCGCGTGAAGCTAATGTGCCCCTGATGTTCACCTTGTCACAGCTTAGCTACTGGCCGGCAAAACACCTTGGCGACACCGGGCTCGAGGCTATGCAGAAGCGTGGCCGGGTTCAGGAAGGCATGGTGGCCGACCTCACACTGTTCGATCCCATGAAAGTTGAGACTAGGGCCAGCTATAAGTTGGGCGAAAACGGGCTGCCGCCAGTAGGCATTCCCTATGTCATCGTCAACGGTACGGTAGTGGTTGACGGTGGTAAAGTGCTGGACGTGCGGCCGGGTCAACCAATCCGCTTTCCGGTCGAAGATAAGGGTCGCTTCGAGCCGATTTCGCCGGACGGCTGGCTCAACGAGAACACGATCAGCGACCAGATCTTGCCACATATGGACGATTCCGGTGCCGGGGAGATGGTCGGCGGACACAAGCACTAGAGAAAATAGATCTGATATGAAAGCAATTCAATTGAAGACTGGCACTCAGAGGCCTGCACTACATTTATTATTTACTTGTTTAGTTATATCGGTACAATGCTGATCGCTTCGATGCCGGCAGCCGCCCAGAAAGACAAAGACAAGCGGTTTGAGGAAATTAAGAGCGAAGCTCAGCGACTCATGGACGAGATAAAAGTTCCAGGTGTAGCTATTGGGATCATTCACGATGGTAAGGTCGAGATGGCCGGCCTTGGCATTACCAATATTGACGATCCTCAACCTGTCAATGAAAACACAGTGTTTTATATCGGTTCCATGACAAAGCCTTTTACGTCCACCGTAGTTCTTAAAATGTCAGAACACGGAGAGCTCGGCCGCGTGCAGGTCGGCAAGATCGCGGACCTGTCGCTGTTCGATCCGAAGACAGTGACCGACCATGCCACCTACAAGGCGGGCGATACCGGCACCGGTGACGAATTGAAAGAAACGGTTCTCTAAACGAGAGGCGCCCGGCACATAACGGAAATGTGTCGGACACCTCAATGCGAGGATAAAATGCCAGGTTTTTTAAGGCGAGCAGCAAAATATTTAGCTAAATAATAATAATTCATTTTGTTTATACTCCCCCTCAATTAAGCAGGAAAATAATTACGGAATAGATTTTAAATGAATAGAGAATGTATTCAAAAATCGAAATGCCTTTTTACCATGAAAGTAATCTTAGTTATTAATTACCACAATTCTTAAATGATGAAAGAAATAGTACTTATTCTGACTGCCCTTGCATTAAGCCCTGGCTTATTTGCTCAAAAGGGTAATATTATTGAACAAGAAATTGATCCTTCTAAGCCAACAAATCTTTATACGCAGATAAACACGAATATAGAAGGATCTTTCTCCGACCAACAGAATTTATATGGATTGCGGGTAAATGTATCTTATGCGATGGATCCGAATAATTTATTTCTGATCGAGGCTCCATTTTTATATAATGATAAAACTGAAAAATTTGGAATTGGCGATTCTCGCTTCAGATATTTTTCTGTTGTAAAAAGAAATCTGACAGAAAAGCTAATGGCAATTGCTCCTTTTGTTGATTTCACTATTCCTTTAGGATCTTACGAAAACGGATTAGGAAAATCCAGTTGGTCAATAGCCGTAGGTAGTGTATTTGGTATTATAGCTACAAAAAAACTTGCGCTTTTCCCTGGAATTAGTTATGTTCATACAACAAAGCCTACCACCGATTTAATTCCTGATAATGCTAAATTTACCGGGAATGGAATTGGCCTGCAATTCAACGCCAGCTATTCATTTTCAAAAAATACATTCTTGTTTATTAATCCAACGCCAACGTTTTTGAGCACAAACTCAGAATGGAAAACAATTTGGACAGGCGAGCTAAATCTAAATCATGTTTTTGTTCCCAACAAGTTAAAAGCTAATATTTTTTGGGGACCAAATTTTACAAATAAAATAAATGTGTTAAGATTAGGTGCAACTTTTTTCTTATAATTCATAAGTTACTGTTTTCATAATAAGAACAAATTCAAAAGATGATTATATTATCTTTTCAGCAAATAAACTTCATTAAAGAATAGAAAAAAATGAAATTAGTATTTGCAACAGCTTTCGTTTGTATAATAACAATTGTACCTGTTCATGCCCAGGAACGGGATTCCATTGCTCCTATTCGGGATAATATTGGAGATTTGAATGCTTCCTATATAAAAAATGGGCAATTTCCCGGAGCAATTATGCTTCCGGGCACTGAAGTTTCATTAGCTATTGGAGGTTTTATAAAGGCCGTAGGTTTTTATGATACGAAGTATAATCAAAAGAATGAAATTATTCTTCCGGGCACGTTTACGCCATCCCAATTTGAGGAAGGTCAAACCTATTTTGGGGCACGTTCATCTCGTTTGTTTTTTGATGGTCGGTCCTCTTTAGGAAACATTAAGATGAGAGCGTATTTTGAAATGGATTTCAGGGGTGCTTCAGGATTTACACTACGCCATGCGTATTTGTCATTAAGTAATCAACATGGCCAAAAATTATTAATGGGTCAGTATTGGAGTCTCATAATGGACTTACAAGCTACTCCTGAAAGTTTGGTAGAGCCAACGATGAGTGGTGGAGGCTTTTCACGGCATGGACAGATTAGGTTTACAACGCCTTTAAGTAAATCGTTGACATTTTCTGCTTCATTGGAAGAACCCAATAATAGCGACTTAAAAGGAGTTGATATTATTACGATCAATAAATACCCGGATGTAATTGGTTCACTATCATTTGATCCTTCTTCAGTTTTTCATTTAAGTATTACCGGCATGTATAAGCCTGTCACATTTAAGAATCAATCCAATGGTAATTTGGATACTGAAGACGGCTGGTTAACCGCTGCAGGAATGGTGGTTAGACCTGGTACACATGATAAAATTACTTTTGGAGGTACATATGGCACGGGAGCTTCGAACTATATCATGGGTACTGATGGCACCTCTGGATATTTTGACCAAACCACAATGGAACTACAAGTAGGATCTGGTTTTTACTGCTCTTACAAACATGTGTGGAATGAGAAGTTTAGAAGCAACATTGCTTTAGGGAGATTTTTTGGTGATGAAATTACAAATAATCCCAACACTCATATTAAATCAAGTACCTATGGTTTTATAAACACCTATTATCAATTGAACAGATATGTAAACATTGGTGTTGAGTGGGTTTATTCTGCAAAGGAAAACTACCATGGAGGCAGTTTTAAAAATAATCGTTTTCAGTTTGGAATTCAGGTGTTTTAGAAACCAGATATGCATAACAAGTAAACAATAGTCGGTTGTAATTTCAGGTCAATAGTGTCAAGGTAATTTAGATAATAGCCCACCCTATTTGTAAGTATATTGGCAAGCCCTCACGCGTGATATGACAAAATGTGCGCACGCCCTTTCTTCATATGACAGAGCCGTTGTAAGTCATAAATAAGCATATAAAAATTGTGGAAAAACTCTATCTTTAGAATGGCTGTTCGGTGATATTCCCTCAGCATATCTTCTTTTCGAAAACATTTCACACAACTACTCCATACCTTAATTGAAAGCACGTAATCATACTACCATTAACATTCTATACGATTCTGTCAAACATTTATCTATGATCAAGTTTTCACACGACACCATTCATCGTCTTTTCAAAAATCTCCGGATTATTATTGTATTTGTACTGAGCACCCTTCCAGGCATCATCCATGTTGCCCACGCCCAGATTGTAAATGCTTCACAATCCGGGTTCACCTGGATATCCAAGGAGCATGTAGCAGACACGACGCTGGGTGCAGGGTATACCATGTATTGTGCGGTATGGCCCATTTTTGATCACTATCCCGGGCCCCTGGACTTTCAGACAGGATTGAGTAGCAGCTGGCTCACGACACAACGGACGGGCAATGAACCCGGCCAATTCTATACGACCATTGAAGGCGGCCTGGGCTGGTGGCACGACACCCGCTTCGGCACCAAAACACCTAAGTTTATCATGGGTGGAGTGGCTTATAATTTCTATGCCTGGGCGAACGGGCCTGGCGCCGGAAGATCGGATATTCTGCCAAATGGACAACGGGACTGGAGTACGCCTGGAGGTAAATACGGTGTAGCTCAATTATCGAACAAACTACTCTGGGCACCTGACGGATTAAATATGGCCCAACGCCTGAATGGCGAATTGCTTGGCTATGGATATATCCCCTTGCCGCTAACCGAACCTATATCCAATACCAACGGAACGGATGTCGAAACCGGAAACCAATGCTGGACGCTGTTTTTAAACTCCACCAACTTTAAGGGACCTGCAACTTTTTTCCTGCCCACCTATTGGACCGAGCCTGCACTAATCGATCCTAGCCTTGAAGGATTATTTCTCGATGCAAGACCGTCTGATCCGAATGTAGCCCTCGGTATTGAACATGCAGGCTCCCCGGCACTCATATCCCGGGATTCCTCCGGCAACCGCTACGCCAAAGTGAGCAGAATACAATATCCCGCTAACAATGATGACCGATCCATGATCCTGAATCAGATTTCCATCTATACGCCGGATGCGCTTTGGAATAGCATGGAAGACTGGTTCAACGGAGGACCTGCCGTCCCTCCCGGCATAAATGCCGGTGGGACCCTTGGCGTTCCCTATGCCAATAACGGAGGCTCCATGGCTGCTGAAATTCAGGAAAGGATACCGAATGGCTTAAAAAAATCCATTGAGCTGGATTACATCGATAATGTTCAGCTCAACTCCAACATCATGGGTTTTGAATACGACCTCAACAGGGTTGATAAGGAAAATAAGGTCTTCAGGATGCCAGAGTATTTCAGGCTTGATTCGGATAGTTTGTGGCACGCCATTGCTGAAGACGACCTGCCTTCATCCACTGATTTGTTAAACACCGCCGTACCCGTTTCCCCTCGTCCTGAAATCCCCTATTTAACCCCATTGGATCCGGAGTGTCAATGGCAGGATCCGAATGGGCCCTGGAACAATCCCGGTCCCGCAGCCGGCCCATTTAAAGCAGACCTCGGTGATGGCACTACGGTCACCTATTACTGGTACCGCTTCGTGGATCAGCCGGCGATTGTTCATGCCAATCTTCCGGAAGACATCCGAATCAAACTCCAAAACAGGATTGAGCTGATCCATGCCAATTGGAGCCATACCGATGACTATCTGACGCCACCTTCCATAGGGCGGCTGGCGACTCTTGATCCCGCAGCCATTGTTCAACCACCACCAGGAATGGAGATTGGCTATGTTCCCATTGTGACCCGGCAGGAAAAATCGACAGCTAAAGTCAGGGTGTTCATTTTAGCCGGACAGTCCAACATGGAGGGATACGGCACGATCGATGATCCTGAGGATGACCCGGGCAGTTTAAATGACATCATCATGCATGATTCCACCGGCACATGGTCTGCTATTGGCACACCTGATTCCTGGACCACGCTGGAGAATGCTTACCTGTATTATGAACGGAATGGGGAGATCATCCGATCCAAGGTGACCGTTGGGCAGGGTGAAAATTCAAATTTGATCGGGCCAGAGTTAGCGTTTGCCCACGAGTTGGATGAATACTACGACGACCCTGTCCTGATCATCAAAACGGCGTGGGGAGGCAAAAGCCTGGCCGTGGATTTTCGGCCACCATCGGCAGGAGGTGCAACGGGTGAATATTATAATGCTATGATACAAATTGTAAGGAATGTAACTGAAAACCTGGCTGGTGAATTTCCTGAGCTGGGGACGATGGATTTTGAGCTCTCGGGTTTTGGCTGGTTTCAGGGCTGGAATGATGGCGCCTCTGATGATTATCTGAATGAATATGAAAGCAACCTGTATCATCTGGTCAACGATGTAAGGAATGATCTGGCTACACAGGACCTGCCAGTCGTCATTGCCAGTTCAGGTCAGGGCGGATATGAATCTATAGGCGACCTTTGGGTACAGAGTATGCAAAATATTGTTTCCGTAGCGCAGGAGACAGTTGGATGCGATGACAACCTGTATGGCGGCAAAGCAGGTTTTGTAAATTCGAAACCGTATTACCTCAATCGATCCGCATCTCCGGAAGACGCCATATATCACTTTAACAACAATGCGCTAACCTATTTGAATATCGGGAAAGCCATGGGTGACGAAATGTTGCTGGCTGTAAATGACATGGCCTATTGTTATCAGGACTGTGATCATCCCATCGCTCCGGATGTCGTATCGATAGGCAACAGAGTTTGGAATGACCTGAATCGAAATGGCATTAATGATCCTGACGAGCCCGGCATCCCCGGTGTATCTCTGGTCATCTGGTCAGATCCGGATGGGGATGGCATACCGGATTGGCAGGGGTTTGGGGGCGTGCGGGTAACGGATGAAAACGGGTATTATAGATTTTCCGGTTTGCAGCCGGGAAACTATGTGGTGTTTGTATGGCAGGTAAATAACTGGGGGCCCGGTGAGCCGCTGGAACATTTTGTATCCACCAATGGATTCGAACCCAATGCCAACAATGACGTTGATTTGGATAATAATGGCTTCGGCGACGCTTTCACGGATATCATGTCCGGCATTATGACCCTTGAAAAAGAAGAAGAACCGCTCAATGACGGGGATCCGTTCAACTGTTATTTTAATTACGATGCCAACGGAAACAATACGGTCGATTTTGGATTCTATGATCCGTCAGTGATGACTGCAGTTCAAGGATCAGGTCAAAGTGAAAACCGGATCCATTTGTTTCCTATGCCCGCGCGGAATGCCGTTACGGTCAAAAGCAATTTTGGCCGGTACCAACTGGAATTGTACGATGCCGTTGGTCAAATACTTCAGAAATCGGAATACATTGGCGATGCATATTCCATAGATATGTCATCGTTACCGTTCGGCCTGTATTTTATCAAAGCCAGTCATCTGTCAGAGGGATACAGTCAAATCCTGAAAGTGATAAAGCAGTAGCGTTGACAATAATCGCAATCACCTTTGCATAACTCTCCCTGGATATAAAATTATGCCACCGACACCCTATTCAAAATTTGACAGGCAGTTGTGCGCAACTACAACTTATACATATTAATTCAATTTCGGTTCCGGGCTGGACGTTCCATGATTTCCCTGCCTTTGCCGATACTCAAACATTCCCACCAATTAGCACATGATAGTAAAAAATTTAGCAGAAATATCGTTTGATGAAATATTGGATTGCTTTTTATTGGCATTTGAAAATTATTTTGTCACAATGCCAACTGATAGAAATTATTATCGAGAAAGATGGAAAGCCTCAAAAGTAGATTTCACTCTTTCATACGGAATGTTCATTCAGGAGAAGTTGGTAGGATTTATAATTCATTCTATTGATAAACGGCATGGAGTATTAACAGCGTATAATTCAGGAACAGGAATTATACCAGAATTTAGAGGGAATGCAATTGTTAAATCCATTTATGCGTATGCCCTCAAAGATTTAGCACAGAACAATATTGAAAAAAGCACCCTGGAAGTAATTACTACTAACGAAAAAGCAATCCGATCTTATAGGAGTATTGGTTTTGAAAAGTGCAAAACATATAACTGCTTTAGCGGGACAATAAATATTGAACAATCTGACCTTTATGAGATAGAAGAAATCAGTCTTGAACGTGTAAACTGGGGAGAGTTACCTAATCAACAATTCTATTCTTGGGATAATCAAAACGAATCTATTATAGAAGCAAATTATACGTTCTTTCGAGTTATGAATAATAAAGAACCAGAATCATTTTTTGTAATTAAACCTGAAAGTGGTTATATCGCTCAATTCGATATTCTAAACCCGGTTAAAAATTGTTGGAATAGACTTTTTCAAGCAATTCAAAGTATTTCACCGACAATTAAAGTTAATAATGTAGATGTACGTTTAACTGAAAAAATCAATCATTTAAGCGAAGTGGGTTTAGATAATTTGATCAATCAATATGAAATGGAATTAAAAATAAAAGGTGGTAGCAATGTATATGAAATCATAGCACCTTAAAGGGATGCTACGCTTCATATACTAAACGTTATGGCTCATCAAAAAGTAGCCACTACCCTAAATTGGAAATAAATTGGCGAATAAATAGAACTAAATCTACTTGCGCATTGTTCACTATTTAGTTAACTTTGTGAAATGGAGCGGAAGATAGTATTGTTCGGCAGCTATTTCTCCGATTTCTATGCAAGGCAGCCCGAAAAAGTTAAAGATAAAATTGACTATGTACTCGAACTCATTAAATATGAAGAACGCGTACCTACGAAATTTTTGAAGTTTCTTGCAGGTACCGACGGTCTCTATGAAATTAAGGTATCTACAACGTTCAGCGATATAAGAATCTTTTGCTTCTTCGACAAAGGAAGATTAGTAATACTTACAAACAGTTTCATAAAGAAGACTCAAAAGACTCCGAAGAAGGAATTGGAACAAGCGATAAAACTGAAAAAAGAGTATTTCAAACTCAAAAAAAGGTAGTTATGCATAAATTAACATCATTTGAAGACCATTTAGAGAAACACAGAGGTGCAAAAGGAACTGCATCAAGAGCAAGATTTGATGCCGATTCGCTTTCATTCAGATTAGGTGTGATGCTTCAGGAAGCACGGAAAGAAGCTAAAATGACACAAGAGCAATTAGCCGAGAAAACCGGAACGAAGAAAAGCTATATATCTCGCATAGAAACTGGTAAAAGTGATATTCAATTAAGTACATTTTATAAACTAATTGAAATAGGACTTGGTAAATCTCTAAATATCAGTATCGGATAAATAAAGACGAAGCAATAACAATGTATTATACATCATGACGGCTTATAGCCGACACGACGCATGTACTTGAACGTTGTAGCACATTTGCACAACCCCTTTCAATTCTCCTCATTTCCCTCTATATTTGGATAAATCATTCCGAATGACAACGAAACAAATCAAGCAGGAAATAACCAAGGTGTTGGAACAAGTTCCTGATGAAGTGTTAACTGACATCCTTGACTATCTCAATGAGCTGAAGGGCAAATCTGAAGATCAAGTCCTTAAAGTTCAACGATTTAGACGAATACTCCAGGAGGACAAGAGCCTTCTTAAGCGACTTGCACAATGATCCTCCTTGAGGATGCTATTGAGTTTCATGACATACTGATTCGAACGTTTGGCGGATCTAGTGGCCTTCGGAACAAGGAGGCATTAGCATCTGCTCTAATGAGGCCATTCCAGACTTTCAATGGACACGAATTATATCCAAGTCCGGCAGAAAAGGCCGCGGCAATTCTTGAAAGCATTATCAGCAATCATCCTTTTATTGACGGAAATAAGCGAATTGGATTTGTGATTATGCGAATGACTTTGTTAGATTTAGGATATGATCTGATCGCCACAGAGGATGAGAAATTTGAATTTATTCTAACAGTCGCCAAAGGGGAAATTGAATTTCAAGAGATACGAAAATGGATTTCAGCTAAACTCATCCTAAACATGCTATAACATCGGATGCTCATAAGCAGGGCTTTCTGTATTGAGAATGTAGATGTATATTTGGATAAAGGCGCCCCGGAGACAGCCTCATGATAGTCGGCCTGCCTAGAAGCATCCTTAAGCGTTGTAGCCAATATTTGAAATGGAATAAACAATAAATATTATGATAAAGAATGGACAATTAATTTTTCTTATTACTCCGATTATCTTAATACTCTTTTCCTGTACATCAAATCCGAATCAAAAAAATGAAAGCGATCAGTCAGACATAAGAAGTAAAGTTGATAAACAGTCAGATTTATTGAGATCTTCAATAAATGAATTCAATTTCATACTAAGTATTGATCACTCTAGGCTTGCCGGAGAGGCAGGTGTTTACACCCCACCCTCAATAGTTACCTTATTCTCAAATCCAAAAGTGAATTCGGAACTTATTCGAATAAATCCGATGACGGGACTTGATTTGCCTTATAAAATTCTTTGTTATTCGGAACCCGACACAGCAAATGCAGTGGTTGCCTATACATCATCAACTTTTCTTCAAAAACGCCATGGCCTTCAGGAAAATGATCTTCATGCATTTGAAAATGACATAAAAAAAGTATTAAGCAACTTTTCAGAATCCAATATTACCTCAACAAATTTTGAAAATTTAGACCTTAATTACGGGATTATCCGATTAATATCCGATTATGACTTCGAAACTACCATACAGCGGTTAAAAGATGTTGTAAACGCCCAAAACGATACCAAGTGGTTTGGTGAAATCGACTTTCAGAAAGATGCTAGAGAACTAAATATTGATATTAATAAAACGACCTTACTTCTATTCGGAGGGCCTGCTCCAGGTGGTCAAGCAATGTTCAACAGCCCAAGAATTGGTCTTGACGCTTTTTGCCAAAAATTGTTGATTTTCGAAGATGATCAAAGTCAAGTTGTCGTTTCATTTAATGACATCCCTGTTTTTGCAGAATTGTATTACAATAGGTCAACAAAACCTCAGGAGCTTATAAACGGCAGGCTTAAATCTGTTTTTGAAACAGCACTTTCAAGTAATAACTAAAATATATTGAAAATCATGAAAAATATACTTCTAAAGAAACCAGCACTGTTCTTCTTTTTATCAGTTTTCCTTTTTCAAAACCAGATTTGCAAGGCTCAGGATAACAACCCAAATATTCTGGTAATAATGGTAGATGACCTAGGTTACTCTAATTTGAGTTGTTACCACCAGGGGCTTATGAGCAGCCGTACACCCAACATTGATAACCTGGCAAGTGAAGGAATGCGGATGACAGATTATTATGCACAACCTTCATGTACAGCCGGAAGATCTGCTTTTCTTACTGGTCAGTTTCCGGTGAGAACGGGCATGCATACGGTTGGTTTACCAGGTGATCCAGTAGGATTGAATTCATCAACTCCAACACTTGCATCCCTTCTAAAAATGCAAGGGTACACAACAGGTCAGTTTGGCAAAAATCATTTAGGGGATAGAGATGAAGCACTGCCTACCATGCATGGCTTCGATGAATTTTGGGGATGGCTGTACCACCTGAATGCAATGGAATACACGGAAGACCCGGACTTCCCAAAAAACGAAATGGGCCAAAAATTTGCTCCAAGAAATATCATCCATAGTTGGTCAACCGGAAAGGGAACACAAAAAATAGAAGATGATGGTCCTTGTCCGATTAAAAGAATGGAAACTCTTGATGATGAAGTAAACAAGCACACCTTGGCTTTCATTGAAAGTTCAGCAAAATCAAAGAAGCCCTTTTTTGTTTGGTACAATCCTTCAGCGGCCCATGTATGGACTCATCTATCACCCAGATACAAAGAAATGTTAGGTAAAAATGGATGGGGTTTACAGGAAGTTGTGATGAAATCATTGGATGATCATGTTGGAGAGATATTAAGTAAACTTGATGAACTCGGTTTATCTGAAAACACGGTTGTTCTTTTAACCTCAGACAATGGCCCGGAAATGATGACATGGCCTGATGGGGGCGTAACCCCATTTCACGGAGAAAAAGGAACCACCTGGGAAGGCGGGTTTAGAGTACCTATGATTGTAAAATGGCCAGGAAAGGTAAAAGCAGGTACTATAAATAACGAAATTTTTGACAGTATGGATTGGTTGCCAACCCTTGTGGGACTTGCTGGAGGACCACAGGATTTGAAAGAGCAATTATTAACAGGATATCAGGGGTACAAAGCTCATTTGGATGGATACAACCAACTTAATTTTCTCACCGGAGATGGATCATCTACAAGGAAGGAAATTATTTACTATGAAGGCACAACCTTGCAAGCTGTAAGATATGGTGACTGGAAAGCTCACTTCGTTGTTCAAAATTATGGTTGGTTTGGCGCCAAGGAAAAATTGGGAGCACCCCTACTTTTCAATTTGAGAAGAGATCCTTATGAAAAGGCGGCAGAAGAATCAGGAATGTATATTAGATGGATGGGTGATAAAATGTGGGCATTCGGTCCGGCACGGGTTATTGTACAACAGCACCTGGCCACTTTCCAGGAATGGCCGCCCATAAGTGAAGCGGCAAAAGCGAATAAAGAAAACCTCAAAGAACAAGTCTACGAGGGTGACAAAATGGGGAATTAATAATTGATGGCTTTTAAAATAATACTACCTACAACATGGTATAAACATAATGCGGGGTGTAGTGCTAAATATGATCGAATTAGCTTTAAATGAACAACTGCATTAATTGAAAGTGAAGTGCCTTGAACCCCGCACTTCGCTTATACTCACCGTTGTGTGAAATTTGAAAAATGGAACTACTTAAAGACTGCATATCAAAACAAATTAGTATAGACACGGCATCATTAGAAAAGATATTGTCCATGTTTGCATTGGAAGAGCTTAAGAAAGGGGATTACTTTCTTCAATCAGGAACCGTATGTCGGAAAATGGCATTTATAGAAACCGGGTATCTTAGAATGTATGACGTTGCCGATGGAAAGGAAATTACCCTGTGGATTGGGAGCAGTGGAAAGTTCATCACCTCTATTTCAAGCTATGTGTTTCAAACAGGTAGTATCTGGAACATTCAAGCCTTGACAGACTGCAAGCTTCATGTTATCACTAAGGAGAAGCACCTTCTACTGGGAGAGCAGGAACCAAAATGGCTCGAATTCGATAATCTACTCTTGGCACGCTCGTTTGCTTTATTGGAGCAAGGAGCCTTTGCTCATTTGCACACCACAGCTCAACAAAGATTTGATGCCTTGATGAAAAACGAACCGGATCTGTTCCTGAATGTTCCGCAGCAGCACATTGCTTCCATGCTTGGTATTGCCCCCGAATCGCTGAGCAGGCTGAGAAAAAACCTTGCCAGGTCCAATTCCTAACATTTGTCAAGAGAATAGTGATTCGCCTTGGGGAAATTTGTTTCAAAATTCGAAGACATGAATCAACTACAAAAAGCTCTTCAGCTCAACGCCCTGTTCTCTGGGCTCTCGGGTATTCTATTAGTGGCCGCACACAACCGAGTTGCCGGTCTCTTCGACACACCGAACTCCTCAGTGTTCCAAGTAATTGGCGCAGCCCTGATCTACTTTTCTCTCACCATTGTTTTTGAAATAAAACACCAAAATCTCTTGAGAGTGCTGTTCATAATCGTTCAGGATTCTCTGTGGGTTATCGGAAGTGTTATCCTTTTGATCTTTCAACCTTTTGATATCTCAATGACGGGGAATGGCGTTATCGCTGCCATTGCACTCATTGTCCTGTTAATGGCTATCAGCCAAACCAACGCACTGGCTCAAACAGATAGCATTGCTAACAAGGGCATCAAGCAACTAAGATTTGAAAGAACGGTGAAGGCAACCAAAGCGAGCGTATGGAAAGTCATTTCCGATGTGACCAATTACCATGAAGTAGCGCCCAACGTGGATGATGTGAAAATCATTTCTGGGGAAGGAAAAGGAATGGTGCGCAGCTGCAGCCACGGGAAAGACAGTTGGACAGAAACCTGCTCGCTTTGGGAAGAAGAAAAGGAATATGCCTTTGAAGTGAATACGGATGCTCCTGACTACCCTTATCCGTTCAAATATTTGAAAGGAAATTGGAAAGTGGAAGCAATCGATAATTCTCAAACAAGGGTCATCATGCTGTTTGAATTCGAGTATAAAAGGAAGTTTCAGAATTGGTTACTACACCCTATTCTCAAAGGAAAGTTTGCTAAAACAGCCGAAAAGCTATTAGCTAATTGGCAAAATCAAATCGAGAAAAACTAACGACCATAAGTATTATGCAGGCAAAACATATTCGACTGTTTATTCTTTTCATTTTCTGTATTCTTAATCTCACTGGTTGTGATGATGACATTGCTCCTGAAGAAAAATTGAACTATCAAACAATTGTTGATTTAGAATTACCATTTAACAGTTCTTGGTTTGTAGTTTGGGGAGGCCGAACCAGAGAACAAAACTGTCATGCCTCGCTGACTGACCAAAGATTTGCCATTGACGTGGTACAAATCAAGAATGGAAACTATATGTTTCGGATTGGCAGATGGAATTAGGTGCAATTCACTCCCCAGTAACCCTTTGGTATGGCTCGTCCGACAAGATGGCCCCAACTTACAGAGGATATCATTATGAAAAAGAGCTGCCAAACTCAAAACTCAAAGTAATTGAGAATGAAGGACACTTTTCCTTAATTAGAAACCATTTAGAAGAAATTTTGACAGAATTAAACCTACACACAACCAAGAATAAACGTCATTAAAATATTAAAACCATGACTTGTAATTATAATCCTACTATAAAAACTATAGGTTCAATCTTACTAACGCTAATTTGGGTAGCAATATCGCTCAATAGTTGCGATAATGCTTCCACTTCTCAAGAGTTGAATCGGAACGATGAATTCAAGAAAAATATAGATAGTTTAAGTGCCTACACCTTAAATAAAATCAAAGGTATACCTGGCATTTCAATAGCCGTGGTAAAAGGTGATGAGGTTATTCATATTGAGAGTTATGGATTTAGCGATATCGAAAATAATGTGATAGCAACAACTACAACACCCTATTATATTGCTTCAATTACAAAGTCCTTTAATGGAACCTTAGCACAAATTCTTCATGATGAAAATGTGCTAGATCTTGACGCTTCCATTACTTCCTATGAACCAATTAATAGCTTCAAGGACAAAACAGTATTCGAGGGAATTTCACTACGAGATCTCCTATCTCATTCATCAGGAATAACCAATGGATATTTGGTTTGGCGTAATGCCGTTTCAGGCCAATATGAACATCAACAACTTATTGAAATACTTGAAAACCAAACAGGTTCTCTGGATAATAACAAAGCCTTTAAGTACGATAATTTGGGGTATAATATTTTCGCCTTAATACTTCAAGAAGAATTTGGTTTGAACTGGAAAAATCTGCTGAAAGAAAAAATTTTTCAACCCTTAGAAATGGAAAGAACTTCAGCTTCTTACGATCAGGTAATTCAGGAAAAATGGGAAGTAACTCAACCATACATTTCTATCGGTGACTCTACAAAACCTGTGAAGGTAAATTCACGAAAAGACGAGAAAACGATGCAAGCTGCTGGCGGACTGTTTGCATCAATTGAGGATATTTCCAACTGGCTGCTTTTCAATGTAAACAAGGGTGAATTTAAGGGTAAATCCGTGTATCACCCAGACATGTTAGGGCAGGTACACACATCCTACGCAGACGTAAATAGCAATGGCACAATCTTCAAGGAAGTTGGGTATGGTTTAGGGTGGCATACTTCTGAATATAAAGGTCAGAAGGTACTATACCACAATGGTGGCTTCCTTGGTCATACCGCCAAAATATCATTTATGCCTGATCAAAAAATTGGGGTCGCTGTTTTTGCAAACGAATCGTTCTTTGGAGATAATATCGCTGATCTTCTGACGTCCTACACATTTGATTACTATCTGGATTCCTTGGAATCAAGTGACCTCTATTTAGAGCAAGTTGAAAATTTTGGCAAAAGAATCAATGAGATGAATAAGTCGTATGCCAATTCTGTAGCTGAAAGAACCAACAGACAATCCGCGTTAACTCTCAACCTTTCTCAATACGAAGGTCAGTATTCGAACGAAGGATTTGGCGATTTGTCTATAACTACAGAGAATGACATAGTGTATATTAACATGGGATTACTTAGCTCCAATGCATATTATGGCAATGAGGTAAATACACTGGAAGTTGACTTTAGTGGTCCTGGGAGCAAACAATTGATAGAATTTGCAATCTCAGACAATACTGTGGAGTCCTTAAAATTCAAGGGCTTGGAATTTGTCAGATTAAAGGAAGAATAAAAACTACACACAACAGCGTATAAAAATAATAGCTGAAATAGTAGTAAATTCAAGAGTTATAGCCCACTTCAACTTTCTTGTGACTTGACAGGAAAGTGCAACGCAGTCGGCTACTATTCTTATACTCAACGTTGTATGCCATTAGAATTAGTGAACTGAATGAGAAAACTACCTCTGATAATACTCATCTCCCTTTCAGGAATTTATCTGAAAGCTCAGCCCAACCTCGACTCCCTTTGGGGTGTGTGGAACGACCACACCCAACCCGACACCAGTCGCCTATCTGCGATGCATGACATAGCTAAGAATGGCTACCTTTTTTCCAAGCCCGATTCGGCATTCTACTTTGCCCAACTGGAATACGACTTTGCTGAAAAGAGCGGCCTGAAAAAGCAAATGGCGGGCGCTTTAAATACTCAGGGAATTTCATTTGCCATTAGAGGCAACTATCCCCAAGCGCTGAACCATTACCAAAGGAGCTTAAAGATCCTGGAGGAAACCGGGGATAAAAACCGGATCGCTTCTTCCCTGAATAATATTGGTCTAATTTACAACAATCAGGGCAACTATCCCAAAGCGCTGGACTATTTCCAAAGGAGCTTAAAGATCCAGGAGGAAACCGATGATAAAAAGGGGATTGCTTATTCCCTGAATAATATTGGTCTGATTTACAAAAAGCAGGAAGACTATCCCCAAGCGCTGGACTATTACCAAAGGAGCTTAAAGATCAAGGAGGAAACCGGGGATAAAAAGGGGATCGCTTATTCCCTAAATAATATTGGTCTAATTTACAAAAATCAGGGCGACTATCCCAAAGCGCTGGACCATTACCAAAGGAGCTTAAAGATCAAGGAGGAAACCGGGGATAAATGGGGAATCCCTTCTTCCCTGAATAATATTGGTCTGATTTATATGGATCAGGGCGACTATCCCAAAGCGCTGGACTATTTCCAAAGGAGCTTAAAGCTCAATGAGGAAATCGGCTTAAAAGACGGGATCGCTATGTCCCTGAACCTTATCGGGGGTATTTCTCAGAAACAAGGGGATCATCAAAAAGCCATCAATCAATGCAGTAAGGGACTAATACTGGCACAGGAGATCGGGTCTGTCTCACTACAGAGGGATGCCTGCAAATGTCTCTATAATGCGCACAAATCAAGAGGTAATGGCAATAAAGCCTTGGAATACCACGAGCAAATGCTGGCGCTAGATGACAGCTTAAATGCAGAAGAGACTTCCAAGAATCTCCAGCAAATGGAGTTCGCCAAAGTGATACTGCAAGACAGTATTGACACCGCAGAGAAGGAGCGTTTGGTTCAAGAAGCGCATGAAGAGGAGGTAAGAAAGGAGCAACAGACGCGTAACTGGTCCATGGCTGGTGGAGTTCTTTTCCTGTTATTGGCAGGAGGCTTTTATAGCCGATGGCGATACACTCGAAAAGCTAAAGCCATCATTGAAAAAGAGAAAGACCGTTCGGAAAACCTCCTGCTAAATATACTCCCATCAGAAATCGCGGAAGAATTAAAAATACATGGCAAAGCCGAAGCCAGAGATTTTAACATGGTCTCTATTCTCTTCACAGACTTTAAAGGCTTTACTGAACAAAGCGCAAAACTCAGCGCAGCCGATCTGGTCAATGAAATCAACCACTGTTTTGAAGCCTTTGATGGCATCATGGAAAAATACGGCATCGAGAAAATAAAAACCATTGGCGATGCCTATATGGCCGCCGGAGGTCTTCCCGTCCCCACGGATGATTCCATTAAAAATACTGTTTTAGCCGCACTGGAAATGCAAACCTTTATAGTTTCCCGCAAAGCAGCCATGGATGCAGATGGAAAACCCGCCTTTGAAATGCGCGTGGGCATTCATACCGGACCGGTAGTAGCAGGTATTGTCGGCGTCAAAAAATTCCAATATGACATTTGGGGCGACACCGTCAACACCGCCAGCCGTATGGAAAGTAATGGAGAAGTAGGTAAAGTAAACATCAGCCAAACCACTTATGATCTGCTAAAAGAAGATGCCGATTTCACTTTCGAAAGCCGGGGGAAAGTAGCAGCAAAAGGCAAGGGAGAAATTGAGATGTACTTTGTTAGCCGTAGCTTTAACGAAGGATAGCTTCATGTCAAAATCTTAAATGAAAAAGAAAA
>JAHEAR010000072.1:18366-32911 GCA_024642665.1 Bacteroidota bacterium
TCACTTTCGAAAGCCGGGGGAAAGTAGCAGCAAAAGGCAAGGGAGAAATTGAGATGTACTTTGTTAGCCGTAGCTTTAACGAAGGATAGCTTCATGTCAAAATCTTAAATGAAAAAGAAAATCGGCATACAACAATATCTATAAGCAATGCCCATTCACTTTCGTTTCACTGCGGTGAACGAAGTCGGGGCACTACGCATAGCCGAAACGTTGTGAGCAACAAAAAACTTTCACTATGAAACTTTCAAAGAGCATCCTCGCTTCAATTTTAATCATTTTCGCAACCTTCAATTTCAAGCTTTCAGCACAAATTGCAGGAGAAATTCCAACGGGAGGAACACTGAAATTGCCTAACATTGATCTACGTCTTTATGAAAAAAATCATGATACCATTGCCTATTTGGATATTGACGCTGATGATGAAATGGATCTAAAAATACGTCTATACAAAGGCTATCCTCCTAATGATGCTCCCAATATGGTTTTTCTTGAAACTCCGGGTAACAAATTGTCTTTTTGTGTGGACGCTGTTTCCTCTTTCAACGCTGTCCACTACAATCTGAATGACACACTATGTACGGGAAAAAATAGCTGGGGACCTGATAGTATATTTGTCGCAGGATGTTACGGAGGATGGTCTTGTACGCATGATACATCATCTGTGTACAATAAGTTTATAGCCTATAAGAATAATATTACAGGAGATGTGGGCTGGTTCAAATTTACTATGAAGCTGTACTCTGAAGCAGCACAGACGTTTGTTAGTTTTGTGATTTCAGAAATGCTGGTTTACGAATTAGGAACTGGTTTAGGAAAAGCTACAAACGATTTTCATTTTATTTTGAGCCCTAATCCTTCAACCAGTAGTTTCTTCTCGATATCAAGTAGTAAAACATTAGCAATGATTGAAATTTACGACCTCACGGGCAAACGAATAGCTAGTCATAAAACAGATTTTGACAACATCTATTTGCCCGAGCGTAGTGGTGTCTACATAATAAAAGTTTATGATCAAGAGGGCAATTCATCAACAGAAAAACTCTTGAAACTATAACATTAAGACAACAGATGCTCATAACAAAGACTACCACACCGGCAGGGATTCAAACATTGAAAATGAAAACGTAATTTTAATATTAACTACCAGGACACAGTCTCAACAAATGCGGCCTGCCGTCGGGTAGCCCAGACCGTTGGCAATAATTCTAAGACGACATCATCAGCCATTATTTAGTTCAAGTCCACAAAACCATGAAAAACCTTATCCACCTATTGCTAATTCTTTATTTACTGCCCATCTCATTGCATGCCCAAAGCATAAGTCAAAGACTTGAGGAGCTGGGCGAGGAACTGGACGTCTTTATTCAAGCCGAGATGGAGTCAAGACAAATCCCAGGTCTGACACTTGGTATCTGTGCAGGAAATGATCTCATAGATGTAAGAGCCTTTGGTTATGCCGATGTTCAGAATCAAGGACTGGTCCGGGATGAGACCGTCTTTGAACTAGCATCCATTACCAAGCAGTTCACAGCATCAGCCATTGTGCTGCTCATGCAGGACGGCAAACTGAAGCTAGATGACCTTATAAGCAAGTACATAGATAATTGTCCTGAACAATGGAAGGATATTACTTTATATCACCTACTTACTCATACATCTGGTTTGGAGGATCACTATACCGGTGGGCCTTATTTATCCACGGATCTCCTTCGTCAGTCAAGACGAAACTTATATACTAGCAAAGAGTATTTCTTTGAGTTAATAAAAACGAATGTCCCAAAGTTTACTCCTGGGACCGGCTGGATTTACAGCGATCCGGGTTACATCTTACTTGGGCACATCATAGACAATATTACCGGTAGCTACAGAGGATTTCTTGATGAGAGAATTTTTAAGCCATTGGGCATGACCTCAACCTATATTGAGGACAAAGTATCAGTCCATCCATTCGAAGCAAGAGGGTACACATTGCGAGATGGTGAAGTCGTGAATATTAGAAGGGTTTGGGAAGCTGAGATTCCATCTCACAGAGGAATATTCTCTAATGTAATAGACTTACAAAAATGGGATGCAGCCCTGAATTCAAATAGTTTATTTACCGATGAAAGCAAATCGTTGATGTGGAGCGAAAGTCAATTGAATAATGGAGAATTTACGGGGTATGGTTTGGGATGGTTTGTCAAGACCATGAATGAAAAACTCATCATTGATCATAGTGGGATTACTGGTACTAAAATGATAAAATTCGTCGATGAAGGTGTCACTTTTATTCTTTTAACGAATTTGGGTCAAAATGATTTTGGTGAAGTTAATTCCTTCGGGCTTTGCGCCGAGGTAGCAAATAAATTAGGTTATAGCTTGTTCATTGAGGAAGGGTATGTCACCAAGGATGGAAAAAAGATGGTCGACCATTCTAAAAAAACCCTTAAAAAAATAGTTGGTAATTATGTCACTGCATCTGGTGCAGAACGACGTTTTTATACAGAAGATGAGATGCTTTACTATGAAATAAACTCTAGGCTAAGGTATAAACTGGCCTCTCTGGAAGATGGAAGATTTATTATTTTGAATAGAGAACATGAATCTTTTCTTGAAGTAACATCAGAGGATTTCAACGAACTTCGATGGAGCAGCGGGATGATTCTGAAAAGACAATAGAATATAAAACATATCGCCAATAAATAATATAGCACATGCCTCTACTTAGCTGCCGGATAGGGAATTTGAAATCTGAAGCTTTGATGACATTTGAAAGACCAAAGGCACGTGCCATATCTGGATGCTGTAGGCAAGGTCGGCAGACAGATTACTAACAAAAGCAGACAGAAATGCTTAAACTTTTACCAACATTATTAAATCTCCAATTATGCAATATTTAAAAACACTAGCAACCCTTTGTTTTTTGACAATTTTGTCATTTTCTGTTTTTAGCCAAACTTTAATCAATGCTAAAGAAATAAAAGTAAACCAAGAGCGTATCGAGAACAGGATTTTTGAATTGGCAGAATTTGGTAAAGATGCCAACGGCAAAGGATATCGAGTTGCTTTTACAAATGGTGATATTGAAGGAAGAGCTTGGTTTATTGAGCAAATGAAGAAAGCTGGACTTGAAGTGACTATTGATTTCGCAGGAAATATAATTGGAAAAAAAAAGGGTAAGAATACCTCTTTAAAACCAATTGCTTTTGGAAGTCATATAGACATGGTTCCTGATGGGGGCAATTATGATGGATGTGTAGGCTCTATTTCGGGACTTGAAATAATGGAGATTCTTCAAGAAAACAACCTAGTTACCAATCATCCTCTGGAATTGATAATATTTTCAGATGAAGAAGGAATCCTAACAGGCAGCAAAGCACTTGCAGGAGATTTTAGCCAAGAACGGTTAAATAATTTAAGTCAGTCAGGATTAACTGTAAGAGATGGTATAAATGCTATTGGAGGGAATGCAGATAGTATTTCAAATGTCATTAGAAAAAAAGGTGATTTTTCAGCGTTTTTAGAATTGCATATTGAACAAGGTGGTGTTTTAGAAGAGGAAGCTATACAGATTGGCGTGGTAGAAGGTATTGTCGGAATTGAACACTGGGAAGTAACAGTTGAAGGCTTTGCTAACCATGCGGGTACAACGCCTATGAATATGCGGAAAGATGCTTTACTCTCCGCAGCTAAACTTATCGTTGCTATCAATGAGGTAATTACCAGTCATAAAGGCAGGCAAGTTGGGACAGTAGGTAAAATCTCTGCTCAACCAGGTGCCTATAATGTTGTTCCAGGAAAAGTTCTTCTAGGCTTGGAGATAAGAGATTTGTCGCATGACAAAATTTGGGAACTCTTTCGTGAAATCGAAAAAAGAGCTGCCAAAATAGCTGCATCAAGTGGTACAGCAATTACTTTTAAAGACGAATTGGTGGCTGCTATGCCAGCATTGACTGATAAATCTATTCAGGACAAAATTGTGCAAGCAGCAAACGCATTGGGTTTCACTTATAAGTATATGCCAAGTGGAGCTGGACATGATTCACAAAACATGGCTTTGATTGCACCGATAGGAATGATTTTTGTACCAAGTATTGAGGGTATCAGTCATTCACCAAAAGAGTTTACAACAGCATTTGATATTGCTAATGGAGCAAACGTGTTGCTACAAACTATTTTGGCATTAGATAAAGAATAGAGTTGGATTTAAAAAACACTTCCTACAACAATGGCTATACGTAATTGCTTGTTCTCGCCTACTTCTGAAAACCCTTGAGGATTTTCAGTTTGGTGCTTACTTGCAAAGTTAAGTACTAACCCTCGCAAGTACTCATAGCCTAACCGTTATCCTGCATGAAATCATAAAAGGTAATAAAAATTATTACTTGGAATTGAAAAATGGCCTTTAAAAAAAATCCATTGTTGCGCTTTCTCCAGATATACTTCTCGTTCAAGCATGTGCAAATAAAAACTAGTTCAATTAAGAACATGTAATCCAAATTTACATTCAATTTATCTGAGTTGGATAAAATCAAAATAAAGGAGTTGGAAAAATTTCATTTAATAACTCCCAAATTATACTCAATGTCATATTCGCCAGATTTAGAAAAAAAAACCGGTCAGGACAAGATATTTCAAGAATTAATTTCTTATCTTCATTTTGCCTTATTATTTATCATCTAACTACACTTAATATATGAAAAACTTTACTTTAAAAGTACTTACTGCTTTATTGATTATAGTAGTAGCTGTTTTTGTAGGCTGTGTTAAAGAAAATCTTGATACAAATCAAATTCAAAACAACACGACAGCGCTAAACTTACCTGAACAAGGGGAAGCAGAGCTTATTACATACACGTCCAATGTAATACCAGACCAATACATAGTGGTATACAAAGCGGAAGCGTTTGCAAAAAACCGTGCAGAAAAGGCTGCAAACTACTCTGATCGACAGGCCGTTATGAGAGATGCAGTGCTGAAAACCTTGGAAAAAAGTAGGATTTTTACTGATAAAGTGGAACACGTTTATGGATCTGCTCTGCCAGGATTCTCTGCCATACTGACAAAAGAGGAATTAGAAAGGTTGAGATCCAATGAGGATATTGAATATATCGAACAAGATCAAATATTCACCGTGGCGATGGGAGGTCCTCCTGGCGGCGGCGGCGGTGGCGGTGGCGGTGGCGAAGGCCAAACTACTCCTTGGGGAATCACAAGAGTAGGTGGTGGTCTTAGTGGTGCTGGGCTTCGAGCCTGGATTATTGACTCAGGAATAGATCTGGATCATCCTGACCTAAATGTAAATACTGCTCTTTCTAAATCATTCCTGGGAGGAAATCAGGCTGATAACCCAGATGATCAAAACGGTCATGGCACACATGTCGCTGGCACTGTAGCTGCCATTGATAATGCTCAGGGTGTTATTGGCGTTGCAGCAGGAGCAGAAGTAGTCGCAGTTCGTGTATTAGACAGACGAGGTAGTGGTTCTGTTTCTGGAGTGATTGCTGGTGTAAATTATGTCGCAGCAGAAGCTTCTTCCGGGGATGCAGCTAATATGAGCTTGGGAGGCGGTGTATCTACTTCTTTGGACAATGCAGTGATTGCTGCATCATCATCTTGTCCTTTTGCATTGGCTGCAGGCAATGAATCTACAAATGCAAACAATTCTTCACCTGCTCGCGCAAATGGAAACAATATTTATACTGTATCCTCCATGACTTCTACTGATAATTGGTCCTCATTTTCAAACTATGGTAACCCACCAGTTGATTTTTGTGCTCCGGGATCAAGTATTAATTCCACTTGGATAAATGGTGGTTACAATACGATCAGTGGAACCTCTATGGCTGCACCACACGTTTGTGGTCTTTTGCTACTAGGTAATGTCGGATCAGATGGCACAGTAATTGGAGATCCTGACGGAAACCCTGATCCAATTGCACATCATTAAATTTTACTAAATAATTTTTTGAATCTTAGGGGAAGCGGTTATCTGCCTCCCCTGTTTTTTTACATTTATTGAACGTAAAAAAACTATTTCAAGAGAACTTCTCACTTGTCGAGAAGTGGTGTATGAGGGAAAACCTATGAATAATTAAACAAACTTTATGAATCCAAAGCGATCTCTATTGTACTTTTTATCTTTTCTGGAAGGAGGGTCTGTGATGATCTGTGAATTGGTGGGCGCAAAAATGTTGGCTCCTTTCTTTGGAACCTCCTTATATGTTTGGGCAGCAGCATTGGGCTTGACACTGGGTGGTTTAACTATTGGATATTTTTTAGGAGGGCGATTGTCAGCAAAATATGCACATGATGTGCGCTTATTATATTATGTATTGATTGGAGCTGGTTTGTTCCTCGTGTTAATGCCAGTTACCAGTGATTGGGTTATGAAGGCAACTATTGATATGAATTTACAGACAGGAGCAATTCTGTCGCTTTTAGTTTTTATGGTGCCTCCTCTGATTTTTATGGGCATGACTTCACCCATCATTATTAATCTGCTTACCAAAGATGCTGATCGTGCTGGCAATAGTGCTGGTAATGTGTATGCCATTTCAACTTTGGGGGGAATTCTTTTTACTTTTTTAATGGGATTCTACATTATTCCAGAATTTGGGATTACAAAACCGGCTATCATCGCAGGTTGTTCAGTGGCTGTACTACCCATTATATTTTTGCTAAAAGCAAAACAAAAAATGGCACTTTTATTTTTTGGGATGTTACTGACTTTGAGTGCCTGGAAATACAATTATCAAACAGCGTACCCTAATAATTACAAAGTGCTATACGAATCAGAAGGAATATTGGGACAAGTAAAAGTAGTGGATCTCCCCTCTTTTCAAATTACTCCTACTGCCAGAATAGGGAGAGGCCTGATTGTCAATAATACACTTCAAACCTATGTAGGAGTAGATAATGATTTTCAGTATAGTATTTGGAATTGGGCTAACTATTTTCCAACAGCAGCAAGTATTTTTCCAAAAGGAAGTAAAGTATTAATACTCGGGCTTGGGGGCGGAACTATTGTCAAGCAATTTAATAGAATGGGGTTTGAAGTAGATGTTGTTGAAATAGATAAGCGAATAAGAGATGTTTCAATAGAATTTTTTAAAATGGATCCGACCACTAATGTTTTTATAGATGATGCGCGCCATTTTGTGAAAACTGTTGATAAGCAGTACGACATTATTGTGTATGATACGTTTCTCAGTGAATCTGTTCCTGAACACTTACTCACCCTGGAAGGTTTTGAGGATGCCAGACGTATCCTCAAGCCTAATGGGATGATAATGGCTAATTTCTATGGTTATCTGAAAGGAGACATTGGAAAAGCTGCTCGCGCTGTCTTTAAAACCTTTTTATCTTCCGGTTTTAAGGTGGAGATTTTGGCGACACCTGGAACAGAGGCTACCCGAAACTTGATTTTTTTAGCCAGTGATGATGAAAAAGACTTTTTAAATGCAGCATATGAAGAACCTGGTTTTGATAAAATCACCAACTTATATGATCATTTACTAGATGTACAACAACTCAAGCTTGATGATGTAGAAGCCTTGACAGACGAAAAACCACGCCTTTCTAAACTTTACGCCAAAGCGGCAATGGAATGGAAGAAAAGCTATAATGCCTATTATAAAAAACATTTTTCTATTCAATAAAATTTTTATTAATTCTTCTTCAGCGTCTATAGAAAACAATAAGGCCCTCGCTGGTTTATTTGGAATTTGATTTAGATCCTATCCCTTCAAATACCACTATTTTCGAGTATAAGAATTCACGTAGCAAATGATGAATTGATCCCTTAAAAGGTCATGCCCTAGAAATAAAAAACGGAGGACGTTTTATGCTTATTCATAAGACCTGATCAGGTGTAATCATTAATAGCAAATAAAAAAGATTGCTATTAGCGTATATAATAAACAGGCGAAATAGTAGTAATATCAAGGCTTTAGTCTCTTATCAGAGTTTTTACGCAAAAATGGAAAACGGGATATCCTTTCAACAAGTTCAAGCTGCTGCTCCGGCAACGATAAACATTGTTAGTGATCCACCATTTACCTTAAATCTAGAATTGGCTAAACAGCATGTTGACGCCCTTGATTCTCTCCCAAGACCTACTTTAATCACCTGCCGTATGGGGCCAAGAGCCTCTGCGGTAGCTTATATGTATTCTGGTCTAAATCATAATGCGAATCCTGATGATGTCATTGAAACAGCAGAAAATGACAATGCGCCATTTACAAAATTTGATGAGTATAAAGAGTGGGTCCGAACATCTATGCTGTCACTGCGAAAATAATATTAGATTACGCATCAATTACAAGGCAACAGCTAACTGCACTACCCTAATATCGGCGTTCCGTGTTTTTGCGCGTAAAGGACAATGTTCCTGTTGATGGGTTTTGGTCAATATCGGTTTACAACAAAGTTGGTTATTTTGAAAAAAATAATTTGGATATTTATACCGAAATTAATATCTCCTCGGCAAAAGATGCTGACGGGTGTATCACCATTCACCTTGGCGGAAATCCCGAAGCCTCAAATTACATCCCTATTTTTGAAGGATGGAACTACACCATAAGAATGTATCAAGCAAGGCCTGAACTATGGAATGAGGAGTTTATTTTTCACGAAGCGGAAGTTGCTTCAGTTAATGAAAAAAGTTTATACCATAAAGATCGATAAAATGAAAGGAATCTTTACCTGCATAATATTTACAACACTTTTATTGGGTTGCCAAAAAAATGACCCTTCAGACAGGACTGATATCACCCATGAACCAACGTTCATTGGTGCTGTATTGCCATTTCCTGAACCACCCTCTGCCAGCACCTATGGACAAACAATTTATGAAAGTGCGCACAAACGTCGAGAGCATCCGAGTCATTTGCCAGCAAACGCACCGAATATCGTCATCGTATTGATGGATGATGTAGGCTTTGGATTGCCATCTACTTTTGGAGGAGAGGTGAACACGCCTACATTGACCAAGGTATTTGAAAATGGAATAGCCTATAACCAATTTCATACCACAGCGATTTGTTCACCTACGCGTGCAGCTTTGCTTACAGGGCGAAACCATACGCGTGTGGGAAACGGTACCATTGCTGAGCGAGCGGTGGATTGGGATGGATACACTGGTATTATTCCCAAAGAAGCGGCTACCGTCGCAGAAGTGTTAAAAAATTACGGATACAATACAGCTGCTATAGGAAAATGGCACAATACCCCAGCCAATCAGACCTCTGCTGCCGGACCTTTTGAGTATTGGCCTGTCAACTACGGGTTTCAGCATTTCTATGGCTTTCTAGGTGGCGAGACCAGTCAGTGGGAACCTGCCCTGATCAATGATTTTACGCCAATTGCTGCGCCTAAGCGGGATAATTATCATCTGAGCACCGACCTGGCAGATCATGCCATACAGTGGATGCAGGATCAGAAGGCATATGCCGATGACAAGCCATTTCTACTCTATTTTGCACCGGGAGCCGGACATGGGCCACATCATATTTTCCCTGAATGGGCAGATAAATACAGCGGTAAATTCGATGATGGATGGGATGCATATCGAGCGCGGGTTTTTGCTCGTCAAAAGGAGCAGGGATGGATACCCGCTGACGCTAAACTTACAGCCCGCGCAGAGAGTCAGCCGGGTTGGGATGAGATTTCTGAAAGCCAGCGACCATTTCAGCGCCGATTAATGGAGGTGTTCGCAGGTTTCGTAGAGCATGCAGATATGGAGGTAGGAAGGGTTTATGATGCAATAGAAAAAATGGGCGAAAAAGACAATACCATCTTCATCTATATCTGGGGAGATAATGGAAGCAGTGCAGAAGGGCAAAATGGTTCGATCAGTGAATTATTAGCCCAAAATCTAATCCCAAATACTGTAGCTCAGCAAATAGCGGCACTAGACAAAATCGGGGGCTTGGATGCCTTAGGAGGAAAAATCACCGAAAATATGTACCATGCGAGTTGGGCCTGGGCAGGTAATACACCATTTAAATACACGAAGTTGATTGCGTCTCATTTTGGTGGAACCCGAAATCCAATGGTCATCTCATGGCCAAAAGGGATCAAGCCGGATCAAACGATCCGATCACAGTTTCACCATGTCAATGATATCGCTCCGACGATCTACGAAATTCTGGGAATCACACCTCCTGAAGTTGTCAATGGATTCAAACAAATGCCAATTGATGGTATGAGTATGGTTTATACATTTGCAGATGCCAAAGCTGCTCCGGCCTCTAAAGTGCAGTTCTTTGATAATAATGGCAGCAGAGGTATTTACAAAGATGGATGGTATGCCTGTACTTTCGGCCCTTTTCTTCCCTGGGTTCCGGGCGGAGGTTCTGGTCTCAAAACCTGGCAACCGAAAGAAGATGTTTGGGAGTTATATCATATCACAGAGGACTTTGCTCAAGCCAATGATCTTGCAGCATCTCAACCTGAAAAATTAACAGCTTTGAAGGAGTTGTTTTTGAAAGAAGCTAAGGCTAATCTCGATTTGCCGATAGGGGCTGGGAACTGGTTAAGACTTCATCCGGAAGATGTGATCAAATCCTCGTATACCAATTGGACTTTTACTCAGAATAGTCGCAGGATGCCTGAGTTTACGGCTCCTGGCGTAGGTAAAACAAATAATAAAGTGACCATTGATCTGGTATTGCCAGCCAATGCTAATGGGGTATTGTATGCGCTGGGGGGGTCAGGAGGAGGACTGACCGTATTTATTGAAAATAGTAAACTGACCTATGAATACAATATGTTTTTGATTGAAAACTATAGTGTCACCACGGAAAAGATACCTGCAGGTAGGCATTTGATAGAACTGGTCACCAAACTGGAAAAACCCGGGGCCCCTGCCACTGTATTCATTCATTTGGATGGGAAGAAAATCTCTGAATGTACAGTGGCCAGAACCGTTCCAGCCGCTTTCAGTGCCACAGAAACGTTTGATGTGGGTGCAGACATGGGTTCTCCCGTCTCATTGAAATACCATGAAAAAGCACCTTTTGCCTATAACGGAATAATCAACTCTGTAAAGGTTACCTTACAATAATTATGCATCTTATAACAACCTAAAGACTTTTATGTGAAAGCTAGCGATTACAAATCTGTTTCCAAGTTAAGTTTATGCGCGGCAAATTCTGCCTAATGCATATCTCAAACTGGCATTGAACATAATATTTATAATTAGTAATAACGTTTGCCAACAAAACCTATGGAGCAATAGCGCCTTTCGGGTCGCTACTGGCCATAGCCAAAACCTTCACATTATCAAAAAGACATACAGCGATTCAGAGCAGACTGCATGCGAATTCCATACCTGAACAAAGCCCTGTTTGTTAACATTCATCAATAGAGGATAATACAACCATCACTAAATGATCATATAATTAAACAAAAACTATCCCTTCAAAAACCAACTTACCAATTTGACAATATTGTCTATATTTATATACCAAATAATTAATAAATATGAAAAAGAACATGCTAATTATTACCATCGCCCTAGCTCTTCCAGTTTTTGGATTCGGCCAAACTAATGAAGCCATACAAAAGCTAAATGATGCCGGCGTAACTATTGACCAAATTGAACACTCCCTTAAGGATGCTGATGCTGAGTTTTATTTTAAATCATCCAATACCACTGTTTCAAAAAGTGAAGATGGTAATCCATATACCTCCGTCACTATTTGCGAGTTTGACCCTAGCAAGAGCATTGAAGAACACTGGAGACTAATCAGCACCGACGGAATAACGCCCACTGCCTCAGAGAATAAAACGTTCAACAAAACATCTAATTCTAATGATGAATTTAATGGCAAAATTGATCTCGAATCGGTGAAAGTATTGAGTGAGGATGATAGTCGTTTGGTAATAGGTCTCCGTTTCGCAGAAAAATCACTACCCAGAAAATTTCGTTTTTATGCTGATTGTGATGCTACCTATACCATTGATAAAGTAAATAAAAAATTGGTGTCTGGCACAATTGTCAACTTTAAGGAAACCAAAATGTCCATTGCGAAAATTTCTAATGTTAAAGTGGATTTAGAATTCATTTTTCTGAATGAAGCAGAAGGATACCATATCAAAAAGGAACAATTAGAAATGACAATTCTGGTTTTGGGGCAACAATCTGAGTCAAAATCTACTATTGTCTATTCAGATTTTAAGAAAGTTAAGTAGTCGCTGAAAAGATGAAAAGATTGGCGCGTGTATCTTACCGACTAATCAAGGAAATCTGATATTGTTTCCTTTTTCAAATATAGCATTGAATGGTGGCTAATTAGAGCAAAAACTGCGGATGCTCTTAATAGCATAGCCATTCATACGCTATTTTCTAGGATATACACAAAAAGCCGGGCTCGACATAAACATGACAGTATTAAAAAGAGTACTAATTCTCTTTTACCAACTTTCTTACAACATTTAATGGAACACAATTTCACAACAAAAGAGTAACGCCTGCTACTATTTTGTATAAGTAATAGCAGGGGATGTTTTAAAAATAAAGGATTGTAGTCTGTTCAGACCATGTAGTTGTCTGACAAGAAAATACCACGCAATAGACAATAGTCAAACCATTTTTCGTTAGCGGTAACGCTATGACGACGCTGTGACCATCAAACGGACTACAATGCAGTTATACATACTTTTAATTTTGACTATTTTAACACAATTGACTTCTTGTCATGGACAGCACGCTAATCAAAAAATAATCACAAACCAGGTTGCAAAAGGTGATACCGTGAAAGAACTTGGCGGCAGCATAATGGCTATTTATCAAGACAAGAAGAACCAATATTGGTTTGCAAGCTGGGAAACAGGGGTGTATACATATGATGGAAAAACCTTACTTAATTATACCACAAAACACGGTTTGCCAAACAATCGAGTTGATGAAATCAAAGAAGATAAATCCGGAAATATGTACTTCGTCAGTTGTCATCCGTATTCGACAATTGCAAAATTCAACGGACAATCCTTTACTAAAATCACACCAACCCCAAGTAGTGCCTGGAAACTTCAAGCGAATGATTTGTGGTTGAAAAATGCTTATCAAACTGAAAAAGTCTATAGGTTTGATGGAAACATCTTTTACGAATTGACAATACCCCACCCCCCTAACCTTACCAATCCCTTCGAAATATACAGCATCTATCAAGACCAGAAAGGTAATATTTGGTTTGGCACTAACCCTGTCGGTGTTTGTCGCTATGATGGGAAATCATTTGATTGGATAACAGAAGAAGATGTGACAGAATTTCGTAATGAAGGAGCAAACGGAGTGCGTTCAATCACGGAAGACAAAATGGGGGACTTTTGGTTTAATACCGAAAACCGATATAGTATATATGACAGCATAACATTAAAAAGCAATAAATTTTACACAAGACACGAAAGCATTGGTGGTTTAGATGGGAAAAAAGACAGCGATTTGGACGAGTATTTATCTACGGTAAGGGACAACAATAACAATTTGTGGTTTGTAACTTATCGTCATGGCGTTTATCAATACGATGGGGTCAATATTACGCATTATACCGTTCGAGATAATTCAAAAGATATTACCTTATTCAGCATTTACAAAGACAACAGTGGCGATCTATGGCTTGGAACTCATGAAAACGGAGCCTATAAATTCAATGGAACTACTTTTGAAAAATTTAGAAAATGACAAAGAACAGACGCGATACCGGCAACTTCAGCTTTGTAATATTGGACTAAAGTGCTTTGTATGAAAAGTAGTGCGTATCCATCCGCCACCATGCTTACGCTAAACATTATCAGTCATACTTTAACCCATCCTTGTATATGAATGCACCCTATCAGAAAAATATTTTAACCCTATGTTTACTTGTAACATTTACGGTGATTTACAAATGGGATGTTAATGGGCAAATAGTGGATACAACTCGTATCTTAATTGAAAATGGCTGGATTGAAAAAATGGATAATAAAATTGCATTGGATATTTCCTTTAATAATTCTTATGAAACATTCGAAGTAAAAACCCCCGAAAATAAATTTATCCTTTATCCGAATACACCGACCAATTTACGTTTAAAATTTAATTACAGATTTATTACATTTGGATTTCAACTTGCCCCCAATTTTCTACCGGGTAATGGCGATACGTTCATAAAAGGTAAAACAAAGTCATTTGGCTTAGGTACTGAATTAATTTTCAAGCATTGGTTTACCAACCTTTCTTATTCAAAAGCAAAAGGGTATTATCTTGAAAATTCAGGTGATTTTGTCGATCTCGTTCCCGGAGATCCATACATTCAGTTTCCTGATTTAGAATACAATGGCGTTTCCGTTTCGGCGGGTTACCTGCCTAATTCAAAGTTTTCCTTTCGCAGTTTAACCTCTCAGACGGAACGCCAGTTAAAAAGCGCAGGAATTTTCATACCTCAATTCAATTTTCGTTACTATACCATTAATGATAAATCATCCGGAACCAATACTCAAAAATCAAAGAATCTTGAGACGAATATAGGTTCCGGTTATCGGTATACATTTGTTGCTAAAGAAAAATTTTATCTGTCAC
>JAHEAR010000002.1:0-8588 GCA_024642665.1 Bacteroidota bacterium
AACCCATAAATCGCATACCCATCCACCTCCGCAATTTTCTCCAACCCTTTTATCCCGGGATTGGTGGAAACAATATCCGTAATCCCCAGACTCCGCCAATAATCAATACTCATCTGCGAAGGATCAGAAAGCAACTCATCACTAAATGCCTGAATATCGAAACCATTCGCTTTGTCTTCCATCGAAAAAGCATATATATTCTGAATGCGATTATACCACGAAGTGAGAAAGCTCTCACTGTGAAAAAGCGCTTTATAATCCACATACAAACTACGCCTGGAATACCAACGGAAAGCCGTGAATTCTATCGGTACGATGAAGACCGCATCTTCAGGAGTATTTAATCGCGCAAGTTCAGCAATCTCCACCTCTGCACTTTTAGCAGTAATCCAGGGCAGTTGATAAGCAGGCTTTTCACCAAACCATCCGGAGAGACGATAGGTGCCCACCAGCAGTAAAACAAGCACAGGAATGGTAAATCGGTATTTCGCAATCCAATCATACCGTTTGAGCGCTTTTTCCAGCGCAACAAAAATCGCAATGATCGCATAGGCCTCCAACCATATCGTAGTCTTAAACCACTGACTGTATAGTATCAAAGGCTTGTTCATCACCTCAACACCAATCGTATAGAAGACACATCCGATGACGATTAGAATCATAAACCAATTCAGCCGATGCTTGTAGAACCGCAAGGCAATGATGGCCAGGATGCCAAACAACAGCCAATTGAACCACCCAAAAGCACTTGGAAAGAAATGATGCGATAATCTGAATGCCATGAGTTGCATGAAGAAATCAGGATTCGTATGCCCTCCATTGTTTTTAGCCAGTAAAAAATACCATGGTAACATCACTAACATATACCCCAGAATCCAACGCCAGGGAATCATCTTAGGTGCCTTTTCAATCAGCCGATTGATATATAAAGCAAGACAAGTAATCAGAAATACCTGGATGCCTACCAGAGGTTGCAACAAACTTGCGATACCAAGACCAATAATCCAATATCGATATTTTCCCTCCAGCCAAAAGAAGATAGCCCATGAAGCAATCGCTTTTGCCGCCAGACTGGGGATGAGGGAATTGTAATACAGTTCATTGCCTCCAACGGAAGTATGAAATCCAAGGATCAGGATAGCAGCGACGGCCAGATATTGAAAGACTTTACTCTTGATGCCATGCTCCGCAATCTTAATCCACGCAAAGATCAACGCCATACTAAACAAGGCATGCCATAGCCACATCACCCACGGCGAATTATAGCCAAGATACCGGAACAGAAAATGAAAAACAGTGCGCTCATTGACACCGGCAGCAAGATAGGAGGACACATAATGATCACCGGAATAGAAACCGGGATGATCCTGTGCATAGAGACAGGGGAGAATCTGCGACTGATCGCCGGCACCATAGAGATAGCCCTGATAGATCAGTACGGTGGCATACAATACCACGACCAATAAGACCTGTGGCCAGCGTATTTGAATTTTTTCCTCCATAGTCTGCTCCAAATTTACATTTTTTGATCTGAGCCCAATAAGGTAGTTTCCCGGGATGAAATAAAATCATCCTTATCTTGGCTTCTCATTATCCGAATAAAATACTGGCAACGATCACTACATGAAACAACTCACACCGGAACAGTTACAACGACCTGCACTATCCGATTATAAATCAGCAGAAAAAATCCCGGTGATCGCAGTGCTGGATAATATACGTTCGGGACTGAATGTAGGGGCTATCTTCCGCACGTGCGATGCCTTTTCCATTGAAGCAATCTTTCTCTGCGGCATAACCGTCAATCCACCCCATGCAGAAATCATGAAGACCGCTCTCGGTGCCACTGAATCCGTGACATGGAAATCATTTCCAAATACAATCGATGCCCTTGCGGCACTTGAGGAAATGGGTTATAATTTATTACCTGTCGAACAAACCGACAAATCCATCAAATTGGATGATGTAAATTTGAAAGAGAAGTTTCCATTGGCACTTATTTTTGGAAATGAAATGAGAGGTGTCAGTCCTGATGTTCTGGCGCGTTGTGAAAGCAGTCTGGAAATTCCACAAGGCGGTATCAAACACTCACTGAATGTGGCAACCAGCGCAGGAATAGTTTTGTGGGAATGTTACCGGCAACATTAACGTCTACGACGTAATCTTTTTGGATCCGGTTTATACACCATTCGTAAGCCCAAACCAAGATAGGACTGGTCATCCAGTGTCCCTGTTGATCCATCCCGATTCAAGCCTATCCAATCTTCACTTGAGAAAATAACATAACTAATGATTGGTGTCAATGTAACAGCATCTGATAAACCAATATCAATACCCATCCCGATCCCTAGTTTCAGTAAAGTAGTGCTGCTGGTAAAAGTGGCTTGTGGATCATTAGGATCTTCAGGCGTCACGATATCACGGTTTATGGTTTGAAAACTGAGACCGGGACTGACCTCAAGAAATAATCCTTTTTTGATCAGATTGCCTTCCTTTGACCAGGTCGGACAATCACAATCACCCTCAAAATCAAAAGGGTAGATCGCCGTATTCAGATCCATGTCAAAAGCAGTGATATTGCCTTCATGCTGCGAACCATTAAAGGTGAATCGATAACCGATACCCGGATGAAATTCAAGGCGCTTTTTTTTCAGCCTGAATCCATATTCAACGGATGCCTGCATGCCCTTCTGGCTGATCAGCGCTTCATCCAGGATATCTGACCCACCGGACACATATTTAATATTCAATCCAAACTGACTATACCCAAGGACTGGAAAGAGCCCAATAACCAATACCACCAACCATTTGACCATACCCGAATTAACGTTTTTAAAGAATCATTTGTTTTCCAAAACAGGCATTCCACCACATTCCAAGAGGAATCTAGGTATATTTGGACCTCATTTTAGTACACACGACGTTGCGCACAAAAGCTTTACATCCTAAGAAAATAAAGATCATCACCCTCGGCTGCAGTAAAAATACCGTAGACTCCGAAGTCCTCAAATCCCAGCTCGAAGCTAATCATTTTGAGGTGGAACACGAGACGCCCGGTCCCGCGCCCGTTGTCGTCATTAATACCTGCGGATTCATTGATCTGGCCAAAGAAGAATCCGTCAATACCATCCTCCAATACGCCGACGAGAAGAAAGCAGGCCGTCTGGAAAAGCTCTACGTGACCGGTTGCCTGTCCCAACGCTACAAGGACGATCTCGAAGTAGAGATTCCTGAAGTCGATGCATATTTCGGTACGATGGAGCTTCCTTCATTACTCAATACCATGGGCGCCACTTACCGGGATGAATTGTTAGGCGAGCGCAGTATCGTTACTGCTTCACATTATGCCTACCTGAAAATCTCCGAAGGATGTAACAGAACATGCTCCTTCTGTGCGATCCCATTGATGCGCGGAAAACATATTTCCCGCACGATGGAAAGCCTGATTAAAGAAGCAGAGCATCTTGCCAACAGAGGTGTGAAAGAACTCATTTTGATCGCACAGGAGTTGACCTATTATGGTCTGGATCTTTATCAAAAAAGAGCACTACCAGAATTATTAAATAAACTATGTGACGTTGAGGGCATTGAATGGATACGATTACACTACGCTTATCCCCATAAATTTCCGCTGGAGGTGATCGAGGTGATGAAAGCACAGCCTAAGATTTGCAATTATCTGGATATGCCTTTGCAACATCACAGCGATCCGATCCTGAAAGCGATGCGCCGTCAGATTACGGCTGCCGATACCCATGAATTGATCAATGAAATTCGTGCGATCCATCCTGAAATCAGGTTGCGCACTACTTTTTTAGTTGGCTTTCCCGGCGAAACAGAGGAAGATCATGCAGCACTTTGTCAGTTTGTCGAAGAGGTAAAATTTGATCGGGTAGGGGTGTTTGAATATTCCCATGAAGAAGACACGCGCGGTTATTCGCTCGAAGATGATGTGCCTGCTGAAATCAAAAAACAACGCGCTGAAGAGATTATGGCGATACAAAACGCCATTTCCCTTGAGCACAATGAAGCATTGATCGGACAAGAAGTTAAAGTCCTGATTGATCGTAAGGAAGGAGGCCATTATATTGGTCGCTCAGAATATGATTCGCCGGAAGTAGACAATGAAATTTATATTGACACGACGTTGGGTGTATTTATGCCCGGACAATTTGTCAAAATCAAAATTACCGGGGCTACGGACTATGATCTTACCGGTATACCCGTACATTAGACCTATGAAAGAAAAATCAGGATTGATTACTTTTTTCGAATCGCCATTCTATCAGGCCGGATTAGTGCTTTGTTTTATCATCGTGCTGTCGCTCATTGACAATGTACTTCCACACCACAGTAAAATCATTGATCCAAAAGCCGGCCCCTGGATGGTATCCACAGCGATGATGCTGTGCTACGTCTTCCTCAACACTGTTTTCTTATTCAGAATTAATCATGTCGTGAGCTATTGGATCAAATCCGTTTTATGTTATGTTATTCTGTTGATACTCGCCTATGGCTGGTGTTATCTCCTGACCGGTATGCACATCGATGACGTGGGTTCATTCCGATGGCTATGGATCGTTCTCACCCTCGTCTATACCATCTTTTTTGCCATTGCCTATACGATTAGAGGCATTATCGCCATAGCGGACAGGGAAGAAGGCAGGTAGAAAAAGCAAAGGGCAAAGAGCTTAGAGCGAAGGGCTTGCTCAATGTCTATGATTTTCATTTTGCTTTTTAGCTTTTGCTTTGCGGCTTAGGCCTCTGCGTGCGATTAATCCTCTGAACCAGAACTCCTTTCTGCCTTTCAGCCTTTCCGCCCTTCAGCCAATCCTATATCCTTCATTCGCAATTTTTTTCGGATATTCATTGCGACTAAACCAGTAACTATGACCAGATTAGCTTTTTATGCCATTTGCCTGCTTTTAGTGACCGCAGGATGCACCAAGAAAACATCGCAGGCCGCTGTAAAACAGGATGTTCCTGCAGTGGCAGTGGCCCCGACACCGCCACCTCCTCCTCCCTTACCGGATGCACCGCAAGTTGAAGCCATAACCGGAATTCCCATGGATTCTTCCGTCAGAATTGGCCACCTGTCCAACGGAATGACCTATTATATTAAAAAGAATAAACTCCCCGAGCATCGCGCTGAATTACGGCTTGCCCTCAAAGCCGGCGCGATGCAGGAGGATGAAGATCAACTAGGGCTGGCACATTTTATCGAGCACATGGCCTTCAATGGGTCAGAAAATTTTACAAAAAATGAACTGGTCAATTACCTCGAGACCGTTGGTTCACGTTTCGGACCTGACTTAAATGCCTACACCAGTTTTGATGAAACTGTCTATATGCTCCAGGTGCGCACGGATGATCAGGAGCAGTTCGATAAAGGGATGCTCATCTTACGGGATTGGTCTACAGGCATTGCTTTTGAAGATGAAGAGATCGATAAAGAACGCGGTGTCGTGATCTCCGAATGGCGGAGTCGTTTGAGCTCCGGACAACGCATGCAAAATGAGTATCTGCCCGTATTGTATTACAATTCGAGATACGCTAAAAGACTACCCATCGGTGATCCGGAAATCGTTCAAAATGCACATTATGATGTCGTCAAAAGATTTTATGCGGATTGGTATCGCCCTGAGTTGATGGCCATCTTCGTGGTCGGAGATATCTCTCCTGATCAGATCGAACAGCATATTAAAAATCAGTTTAGCAGCATTACCGCAAAGGCTCCGGCCCGACAAAAAGAATCTAATGCAATGCCTGCGCATGAATCTACCCTGGTGAAAATAGTCACAGATCATGAAGCCACCAATGCAACCGTGCAGATCGTGTATAATCATACCTACCATAAGCCAAAATCCGTGTTAGATTATCGACAGGAAATCGTCGAACGCTTATACAACAGAATGCTGGGTCAGCGCTTGTCAGATATTTCACAGGCGGCTAATCCGCCATTTATTTTTGGCTACACCGGGTATGGACAAGATGTTGGTGATCTGGCGACCTACAGGAGCTATGCCTCCTGTACCTCAAAAGATGTGACGCGTGCCATGGAGACTTTACTGGATGAAAATCAACGTGTATTGCAGCACGGCTTTACCACGACCGAGTTGGAAAGAGAAAAAGAGGATATGCTTCGCAGTGCCGAGCAAGCCGTTCTTGAAGAAGACAAACTTCCCTCCTCCAGAGTCGTGCAGGGGATGATTTATAATTTTCTCGAGGACAATCCGATGCCCAATGCACAGCAGCGTCTGGATATGTACAATTCCATGCTACCGACCATTCAGGTTGGAGAAATTGCTTTGCTGGCCAGAAAGTGGATGATCGATAAAAACAGAGTAGTGGTCATCACCGGTCCGGAGAAAGATATGGACATGCTTCCTGACTCCATGGAAGTCATCCGCCTGATGAATGCCAGTGCCGGAAAAACCATGGAGCCTTATATGGATGTGGATGTTTCCGCACCTTTATTGTCGGGTAGTTTTCCTGCAAGAAAGGTAATCAACCATACCTATGATGAAAAACTGGATATACATCATTGGTCTTTTGAAAATGGTGTCAAAGTGAGTGCGAAAGCCACCGATTTTAAGAATGATGAGATTCTCATGAATGCGTATAGTGAAGGAGGAACCTCCCTATATAGCGATGCCATGTATCCTTCGGCAAGAAGCACTTCCAGTGTGATCAGCAATAGTGGTCTGGGGTCCTTTGATGCCATGGCATTAGAGAAAAAACTGAGTGGTACGAGAGCTTCCGTTCGTCCGTTTATCTACGAAAGATTTGAAGGCCTTAGCGGAAATTCATCCGTGAAGGACATGGAGACCATGATGCAATTAACCTATTCATGGGTGACTGCCTATAGAATAGATACCACGGCTTTAAATTCATACCTCAGTAAACAAAGAGGCATGTTTGGCAATCTGATGTCTAATCCGCAAAACTGGTATGCGGATAAAGTCGCACAGATCACTTCGCAAAACCATCCAAGAAGAGGCTATCCTTCTTTGGAATCGTATGACGAGGTTTCTATGGATGCGATTGCACAGATTTATACGGATCGATTTAAAGATGTAAGCGATATGCATTTCTTTTTTGTGGGAAATTTTGATCCGGACAGTTTGCAGGACCTGACGAGCCGATATCTCGGCGCATTGCCGGGTGGTGGACGAAAAGAAACCTGGAAAGACGTTGGCGTGCGGTATCCTTATGGACGAATCGATTCTGTATTCTACAGAGGCGAGGCGCCTAAATCTTTGGTGCAGTTAGTCTATCACGGAGCCGACAAGTACACTTCCGATAATAGTTATATTCTGGAATCCTTGATCGCACTGGCACGCATCAAATTGCGCGAGGAGCTTAGAGAGGATCAGGGTGGAGTCTATGGCGTCAGCGTGTATGGCGGTCAAAGCAAATATCCGATTGAGGACTATTCTATACAAATCAGTTTTAATGCAGATCCACCGCGCACCAATGAATTGATTGATGCAATGCAAAAGGTCATTCATCAGCTCAAGCAAAGTGTGGCAGCATCGGACATCGTAAAGATCACCGAGACGCAGCGTCAGAGCAGGATCAAGGATCTCGAACAAAACAGATTTTGGATGAATAGTTTTGTGGATAGCTGGCTGGACGGATCAGATATGTATAAAGGCACTCAGATGGAATTTTTAGAAGAAAAGATCGCCCGTTTGAATGAAGATGTACTGGTAGCAGCTGCAAAAAAATACTTTAATGATAAAAACATGATCAGTGTCGTCATGTTTCCGGAGAATAAACCATAAAAGAAGCTGAGGAGGAGATACATGGTTGGGTTGAAGTGTTGAAGGGTTAAAAGGTTATGAGGGTTATGAGGGTTATGAAATATATCTGGAGTAGAAATCGCGTGTCACGTGTCGCGCGTCGAAATATCCAAGGTCTTAGGTCCAAGGTCCCCTGAACTATCTCCTTCGTGGGAGTACAGGGTCTACGCTGCGCTCCGATCAGGTCTCAGATACTTAACCTACCATGAAGTCAAAAGAAATAGTGCACACTGCATAAATGAAAGAAATAATAAAAATCTATCTGCTCACCCTAGTCATTCTATGCCCGCTTGCCTTGTTGTCATCTTGTTCCAAAGCCGTCCTTGGCAAATATATCGGCAGCCCGGACTTTAAAATGAACTACAGTACCTATTCTTCTTTGGAACTATCCAAAGGAAAAACATTCATCCTGAGTGATGCCACGACCTCTTTCGAATTTAAAAATGAAAGCACGTCCATTACAGAGATTTCCGGTGTCTATCACATGAGTAACAAAAAACTGATAATAGAACCCTCCAGAACAAGAACGGGACAAGTAGTGTACATACCCGCACCGCTCAAAAACAATAAGGGTTTTTACGAGAAGGCCAGGTTGCCAACGGATTCATTATTCAGGACAAGATCATTAATTCCGGTAGACACCATATATGGAGAGTATCAATCCATTAGTGCGCCTCAGAAAAAAAGATTTAAAAAATACACAAAAGACAAAGCGATTTACTTTGTCAGCGAAGGGGTTATTTTTTCCAAAATCATTAAAACCGGAAAGCCCATTGATGAGAA